>JAKATJ010000032.1:0-12715 GCA_021828005.1 Actinomycetes bacterium | reverse complement strand
CGCGCGAGGAGGGCCTGCCCGACGACGTTGTTCAGCTTGTGGGACCCCCCGTGGACGAGGTCCTCACGCTTCAGCAGCACGCGCACGCCGAGCTCCTCGGACAGCCGGCGGCATTCGGTGACCGGGGTCGGGCGGCCGCCGTAGCCGCGGAGCACCGCACCGAGCTCCTCACGGTAGGAGGGGTCGGCCCACGCGGCGGCGAACGCCTCCTCGAGCTCCATGCACGCAGGGACGAGCGACTCGGGGACGAAGCGTCCCCCGAACTCGCCGAACCTGCCGTCGGGGCCCGGCGGCCCCATCACCGGACGCCCGGAGCCCGACACGGCGCCAGGGTCGGGGGCCGGCACCGGGACAGAGCCGGGGTCGCTCATCCCTCCATCCAGTCGTAGGGCGCCTCTTCCGGCACGCCGGCAGGGAAGGCGCCTGTAACCGCGCCTGTGGACGCGTCACCGCCCTCGCCCCCGGCGTGTGGACCGGCGTGTGGACCGGCGTGCCCGACGTGCTCGCCGTGACCAACGCGCCCGACGTGCTCGACGCGCCCGTAGCCGGACGCCCCGGAGAACGCCGCAGCAGCGGCGCGTGCGTTGCGGACGAAGGCTCGCAGCCTCTGGGGGTCCTTGGCTCCCGGGGCGCCCTCCACGCCGCTCGCGACGTCGACGCCTCGGGGCCGGAGCGCCGCGATCGCGTCGCCGACGTTCTCGGGGGTGAGCCCGCCGGAGACGAACATCCGTCCAGGATCGACGACGCCTTCCGCGAGCCTCCAGTCGAAGACCTGCCCCGACCCCGGGCTCTGCCCGTCGACGAGCAGGTAGTCCGCGCCGAACTCGGCAAACCGCGCGATCGCGCGGTCCCCTGCCCGGAAGGCGCGGATCGTGCACGAGACGCGCTCGCGGATCCACCGGCACTGCTCGGCGGACTCGTGCCCGTGCAGCTGCACCGCGCCAAACCCCACCGTGTTGGCGATCTCGACCACGCGAGACGGCGCCTCGTCTCGGAAGACCCCGACGGTGAGGACGTCGTGGGGCAGCCGCTTCACGATGTCGGAGGCGGCAGAGGGGGCGACCTGGCGCGGGGAGGGCGCGAGAATGAAGCCGAGCGCATCCGCCCCGAGGCCGACCGCGAGGAGCGCGTCCGGCTCGTTCGTGATGCCGCAGATCTTGATCAGGAGATCGTCGCGCACGCCGTCCCCTGCCGGCCCCGCTCGCCAACCGGGTGGCCCCGGAGCGCACGCACCGCGGCCGTACGGTCCCCCGAGGTCACGAGGGACTCTCCGACGAGGACCGCGTCGTAGCCCGCGTCCGCGAGGCGGCGGGCGTCCTCGGCGCCGCGGATCGCGGACTCGGCGACCGCCACCACCTCCGGCGGGATCCGTGCGGCCAGCCGCTCCGCCCTCGCCGGGTCGGCGTCGAACGTCGTGAGGTCCCGCTGGTTCACCCCGACCAGCCGGGGACCGAGCGCGAGGGCGCGCTCGAGCTCCCCCTCGTCGTGCACCTCCACGAGCGCGTCGAGCCCGGCTCGACCCGCGAGCTCGTGCAACGCGGAGAGCTCGTCGTCTGCGAGCGCCGCGACGATCAGGAGCACGGCGTCGGCGCCCATCAGCCGGGCGTCGCACACGTCACGGGGCCCGACCGTGAAGTCCTTGCGCAGCACCGGCAGCCCCGACGCCTCCCGGGCGGCCGCGAGGTCCGCGGCGCTCCCCCCGAAGAACTGCTCGTCGGTCAGGACCGAGAGGCAGGCTGCGCCTCCCCTCGCGTACTCCCTGGCCGCGCCGGCAGGGTCCAGGTCCGGCGCGAGCGGTCCCTTCGAGGGCGAGCGCCGCTTCACCTCGGCGATCACCGCGAGGCCGTGGGGCCCCGTCGTGCGGCCGGCGGCGAGCGCGCCGGCGAACGGCCGCGGCGCCGGCGTCTCGAGGGCACGCGCGAGGAGCTCGCCGGGGTCACGGTCGTCGGCTGCGGCCATCCGGCGGTGCGCGGCGACGATCTCGGGCAGGAAGGCGGGCACTGCGCCAAGCGTAGTGCCGGTCCGCCGCGGCCCCCCGGTTCGCACGCCCCGCCCGGCCCCCCGGCTCGCACGCCCCGCCCGGCCCCCCGGTTCGCTCGCCCCGGCTACGCCACGAGCGGCAGCGGCCGGGCATGGGCCGGTCGGCGCTCCTCTGCAGGCGCGTCCTCGTCGGCCGCCCACACGAGGGCTTCTGCGTCTTCGACCGAGCGGTGGAGGTACGCGAGCGCGCCGACCTTCTCGAGCCCTGGGCACCACGACGCCGACGTGCACCGCCCGACGACCTTGCCGCCTCCGGGCGTCCACAGCGACGCGCCTACGAGGAGCCCGGCGTCGTCGGGCCCGACGTCCTCTGCCACGACGCCGCGCAGCCGCCTGGCGACGCGGCTGCCCCTCGCGTCGAGGCGGGCGACCAGCTCCTGCCCCGTGTAGCACCCCTTCGTGAAGCTCACCGCGCGCTCGACCAGCCCCGCCTCGGCGGCGATCGTGCGCGAGTCGAGCTCGGCGCCCATCTTCGGGATGCCCGCCTCGATCCGCAGCGCCTCCCACGCGGCCGCCCCGCACCACACCGCCTCGCGCGGCACCGCCTCTTCCACCTCGTCTGCGCGTGGCCCGAGGAGGTCCACGCCGCGCGTCCCGTTCCAGTCGACCGCGAGCTCGAAGGGCGCCTCCGTGCGAGCGGCGGCCGGCACGCGCACCGCGGCGCCGCGCAGCGCCACGCAGGTCCAGTCCAACGGCTCGACCCTCACCTTGGTCCGGAGCCGGAACCTCTCCAGGCGCTCGGCCACGACCGATCCGTACCCCGCGTCGGCGTCGAGGACGTACGCGTCTTCCGAGGTCCGGGTCACCCGGACCAGCGCGGTGAGCTTCCCGTCGGGCTCGAGGAGCAGCGACGGTGCCGAGCAGCCGACGCCGAGGGGCGCGACGTCCTGGCTCAGCTGGCCCTGGAGGTACCCCGTCGCGTCGGGCCCGCTGACCGCGACGACGTCGACCGCCAGCGCGTACGCGCCCACCCCTTCACGCAGCGCGGCGTACCCGTCGGGCATGGGCGGACTGCTCACGAGACCACGGCGTCCTTGTCCGCGCTCAACGCTCGAGCTGCCCGGCAGCCGTCACCGCGGCGAGCAGCGCCGCAGCCTTGTGCCGGCACTCCTCGTCCTCCGCGTACGGATCGCTGTCCGCCACGATCCCGGCGCCTGCCTGGACGGACGCGCGCCCGTCGGGTCCCACGACCATCGTGCGGATGGCGATCGCGGTGTCGAGGTTGCCCGAGAAGTCGAGGTAGCCCACCACGCCGCCGTAGACGCCGCGCTTGGTCGGCTCGAGGTCGTCGATGATCTCCATCGCGCGGACCTTGGGCGCCCCCGAGAGCGTGCCCGCCGGAAACGTCGCGCGCAGCACGTCGACGGGACCGAGGCCCTCCCGGAGCCGCCCGGACACCTGCGACGTGAGGTGCATGATGTGGCTGTAGCGCTCCACGGTCATGAGCTCGTCCACCTGCTCGGTGCCGTACTCGACGACCCTCCCGACGTCGTTGCGAGCGAGGTCGACGAGCATGACGTGCTCCGCCAGCTCCTTGGGGTCCTCGACCAGCTGCGCGGCGAGCAGGTTGTCCTGCTCGTCGGTCGCGCCTCGGGGCCGGGACCCCGCGATCGGCCGGGAGGTGACGACGCGGTCACGCAGGCGCACCATCGGCTCGGGGGAGGAGCCGACCACCGTGACCTCGTCGAACCGCAAGAAGTAGAGGTACGGGCTCGGGTTCAGCAGCCGGAGCGCGCGGTAGACCTGGAAGGGGTCCGAGCGGAGGTCGACGTCGAAACGCTGCGAGAGGACCACCTGGAAGATGTCCCCGGCGTCGATGTGCTCCTTCGCGACGGCGACCGCGTCTCGGTACGCCTCGGGCGTCATCGTCCGGTGCGTCTCGGCCGCAGCCGGCCGCTCCGGCATCGCGACGGGCCCTGCGGGCTCGTCGCCACCCGAGAAGCAGTCCGAGGCGAGCTCTGCCAGCCTCCCCGAGGCAGCCGCGTACGCGCGGTCCACCTCGTGACGTGACCACGCGGGGTCGACCGGCACGTTGTCGATGAGCACGACCCGCTGGAGCCAGTGGTCGAAAGCGGCGAGCTGACCGATCACCAAGAGCGCGGCATCGGGGTGGCCGAGGTCGTCGTGGGGGACGTGCGGCAGTCGCTCGATCTCCCGCACGACGTCGTACGCGAGGTAGCCCACGACCCCGGACTGGAGCGGCGGCAGCTCCGGGAGCACGGGGGCGCTGCACGCCGAGAGCAGCCGCTCGAGCACCCCGAGGACGCCGGACGCGCCCTGCGTCGGCACGGGGAGCTGGCCGTCGGCGGCGACGTCTGCGCCGCGGGCGGTGATCGTCGCGAGCGGGCGCCTGCCAACGAAGGAGTACCTGCCCCACCGCTCCCCACCTTCGACCGACTCGAGGAGGAAGCCGGGCGCGTCGCCGACCATCGCCGAGAAGGCGCCGACCGGCGTCAACCGGTCGCCCACGACTGCGGTCCACACCGGCAGGACCCGCTGGCCGGTGCCCGCGAGGGCGCGGAAGCCTTCGAGATCGGGACGGAGGGGCAGCGCCGGGCGACGCAACGCGTCCGACCGTGGCGTCAATGGCCCGTGCCCTCGCGCTCCCGCCCCGGCGCGGGGACGCCGGGGCCACTGGCGAGGACGCGGTAGAAGCACGACCACTCCTTCGTGTGGCACGCGCCGTCGCCGTGCTGGTCGACGAGCAGCAGCACCGCGTCGCCGTCGCAGTCGACGCGCACCTCACGGACGAACTGGCGGTCGCCGGACGTCTCTCCCTTGCACCAGTGCTCGCCGCGGCTCCGGCTGAAGAACCACGACCGGCCCGACGCGATCGTCCGCTCGAGCGCCTCGCGGTCCATGTGCGCGACCATCAGCACGTCTCGGGACGCAGCGTCTTGGACCACCGCGGTCACGAGGCCCCGCGAGTCGAACGCCACGGACTCGAGCAGGGCGGCGTCGAGATCGACGAGCGGCACCCCGGCGGAGACGGTCACAGGTACAGGCCCGTGCTCCCGTCGAGGCGTTCGGACGCCACGGCGTGCACGTCCCGCTCGCGCAGGATGACGTACTCCTCCCCCTGCACCTCCACCTCGTAGCGGTCCTCGGGGTTGAACAGGACCTTGTCTCCGGGCTTCACGGACCGGACGTTGGGCCCGACCGCGACCGCCTCGGCCCACGTGAGCCGGCGCGAGACCTGCGCGGTGGCCGGGATCAGGATCCCCGCACGCGACCGGCGCTCCCCCTCGGAGGGAGTCACCTGGACCATCACCCGGTCGAACAGGACGGTGATCGGTTGCTTCGGGTCGGCGCCCCTCGACGGCGCGGAAGGCCCCCTCGACGCCGCCGGGCCGGACGGCGCCGCCGCGGGCGCGCGCTCGGAAGGCTCGGCGGTGTCGGACTTCGACCTGGATGGCACACTCGCACGGTACCGTGCCAACGGCACCCGTGCGCGCCGAACGGCGCGCGTCCTGCGCCGAGGCGAGCGCGTGCTCGATTGCCGGAGCACGGAGCGAACACCCCGATGGCGCCAGCGCGTCGAGGTATGGTCCCGAGAGGGCCGCTCCTGCCCGCTTCCTGCTTCCGCCAACAGGAGCGGTCCCCACCCGTCGAGGGCGGCCGGCCCAGCCTCGCAGCGCTCGCGAGGGTCCGATCAGTTCCGGGCCGGCGCCCGCACTTCCGGGCCGGCGCCCGACGAAGGACTACCCGTGGCCGTGCTGGAGGAGTAAACTTTTCGCGCTGGTTGCATCTCGTGCTCGATGGGCCACCCACAGGGGTGCCGTCGGAGGAAGGGGGCATGACGATGCGTACGAAGTGGGCGGGAGCGACGTCGGCGAGGCGGTTCGTCGCGGCGCTCGCAGTTGGAGCGACGGCGGTCTGGACGAGCGGCTCGGTCTGGACCTCTGAGACCAGCGCCGCGGCGAAGGCCGCCGTCTTCTGGCCCTACACCGCGACGGTCACCTCCTCGAGCGTGGCGACACTCCACCTTGGCGCGGTGGTGGACCTCGTCCACCTCGTCAACCTCACCTTGGAGGACCTCGACGCCCCCGCCGTGGGCCAGGCCACCTTGCACGTCCAGGTCTCGCCGTCCCCCTATGCGTGCCTGAACGGCTCGACCGTCGACGTGTTCGCCTTCCACGGTGAGCTCTTCCTCCACAACGGCCTCGAGGGCAGCCAGTGCACCTACGGGACCTGGGAGATCGCGCCCGCCTCGATCACCTCTCCGGTCGCCGCCCCTGCGATCGCCGGCACGGCCGTCGTGGGGCAGAGGCTCGTCGTCGCAGGAAGGCGGTTCGGGGCGCCGAGCGGATCGGTCGTGCTCGTCGGCTACAGCGCCACGACCGCCGGCCCGGTCGTCTCCACGAGCGTCGTCGCCTGGTCGGCGGACCGGGTCGTCGTGGCCCTGCCGGCCGGCCTCCGCGCCGGCACCTACGACGTGCTCCTGTTCACCGCCTCCGGGGCGGCGGCGAGCATCCTCGTCGTGCTGCGCCCCGCCCCGCCGCCCACGACGGGGCTGTGGGTGCAGGAGCCCTCGGGCACCACCGCGAACCTGAACGCGGTCTCCTGCGTGCCGGGCAGGTCCCCGAGCGGGGCGACGACCGGCTACTGCTACGCGGTGGGCGACGGCGGGACGATCGTCTCTTCGGCGAACGGGGGCCTCACCTGGAGGACCGACGTCTCCCCGACGGCGGTCGACCTGAACGGCGTCGCCTGCGTGCCGTTCACCAGGCCCGGCGTCCGGGTGCCCGTGATCTGCTACGCCGTCGGCGACCAGGGCACGATCCTGTTCGAGAAGAACGGCCTTCCCTGGACCGTCGTGTCACCCACCAGCCCCTCGACCACCCTGCCCTTCTCCGCCGTCGCCTGCCAGTCGGTCGTCCGCTGCTTCGCCGTCGGCACCGCCGTGGCGGCCGAGCTCACCTTCGCCGGCGCGACGAGCCCCTGGCAGCTCATCACAATCCCCGGCCCGCCCGGCTCGACCTGCGGTCCAGGGGGACCCCCCAACGCCTGCCTGCGGGGCGTCGCGTTCGGCAACTCCGACGAGCACTTCGCCGTGGGCGGCGGCGGCAACGTCTACGCCCAGTTCGACTACCGGGGTCAAACCTGGACGAACCAGATCTCCCTCGGCGCGGGCTACTTCACGTCGATCTCGTGCGGCCCGCCGTCGATCGCGGGCGACAGCCACTGCATCACCGTCGGCACCGACGACACCCTCGCCGCCAGCCGGATCTACCTCACCTCCGACAGCGGCGCGACATGGGTGCCGGCGGCCTCTCCCCCCGAGGGGAGCCTGCCGCCACTTCGTGGGGTGTCGGTCCTTCGAGGCGCTCCCGCCACCGGGCACGCCTGGGCCGTCGGTGACCACGGCACGATCCTGCGCACCGACGACGGGGGGAAGACCTGGGTGAAGGAGGCATCCCCCACGAGCGCCGACCTGCTCGGGGTCACCTGCCCCGCCACGCCCCACCCGCCGCTGCTGTGCCTCGCCGTCGGCGCCGGGGGGACCATCCTCGCCCGCCGCCCGGGTCTGTCGCTGCCCAGTTGGGCCTACACGGCCACCGTCACCGCCTCTTCCGTCTCCGGTCTGTCCGTGGGAGCGACCTACGACCTCATCCACCTCGTCAACCTCACCTTGGAGGACCTCGGTGCCCCGGTCGTGGGTACGGCCACCTTGCACGTCAACGTGGCCCGCTCCCCCTATGCGTGCCTGAACGGCTCGACCGTCAACGTCTTCGGCTACGACGGGCAGTACTTCTTGCACGACGGCTTGCAAGGTGCCCAGTGCACCTACGGGACCTGGGAGATCGCGCCCGCCTCGATCACCTCACCGGCCCAGGTGCCCACGATCACGAGCGCCGCCGTCGCCTTCAGCCCGATCGTGAGCCCGCCCATGCCGTACGCGAGGCTGCTCGTCGCCGGTCGGCTCCTGGGTTCGCCCGGGACGGCCTCGCTCATCGGCTACAGCGCCACGACCGCGGGGCCGGTCGTCTCCACGAAGGTCCTGTCGTGGGCGCCCACGCGGGTGGCGGCGGGCCTCCAGAGCCACGTCGTCCTCGGCCACCTCTACGACGCGCTCCTCTTCACGAGCTCAGGCGCCGCCGCCTCGATCTTGGTGAGGGTGCCCCGCATCGTCCCGCTCGACGTCGTCGTGGCGTCCGCGGACCGCAGGTCGAGCTGACCGACGTCCGCGCCCGTCCTGGCGGCGGGCGCGGAGCTGCGCCCCGGCGCGCCTCGGCCGGCGGTCAGACGGGCCGCACCACCACACCGCACGAGGCGAGGTACGCCTTCGCCTCGGCGACGGTGTGCTCCCGGCGGTGGAAGATCGACGCGGCGAGCACCGCGTCGGCTCCGGCCGCCGCCCCGTCTGCCAGGTGGGCGAGCGTCCCGACCCCGCCCGACGCGACGACTGGCACCCCGACCACGTCAGCGACCCGGCGCGTGAGCTCGAGGTCGTAGCCGTCGCGGGTGCCGTCTCGGTCCATGGACGTGAGGAGGATCTCCCCCGCGCCGAGCTCGGCTGCGCGCGCCGCCCATGCCAGCGCGTCGGATCCCGTGGGCCTGCGCCCGCCGTGCGTGCACACCTCCCAGCCGGCGGGCGCCCCGCCACTCCGGCGCCGCGCATCGATGGCGACCACGACGCACTGCGCGCCGAACTCGCCCGCGAGCTCGGCGACCAGCTCGGGACGCTCCAGGGCGGCCGTGTTCACCGCCACCTTGTCCGCCCCGGCTCGGAGCAGGCGGCGCGCGTCGTCGCGTCCGCGCACGCCGCCGCCGACCGTGAAGGGGATGAAGACCTGCTCGGCGGTGCGCGCGACGACCGAGACCATCGTGTCGCGTCCGTCAGACGAGGCCGTGATGTCGAGGAAGGTCAGCTCGTCCGCGCCCTCGGCGTCGTAGCGCGCGGCGAGCTCCACCGGGTCGCCCGCGTCGACGAGGTCGACGAAGCGCACGCCCTTCACCACGCGCCCGCCGGTCACGTCGAGGCAGGGGATCACACGGACGCTGCGCACGCCGCGATCGCCTCCCCCACGTCCATCGAGCCGTCCACGAGCGCTCGGCCGACCACCGTTCCGGAGAGGGACCGTCCCTTCGCCCGCGAACGGAGCCGCGCGAGCGCCGCGACGTGGCCTGCGCCCCCGACGCCGCCGGACGCGACCACGTCGAGGTCGGTCGCGTCGAGGACCCAGGAGAGCCCCTCGGTGTCGGGTCCCTCACGCGTCCCGTCGCGGTCGATCGCCGTCACCACCAACGCCGCGAGCGGCACGTCTGCCCACGCGGCGAGCAGCCCGGCGGGGTCGACCGCGACCCGCTCGGTCCAGCCGCGCACGGCCAGCTCGGGCGCGCCCCGCTCGCTGCGGCGGTAGTCGAACCCGACGGCGACCCGGCCAGGGTGGCGCACGGCGCAGGCTGCCGCGAAGCCGGGGTCCTCGATCGCCGCGGTGCCGAGCACCACCCGGTCGACACGCGCCGCGAGCAGCGCGTCGACGTCCCCGGCGTCCCGCAGCCCGCCGCCGACCTCGACGCGCGCCCCGGCACGGTGGGCGACCTCTGCGAGCGACCGCACCACCGCGCGGTTGGCCGGCCCTCCGGTGCGCGCGGCGTCGAGGTCGACCACGTGGAGCCACGGGGCTCCACCCGCAAGGAACCTCCCTGCGACCTCGAGCGGGTCCCCGAAGCTCCGGGGGGCGTCGAGCTCACCCTTCACGAGCCGCACCGCGCGACCGTCCATGACGTCGACCGCGGCGAACAGCTCCATCACAGCGCGCAGCGCGCCACGAAGTTCGCGAGGATCGCAAGACCCGTGGCGCCCGACTTCTCGGGGTGGAACTGGGTGCCCCAGACCCCGTCCGCCTCCGCGGCGGCCGCGGCGGTCCCGCCGTAGTCGCACGTCGCCACCGTCTCGGGGCCCACCCCGGGAGCGTACGAGTGGACGAAGTAGACCCACGGCTGCTCGCCGACACCGTCGAGCAGCCCCGACGGGCGGACGCGCTCCAGCGTGTTCCACTGCATCTGAGGCACCTTCACCGAGGCGGGCAGGCGGCGGACCGTCCCTTCGAGCACCCCGAGCCCGGCCCGGCCCGGAGCTTCCTCGGAGCCTTCGTAGAGCAGCTGGAACCCCACGCAGATCCCGAGGAACGGCACGCCTGCGTCGATCGCGGCGCGCGCCGCGGCGCCGAGCCCCGTGCGCGCGAGCGCGTCGGCGCACGGGCCGAAGGCGCCGACGCCCGGAAGCACCACGCCGGCGGCGCCCCTCACGCGCGAAGGGTCCGTGACGAGGCGGGCCGCCGCGCCGACGTGCGCGAGCGCCCGCTCGGCCGACCGGAGGTTGCCGATGCCGTAGTCGAGGACCGCGATCGTCCCTGCGGCGGCGCTCACGTGGGACCGCTCAGAGGGTGCCCTTGGTGGACGGCACGTTGCCGCCCTCCATCCTGACCGCGTCGCGAAGCGCGCGGGCCACGCCCTTGAACACCGCTTCCACCACGTGGTGGGTGTTGCGCCCCGCTCGGCGGTTGACGTGGAGGGTGATACCCGCGGCGGCGGTGGCCGCGCGGAGGAACTCCTCGGCGAGCTGCGGGTCGAACGGCGGCGACCCGAGGCCCGGCGTGTCGGGCGCGAACGGCACGTCGTAGGCGAGGAACGAGCGTCCGGACAGGTCGAGCGCCACCTCCACGAGCGCCTCGTCCAGCGGCAGCAGAGCCGACGCGAACCGCCGCACCCCCGCCTTGTCGCCGAGCGCCTCTGCCAGGCAACCGCCGAGGACGATGCCGACGTCTTCGACGGTGTGGTGCGCGTCGACGTCGAGATCGCCGTTTGCGCGCACCGTGAGATCGAAGCCGCCGTGCGCCGCGAGCTGGGCGAGCATGTGGTCGAAGAACGGGAGCCCCGTCGTCACCTCGGCGCGACCCGAGCCGTCGACGTCGAGCACGACCTCGACGACGGTCTCCTTCGTCGCGCGGCGTCGCTCCGCGCGCCGCGTGCGAAGCTCCCTCCCCGGCGCAGGCGTCGCGGCGGGCGTCGGGGCAGGCGGCGGGGCGGCAGCCGTCACCGGAGCGCTCCCGCGAGCGCCTCGAGGAACCGGCGGTTCTCCTTCGGGGTGCCGACGGTCACGCGCAGGCACCCCTCGAGACCCGCACGAGCCGAGAAGTCCCGCACGAGCACCCCGCCGGCGAGGAGCGCCCTCCAGACGTCGCGCCCGTCCTTTGCACGCGGCCTGAACAGGACGAAGTTCGCGTCCGAGGGCCAGGTATCGACGTCGAGCTCCGCGAGGCCCTCCACCAGCTCCGCGCGCGCCTCGGCGACCCTGCGGACGCGCTCGGTCATCTCGTCGACGTAGCGCAGCGCCAGCACGCCTGCGAGCTGGGTCTGGACCGAGAGGTGGTACGGGAGCGCGGCGTCGCGGCAGCCGGCCACCACCTCGGGGTCGGCGACCAGGTACCCGAGCCGTGCGCCCGCCATCGCCCACGTCTTGGAGAACGTGCGGACGACGACGAGCCCCTTCGTCCCCCCTCCACCTCGTGGCCGCCCCCGCCCGTCGCCGCTGCGCAGGGCCAGCGCCGACCAGCTCGAGAACTGCCCGTACGCCTCGTCCACGACGACGAGGCCCGGCGACGCGTCGACGATGGCGGTCACGATCTCGGGATCCTCGAGGCGGCCGGTCGGGTTGTTGGGCGAGCACAGGAACACGACGTCGGGCTCGGCGCGCTCGATCGCCTCCCGCCAACGGCCAGGGTCGACCCGGAGGTCGCCACCCCGCGGCTCGCTCACCACCTCCATGCCGGTCAGCCCCGCGATGTGCGCGTGCAGCGCGTAGGTGGGTTCGAAGACGAGCGCGCGGCGGCCCTGGCCCCCGAAGGCGACGAGCAGGCACTGGAGCACCTCGTTCGAACCGTTGGCGCAGAAGACCTCCTCCGGGAGGACGCCGTGCAGGCCGGCGACCGCCGCGCGCAGCTCGGTCGCGCCGCGGTCGGGGTAGCGGTGGAAGTCAACCTTGCCGACCGCCTCGGCGAGCGCTCGCAGCCACGCGTCGGGGGGCGGGAACGGTGACTCGTTCGAGTTCAGGCGGACGTCTGCGGCGACCTGGAGCGAGTGGTAAGCACCGAGCGCGGCCAGCTGCTCGCGCAGCGGCACGAGCGCGCTCACGAGCTGCCCGCCCGGAGCGCCGCGCGCCGCAGCTCGATCGACGCCGCGTGGGCTGGGAGCCCCTCCGTCTCCGCCAGGACCACGACGGCCGGCCCGAGTGTCTCCATCGCCGAGGGCTGCGCGCTCACCGCGTGCAGGTGCCGGCGGAAGTCGTCGGCGCGCAGCGCCGACGCGAACCTCGCCGTCCGGTTCGTCGGCAGCACGTGGTTCGGCCCGGCGACGTAGTCGCCGAGGCTCGCCGGCGACCACGGGCCGCAGAACACCGCGCCGGCGGCCCGCACCGAGGCAAGGAGCGTCTCCGCCTGGTCGAAGAGGAGCTCGAGGTGCTCCGGCGCGACCACGTTCGCGACGGCGACCGCATGCTCGGCGCCGTCGACGATGCATGCGTAGCCGTTGCTGCGCAACGTAGCGGAGAGGTCGTCTCGGCGCGGCGAGGAGGCGACGACACGCCCGAGCGCCTCCTCCACCTCCTCGGCCTTCTCCTCGGACCACGTGACCAGCCACGCGAGCCCGTCGGGGCCGTGCTCGGCCTGCA
>JAKATJ010000031.1:7022-19576 GCA_021828005.1 Actinomycetes bacterium | reverse complement strand
CCCCACGCACGAGCCGCCTCGGCGACGCCGGTCGCGAGCAGGACCAGGTCCGTCCCGGGAGGGACGCAGAAGTCCACCACCGCGTGGGCCGGCCTGCCGCCGACGGCACCGATGTCGCTCAGCGTGGCCGTGAGCGCCTTCCAGCCGAGATCGTCGAGCCCGCAGAACGCCAGGTCCGCGTGCACACCGGCGACCACAGCGTCGGTGGCGAAGACGAGCCGCCCCGAAGGCGGGGCCAGCACCGCGGCGTCGTCCCCGATCCAGACCTCGCCGTGGGGCGGCGCGCCGACCTCCCGTCGGAACACCTCTGCGATGCGGCGGACGGCCGCGTCCTCACCCCCCTGGCCACCCGCGGTCGCGCACGCCGGCGACGTGGTTGTCGGCGGTGCCACGGCCAATGCCTACCATCTCGACCCGTGGTTCCAAGAGCGCGCCGAGGGCTCCGGGTCCAACACACAGGGGACCCGTTGGAATCGATCATCTAGGCTGCAGCGAGGCGAGGCCGTCGGGCGTGTGGCCGGGTCCCGACGCGGACGAAAGGTCGGCATGGAGAAGGGGACGATGGGACGGATCGGTCGGCTGGCAGCCGCGTGCGCGTCGGTGACGGTCCTCGCGCTCGGCGCGTCCGCGGTGTCGGGCGGGTCCACGCGGCACACGGACCGTTTGCCGCGGCCGTCGGGCAACCCGGCGATCATCGCGTTCTACCGCAAGGTGGTCGCGGCGACGCGCGCCGCGACCGCCGAGCAAGAGATCTTCCGCGCGGCGGACACGCTCGCGCAGGTGAAGGCGTACCCGAACGGGGACTACTCGTGGGTCCAGCTCTCCCCCCACGAGCCCGGGTTCACGCCGGCGCAGGGATCCGTCTGGATCTTGGCGTCCGCGGGTCGGGTGCGCTTCGTGACCGAGACGCTCCTCTACGGCGGGGTCGGGAAAGCGTTCGGCTCCTTCGGGATCGTGTTGACCTCGCGCGGCGAGATCTTGCTCGGGGGGAACGCGTTTCCGGCCGTCGTCGGGTCGGGGACGCCCTTCGTTTACCAGCCGTGCGCGGGGACCGTGCACGGTCCGGCCTACGTCGGCGGGTACGCGGCGGTCGGCGGTCCCTCCGGGTACGGCCTGTACGGGGACTTCGTCTCGATGCACCGAGCAGGGGGCGCGGAGATCGTAACCTCGACGTACCCCTGGGGGACCAAGGGCCAGAGGGTGACCGAGGTGGACACGGTCTCGCTCGCGACCGACCTGCCCGTCCGGTCGGTCATGCACGTCTCGGCCGTGCCCGGGGTCCCCGCGTACACCTTCGCGTACACGAACGTCTGGTACCACACCCGGGTGCTGCCGCCCAACTCGAACGGAGTCTGTTCGACGGACCTGAAAGCGTCCTCCTGAGGTTGTGCCCGCCAGATCATCGAGTCGGAACCGATCCTCTAGGCTCACAGATCCAGACGCTTGCATCCACGAAGGCGTCCCGACGCGGCCCCTCGGGGCTCATGGGCTGCGCTCCGAGGGGCCGATTGCACGTGCAGGCCGGGACCGAGACATGATCGATCAGCACGAACCGGCCCGGAAGCCCCGAGCCGGCAGCTTGCAGCACCGAGCACGGATCGGACGAGCACGGATGGGAGATGACATGACCAGAAGCCTGGACGCACCGCCAACCCAGAACCGCAGGCTGCTGGCGTGGGTCGACGAGGTGGCTGCCCTCACCACTCCCGACCGGGTGCACTGGTGCGACGGCTCGGCCGAGGAGTACGACCGGCTCTGCGAGCTGCTCGTCGAGAAGGGCACCATGAAGGAGCTCTCGGAGGCCAAGCGTCCCCACAGCTACTTGGCCCGCTCGGACCCCGGCGACGTGGCGCGCGTCGAGGACCGCACCTTCATCTGCTCGGAGCGCCAGGAGGACGCGGGACCGACCAACAACTGGCGGGATCCCAAGGAGATGCGCGAGACGCTCACCGGGTTGTTCCGCGGCTCCATGAAGGGCCGCACGATGTACGTCGTGCCGTTCTCCATGGGCCCGCTTGGTTCGGCCATCGCCCACATCGGCGTCGAGATCACCGATTCCCCCTACGTCGCGGTCTCCATGCGGATCATGACCCGTATGGGCGACGCGGTGCTCGACGTGCTCGGTGCCGACGGCGTGTTCGTGCCGTGCCTCCACTCGCTGGGTGCCCCGCTCGAGCGCGGCGAGAAGGACGTGCCGTGGCCGTGCGACTCGGACAACAAGTACATCGTCCAGTTCCCGGAGACGCGGGAGATCTGGTCGTACGGCTCGGGCTACGGCGGCAACGCGCTGCTGGGCAAGAAGTGCTTCGCGCTCCGGATCGCGTCCGTGATGGCGCGCGACGACGGCTGGATGGCAGAGCACATGCTGATCCTGAAGCTGACCGACCCCTTCGGCGAGACCCGCTACGTGACCGGGGCGTTCCCCTCGGCGTGCGGCAAGACCAACCTCGCCATGCTCGTCCCCACCCTTCCCGGCTGGAAGGTCGAGACGGTCGGCGACGACATCTGCTGGATGAAGTTCGGGGCGGACGGCCGCCTCTACGCCATCAACCCGGAGTCGGGCTTCTTCGGGGTCGCCCCCGGGACCAATTCGCAGACGAACCCGAACGCGATGCTCTCGGTCGCGGCCAACACGATCTTCACGAACACCGCGCTGACCGACGACGGCGACGTCTGGTGGGAAGGCATGACCGAAGAGCCGCCGGCGCACCTCACGGACTGGCGCGGCGAGGACTGGACGCCCCACAAGGGAACGCCCGCCGCGCACCCGAACGCCAGGTTCACCGCGCCTGCGGCCCAGGACCCGGCGATCGCCCCCGAGTGGGAGGACCCTGCCGGCGTGCCGATCTCGGCGATCCTCCTCGGGGGACGCCGCGCGTCGGTGGTGCCGCTCGTGTTCCAGTCGTTCGACTGGCGCCACGGCGTCTTCCTCGGGTCGATCATGGCGTCGGAGACCACCGCGGCCGCAGCCGGCGCCGTCGGCAAGCTCCGGCGCGACCCCTTCGCGATGCTCCCGTTCTGCGGCTACAACATGGGGGACTACTTCGCGCACTGGCTGCGCATCGGCGCGGAGGCCCCCGACCCCTCGGTGCTGCCGAAGATCTTCTACGTCAACTGGTTCCGGAAGGACGCGGGCGGCCGCTGGCTCTGGCCCGGCTTCGGCGACAATTCCAGAGTCCTCGAGTGGGTGTTCCAGCGGGTGAGCGGGCGCGGCGACGCGGTCGAGACCCCGATCGGGTTCGTCCCCGCTCCAGGCGAGATCGACCTCGAGGGCACCCGCGTGTCCAAGGAGGACATGGAAGAGCTCCTCCGCGTCGACATCGACGAGTGGCGAGCGGAGGTCCCTCTCATACGAGCGCACTTCGCGCAGTTCGGCGACCGCCTGCCGGTGGAGCTCGGCGAGGCGCTCGACGACCTGGAGCGCCGGCTCGGCTGAGCGCACCAGCGGGCAGGCGCGCGGCGCCCCGTAGGAGGCAGGCGCGCGGCGCCCCGTAGGAGGCACATCGGCTCCGTGCACGCCTGCGCCGCGGCATCGGCGAGGATGGGGGCGTGGCGTCGCACGAGGGGCCGGGGCTGATCCCTTCGGTGGGACGGGCCGCACGCCGCGGCGCCCGCTCCGCCAAGCACAGGCTGATCCCGGTGCTCGGGGGGCGGGCGCGTACCCGGGTGATCGTCGTGCTCGCGTGCGTCCTCGCCCTCTCGAGCGCCGACACCGCCACGGTGGGCGCCGCCGCGACCGAGCTCCGATCCGCGCTGAAGATCAGCACATTCGACGTCGGGCTCCTCGTGAGCGTCACCGCGGTCGTCGGGGCCGTGTTCTCCCTCCCGTTCGGCGCCCTCGCCGACAAGCTGCGGCGCACCTGGCTCCTGGGCGCGTCCGTCGTGCTCTGGGGCATCGCGATGGTGTGGAGCGCCGCCGCCGGGTCGTTCGGCGAGCTGATGGTGTCGCGGCTCGCGCTGGGCGGGGTGACCGCGGTCGCGGGCCCCGTCGTGGCCTCCCTCGTAGGGGACTGGTTCGCGAGCGGCGAGCGCGGCCAGATCTACTCTTACATCCTCACCGGAGAGCTGCTCGGGGGGGGCTTGGGGTTCGCCTTGACCGGCGAGCTCGCTGCCCTGTCGTGGCGCCTCGCCTTCGTCTTCCTCGCCATTCCCGCCTTCGTGCTCGCGTGGGCCGTCTTCCAGCTGCCCGAGCCGCTCCGCGGGGGCCGCGGGGCGCTCGCCCCTGAGCCGGGGACGCGGCCGTGGCTCGCGGCACGGGGCACCGACGCACGCGCGCACGGACAGGCTCCCTTCGCGGCGGCGGTGACATCGCCGGTCGAAGAGGCACCGCCGGAGAGCCAGACCGACGCCCAGAGGATGGCGCTCGAGCGCGGCATCAAGCCGGACCGCGCGCTCCTCGCCCGCGCAGACCCGCGCATGGGGTTCTTCGCCGCGGTCCGCTACGTGCTCGCCGTCCGGACCAACGTCGTCCTCATCGTCTCGGGCGCCCTCGGCTACTACTTCCTCGCCGGCGTCGAGACCTTCGGTGTCGAGTTCGTCTCGGGCAAGCAGGGGCAGTACCACGTGGCGCCTGCCCTGGCGAACGGGCTGCTCCTCGTGGTCGGGGCCGGCGCGATCGCGGGGGTCCTCGTCGCGGGCCCGCTCGGCGACGCGCTGCTGCGCCGCGGGCACCTCGCCGGCAGGGTCAAGGTGGCCGCCATCGCCGCGACCTTGACGGTCGTGATGATGATCCCGCCGCTCGTCACCCACAGCGCGCTCACCGCGCTCCCCTACCTGGTGTTCGCCGGGTTCGGGCTGGCTGCGCAGAACCCGCCCATCGACGCGGCCCGGCTCGACATCATGCCGTCGTGGCTCTGGGGCCGCGCCGAGGGCATCCGCACCTTCGTGCGCACCATGGCGCAGGCGCTCGCGCCGGTCATCTTCGGCGGGATCTCCGACTACGTCTTCGGGGGGCAGACACACGGGCACCAGGGGCTGCGCTGGACGTTCGTGATCATGCTCGTCCCCCTCGCCCTGAGCGCCAGCTACCTCTTCGTCGCGGTCCGCCGGTACCCGAGGGACGTCGCGACCGCCGCCGCCGCGCCGCCGGCGCCTGCGGCCGTCCTCGCGGGCCGCGTCCCTCCGGGCCCCGCCGTGACCGCCGTCCGCCGGCCTCCGCCCGAGCCACCGCCCGCCGGCCGGCAGCCGGGGGGAGACGACAGTTCGCCAGGTCCGCGGCCGCCCGGTGGCAGCCCACGCGCGCCACGGCCCGGAGCCCGCTGGATCGGGGGCTCGGGGCCCAGGAGGCGCGGAGCCCGACCCTGACCGCGCCGCGTGCCCGGCACGGCGCGGCGCGGCGACCGTTCAGCCCCCTCGATCCTCGGCGCGCAGCACCTCGGCGGCATGTGCGATCGCCTGGCGCTGTGCATCGTCGAGCTCGGGCCGGGAGAGGTCGAGCGCGTCGATCGCGTCGACCACGATCCCCCCGACGAGCGCGCGCAACGCGTACTTGTGGTCCGCCGGCACCACGTACCACGGCGCCCAGGGGGTCGACGTCGCCGTGATCGCGTCCTCGTAGGCGACCTGGTACTCGTCGAAGCGGCCGTGCTCCGCGAGGTCTGCCGGCGAGAACTTCCACTGCTTGTCGGGATCGTCGAGCCGTTCGAGGAGGCGGCGACGCTGCTCTGCCTCCGAGACGTGGAGGAAGAATTTGACGATGCGGGTGCCGTTGCGCGTGAGGTGGCGCTCGAAGGCGTTGATGTCCTCGAAGCGCTCCCGCCACAGCTGCCCTGAGGCGGCGGCTCCCGCGGGCCGGCGCGCCGCGAGCTCGGGATGGACGCGCACGACGAGCACGTCCTCGTAGTACGAGCGGTTGAAGATCCCGATGTGCCCGCGCTCTGGCAGCCTCGTCGAGCAGCGCCACAGGAAGTCGTGGCGCAGCTCCACCTCCGAGGGCTGCTTGAAGGAGATCACGTCGCAGCCCTGCGGGTTCACCCCCGACATCACGTGCTTGATGGTGCCGTCCTTCCCTCCTGCGTCGAGCGCCTGGAAGACGAGCAGGAGCGACCAGCGGTCGGAGGCGTACAGGAGGTCCTGTGCGACCATGAGCGCCGACTTGAACGCGTCGAGGTCGTGCTCGGCCACCTCCTTGGGGTGCGCGCGCCCGAGCGGCCCGAGCCAATCGCTGCGCGTGGTGGACGTGCTGCGGCGGCTCAAGCCCGCCGGCTTGCCGGGTTGGACCATGAGCTCGTGCACGACGGCGCGCGCCAGCTTCACGACTCGCCTGCGATCACGCCGGAGGAGACCAGGGCCGCGAGGGCCTCCTCGCCGACGCCCCAGCGCCCGAGCGCATCGGCTGGGCCGGACGCGTCTCGCACGCTCGAGGGGGTGCGGCTGAAACGCGGGACCGCCCCCGGTTGGGGCGCGCCGTCGTGGACGACGAAGGTGCGGCGCGCGCGGTTGTGCGGATGGTCGGCCGCCTCCCAGGGAGCGAGCACCGGCGCCACGCACGCGTCGACGCCCTCGAACAGCTCCGTCCACTCGTCGCGGGTCCTCGTCTGGAAGACCTCGGCGAAGCGGGCTTTGGCTGCCGGCCAGAGGGACCGGTCTTGCTGCGGGCCGATGTCCTCTGCGCGGAGCCCGAGGCCGGAGAGCAGCGCCTCGTAGAACTGTGGCTCGAGCGCGCCGACCGCCATGTGGCCACCGTCTGCCGTCTCGTAGACCTCGTAGAAGGGGGCGCCGGTGTCGAGCAGGTTCGCGCCCCGCGTCGGCGTCCACCCGCCGGCGAGCCACATGCTGTGCAGCATCGTCGTGAGCGATGCGGCGCCGTCGACCATCGCGGCGTCGACCACCTGACCCGTGCCCGATCGCTGCGCCTCGAGCAGCGCGGCCACGACGCCGAAGGCGAGCAGCATCCCGCCTCCGCCGAAGTCGCCGACCAGGTTCAAGGGAGGCACGGGCGCATCGCCCTCGCGCCCGATCGGCCAGAGCGCGCCGGCGAGCGCGATGTAGTCGATGTCGTGACCCGCCCGGGCCGCGAGCGGCCCGTCCTGCCCCCAGCCAGTCATGCGGCCGTAGACGAGCCGTGCGTTGCGCGCCCAGCAGTCCGAGGGGCCGATCCCGAGCCGCTCCGCGACGCCCGGCCGGAACCCTTCGACGAGGACGTCGGCGTGCGAGACGAGGTCGAGGACGAGCGCCTGGGCCTCCGGGCGCTTCAAGTCGATCGCCACCGACGGCCGGCTTCGGCTGAGCAGGTCGCGGCTCGTGGGCTCGGGCCCGGCGGCCGGGCCGCCCGGGCGCTCGAGGCGCAGGACGTCCGCGCCCGCCTCCGCGAGGAGCATGCAGGCGTACGGGGCGGGGCCGAGCCCGGCCAGCTCGATCACACGGAAGCCCGCGAGGGGGCCGTCCGGCAGCGTCGCGCCGGTCCCTTCGCCGGTCCCTTCGCCGGTCCCTTCGCCGTCTTCGTGCACCGCGACATCTTGGCCGACGGCGAGTATGGTCGGTGGCGACCCCGGAGCCGAGCACCCATGATCGACCTGGCGACCCCGCGCGACTTCGTCGTCCTCGGCGACAACGCCGACGTGCTGCCCACGCTCCCAGACGGCACCTTCCAGCTCGTCTACGTCGACCCCCCCTTCAACACCGGCTCGGTCCGCCGGCAGCGTACGGTCGTGGTTCGACGCGACGAGGAGGGCGACCGCGTCGGTTTCGGCGGCCACCGGTACCGCACGATCGACGCAGGCACCCATGCCTTCGCTGACTCCTTCGGCGACTACGCCGGCTTCCTCGGGCCCCGACTCGCCCACGCCCGCCGCTTGCTCAGCGACGACGGGACGCTCTACGTCCACCTCGACTACCGGGAGGCGCACTACGTGAAGGTGCTCCTCGACAAGATCTTCGGTCGGGACTGCTTCCTGAACGAGCTGATCTGGGCATACGACTACGGCGGCCGGGCGCGCGACCGCTGGCCCGCGAAGCACGACACCATCCTCGTCTACGTGCGCCGCGCCGGGGCCCACCACTTCGACCGTACGGCGGTCGACCGCATCCCCTACATGGCGCCCGGCCTCGTCACCCCCGAGAAGGCGGCACGAGGGAAGCTGCCCACCGACGTGTGGTGGCACACGATCGTGCCCACGTCGGGGGCCGAGAGGACCGGCTATCCCACGCAGAAACCTGCTGGAGTGCTCCGCCGCATCGTGCAGGCGTCGTCTGCGCCGGGACGGCGAGTGCTCGACTTCTTCGCCGGCAGCGGCACGACGGGCGCCGTCTCGCGCGAGCTCGGCCGGCACTTCGTCCTCGTCGACGACAACCCCGAGGCCCTCTCGGTGATGCGGCACCGCCTCGGGGGTGACGGCGTCGCCTATGTGGCGGCGGACGGGAGCCCGCTCCCTTCGTCCAGCGGCTGAGCGCCCGCGGCGCGCTCGGCGTCCGCCTCCTCACGCGAGACCCGCACCAGTCCCTCGAGCACGGCGAGCGCACGGCCCGAGTCCAGCGCGTCCGACGCCTGCGCCATCGCGTCGGCGATCCCCTCCGCGCGGCCTGCCACCACCAGCGCAGCGGCCGCGTTCAGCACCCCGATGTCGCGGCGTGCGCTCCGCTCGCCCTCGAGCACGTGCCGGATCACCCCCGCGTTGTACGCGGCGTCACCGCCCCGGAGCTCCCGCATCGACGAGCGCGCGACGCCGAGGGACTCGGGCTCGAGCCGGAAGGACCGGAGCAGGTAGCCGCCGGGCGCGTCCGGCACAGCCACCACCTCGGTCACCGAGGAAGGGGACGTGACGCTCAGCTCGTCGAGACCGTCGTCGGCGTGGACGACCATCGCGTGCAGGCTCCCGTTCGAGCCGAGCACCTCGGCCATCTTCGGGGCCATCTCGGGGTCGCTCACCCCGACGAGCTGCCGGCGGGCACGGGCGGGGTTGGCGAGCGGGCCGAGGAAGTTGAGCACCGTCGGCACCCCGAGCTCGGGCCGGATCGGCGCCGCGTGGCGCATCGCCGGGTGGTAGCGCGGCGCGAAGCAGAACCCCATGCCTGCCTCCTCGACGCAGCGCGCGACCCCCCGCGGCCCGAGGCTCACCTCGACCCCCAGGGCTTCGAGGACGTCCGCGGTTCCGACCGAGGAGGACGCGGCGCGGTTGCCGTGCTTGCACACCCGTGCGCCGGCGCCGGCGGCGATGCACGCTGCGAGCGTCGAGACGTTGATGCTCGACAGCCGGTCGCCTCCCGTGCCGACGACGTCGACGACGTCACCGTCGATTCTGAGCGGCACGGCGTGCGCAAGCATCGCCTTCACGAGCCCGATCATCTCCTCCACGGACTCGCCCTTCATTCGCAAGGCGACAAGAAGCGCGGCGGTCTGGGCGGGGGTCGCAGCGCCGTCGAGCACCGCGCCGATCACGGCCGCCGCCTCGTCCTCGGCGAGCGACTCGCCGGACATGATGCGCCCGAGCACGCCGGGCCAGCCTCCGAGGTCCGCGAACGGCCCGCGGCCTGTCAGCGCTCCCGACGCCACCCTGGCGTCAGTCCCACCAGAGGTCACCGTCGATCACCCCACGTCCGATCAGGTCCAGCTGGACCTGTGAGGTCCCTTCCACGATGGTGAGCTGGCGCGCGTCGCGGTACCACAGCTCGGCCGGGTGGTCCTCCATGTAGCCCGCCGCCCCGAGCAGCTGGACGGCAAGTCCGGACGCCCGGACCGCCAGCTCGGTGGCGTAGTACTTGGCCATCGAGAGGAGCGGCACGTCCTCCTTCGCGAACCGTCCCGCGTCCGCCATCGCGGCGGCTCGGTAGGTGAGCAAGCGCGCGGCTTCGATGTCGACCGCGCACTTGGCGATCTCCCAGCGGATCCCCTGGAAATCGGCGATCGTCTTTCCGAACGCGGCCCGAGCCTTCACGTAGTCGGTCGCGTACATGAGCGCGCCCTCTGCGAGGCCGATCCCCCTCGCGGCGACGACCGGGCGCATCGAGTTCAACCCCAGCATGGCCAGCCGGAAGCCGCCCACCTCGCCGATGACGTTGCCGGCAGGGACGTGCACGTCGTCGAGGACGAGCTCGCCGGTGTCGACCCCACGGACCCCCATCTTCTTGTCGGTACGCCCGACCGAGACGCCTTCGAAGCCGCGCTCGACGATGAAGGCGGTGACCGAGTCGTGGGCTCGGCTCTGCGGGTCGCCCGTCTTGGCGAAGACCGTGTACCAGTCCGCCTCGCGCACGCCCGACATCCAGCACTTCGTCCCCGTGAGGATCCACCCCCCGGGCCGGTCCGGGTCTGGCACCGCCCGGGTCCGCATCCCCATGACGTCGCTTCCCGCCTGCGGCTCGGACAGCCCGAACGCCGCGCGCTGGCGGCCCTCGGCGATCGGCGGCAGGTACCGGCGCTTCTGGTCCTCGCTGCCGGCGATGAGCACGGGACCGGTCGGAAGCCTCGTGAGCAGGAGCATCAGGGCGGCCGTGCTCGAGTACTTGGCAACCTCCTCGACCGCGACGGTGAGCCCGAGGACCCCGGCACCGGAGCCCCCGAGCTCCTCTGGGATGCAAAGCCCGAGGAACCCGGCGTCACGGAAGGCGCCGAACAGGTCGGCGGGGTACTCACCGCTCCGGTCGATCTCGCGAGCGCGAGGCATCACCTTGTCGCGCGCGAGCCTGCGTGCCGACGCCTGGAGCTCCTGCATCTCTTCAGGGAGTTCGAAAGTCACGGCACATGACGCTACCGCGCGACCGCAGCCATCCTTCGAAGCCTCTGCAGGCTGGACGCCGGGAGGCAGGGCTCCCGGCGGGTCGACGCCGTCAGGCCGACTTGCGGCGCTGCCGCAGGATCCGACGGCGCTCGCGCTCCGTCGTCCCTCCCCAGACGCCCTCCCGTTCGCGCTGCGCCAGGGCATGTTCGAGGCACGCCTGGCGGACCGGGCACACCTCGCACACGCCCTTCGCCGCCTCGGCCTCGGCGTCGTCGTCGCTCTCGGGAAAGAAGATCTCGACGTCGATGCCCCGGCAGGCGGCCCGCTTGCGCCACGTGGCAGTCATGGAAGGCACATCCTCTGCACTCGTCTGGTATGGAGAATCTGGTGGGGCTGGTCTGGTGGGGAGAATCTGGTGGGGCGGGCCTGCCGGCTGCCGGGGCGCCTGGAGGCAATCGCACTCCTCACCCCGATTGCGGCAGAACATCGATTATGCCGCGCCAGTCACCGTCCTGTAAAGGGCGCTCACGGACGCGGCCACCGCTGGCCTGGGTGAACGCGCGATCGGGAGCCCTGGCGGAGCCGCTCGGACGCGTCAGGCGAGAAGCGGCAGCGGGATCAGCTCGCTGCGGCCCTCGAGGTCCCCGGCGAGCTCCGCGCGCACCTCGGGGGACAGGTCCGCGCGGGCCTCGTACTCCGGGTGGTGCACGGCCAGGACCGCGGCATCTTCGCCCGAGAACCAGGTCCGGGCCCGGGGCGGGAACTCGAAGCGGACATAGTGCACCGCCGCGGTCACGTTCTCCCTGGTCAAAGCCTCGGCATGGGTCGCCTCGGGGGTGGACGGCACGACCACGGCGACGGGGTCTCCGAGCTCGAAGGCGAGCGCGCGCTCGATCCCGACCAATCGCGGCAACCAGTGGCGGAGGTCCGCCTCGGTGGTGAGCTCGACGAACAGCGTGGCGGAAAGCTCGCCCACCTCGGGCAGGAGGTGGTTGTAGACGTCCAGCTCTTGCTGGACCCCCTCGTCGGTCGCGATGCGCTCGGCGCGCGCCATCTCCTGGACCTGGAACCGCACGGTGTCGGCACATTCGAAGACGACCGTGAGGACGGGGCCGAGGGCGACCCGGCGCCGCCGCTTCAGCTCGATGATCTGCCGGCGGTAGTCGTCACGGACGCGTTCGTACGCGCGCAGGTCGAGGATGTCGCCGACGCCGAGAAGGCGGACGGCCACGGTCGCGCTCCCGGCTTCGGGCCGAAGCGCTCAGGAGACGGACTCGAGCCCCTTGGTGAAGCGGCCCGCATGGGACTTCTCCGCCCGCGCGAGGGTCTCGAGCCACTCCGCGATCTCGTCGAAGCCCTCCTCGCGGGCCGTCTTGGCGAAGCCCGGGTACATCTCGGTGTACTCGTAGGTCTCGCCCTCGATCGCGCTCTTCAAGTTGTCCGTCGTCAACCCGACCGGAGAGCCCGTGACGGGGTCGCCCACCTCGCGCAAGAAGTCGAAGTGGCCGAAGGCATGCCCAGTCTCCCCTTCGGCGACAGATCGGAAGAGGGCCGCCACGTCCGGGTAGCCTTCGACGTCGGCCTTCTGTGCGAAGTACAGGTAGCGGCGGTTGGCCTGGCTCTCGCCGGCAAACGCCGTCTTCAGGTTCTCTTCGGTCTTCGAGCCCTTGAGCTGGGGCATTGCTCCTCCTGGTGCTGGAAGCTGCTTGTCGTGTCGTCGAGCGTACGTGGTGAAGGGTCGATCGGGGCGTCCATGGTCAGCCCGTCGCTGCGTCGAGCCCGCGGGAGCTGGACTGCTCCCGTGGCGCGACCTTACGGCCACCGGCACCGAAGAGCCGCGACAGCTCTGCTGGGGACCGCATCGCTCGGGAGCCTAGCGTGAGCACCGTTGTGCCTCGG
>JAKATJ010000031.1:0-6922 GCA_021828005.1 Actinomycetes bacterium | reverse complement strand
CTCTTCGCCCGGGCCGCCTTTCACCGCCGCTGTGGCACGCTTGCCCCGATGAGCGGCTTCGACCGGCACCACGCGCTGGAGAGGCTCGCGTCGGAGGAGTTCGACGTCCTCGTCGTGGGGGGCGGCATCACCGGCGCGGGGGTGGCGCTCGACGCGGCGAGCCGCGGCCTGCGAACGGCGCTCGTCGACAAAGGCGACTTCGCGTCCGGAACGTCGTCCAAGTCCTCCAAGCTCGTCCACGGCGGCCTCCGATACCTCCAGCGACGAGAGCTCCACCTCGTGCACGAAAGCCTCGCCGAGCGCCAGCTGCTGCTCCGCAACGCGCCGCACCTCGTCACCCCGCTCCCCTTCCTCATTCCCCTCTTCGGCCAGGACAGCGTGGTGTCCGCGGCGGTCGCCCGCTCCTTTGCCAGCGCGTTGTGGCTCTACGACCTCACCGGAGGCTGGCGGATCGGAAGCCGCCACCGGCGCATCGCGCGCGACGAAGCGCTCGCGCACGTCCCGATGCTGCGCGCCGAGGACCTCGTGGCCGGCTTCGTCTACCCCGACGCCCATACCGACGACGCGCGCCTCACGCTCGCGGTGCTGCGAACCGCGGCGCTCGACCACGGCGCGGTCGCGGCCAATTACGCCGCGGTGAGCGGGCTCGTGACCGATCGGAGAGGCAGGGTGCGCGGCTGCAGGGTGAGCCCCGAGGTCATGCCAGGCACCTCGGGCGCGTTCGGCGACGCGGCGGTGGGGCCCGACTTCGACGTGCGCGCCCGGGCGGTCGTGAACGCGACCGGGGTGTGGGCCGACGAGGTGCGAGCGCTCGCCGAGGGCGGTCTTCCCCGGTCGCTCCGCCCCGCCAAAGGCGTGCACGTGAGCGTGCCGGCAGCGTCCCTGCCCTGCGACGTCGCGACGGTGCTCCCGGTCCACGGCGACCGTCGCTCGGTCTTCGTCGTCCCTTGGCCCGAAGGCGGCGTCACCTACGTGGGCACCACCGACACCGACTACGCCGGCCCGCTCGACGACCCGGCATGCACGCCGGCGGATGTCGACTACCTCCTCTCGGCGGTGAACGCCTCGACGACCGCAGCCCTGGCGCCCCGCGACGTCACCGCGGTCTGGGCCGGGCTGCGACCGCTGCTCGCGCCCGGTGCCGCAAGGCGCGTCTCCGCGCGCACCGCCGATCTCTCGAGACGCCATTCGGTGCGCATCTCGGCGGGCGGGCTCGTCACCGTGACCGGCGGCAAGCTGACCACGTACCGGCGCATGGCCCAGGACGCAATGGACGCCGTGGTACGCGTGCTCGGCGAAGGGAAGGAACCTCGCCGCTCCGGGACGCGCAGGCTCGCGCTGCGCGGCGCGCCAGCGGGCGATCTCGACTCGGCGCAGCGCGCCGACCGTCTCTTCGCCCGCTACGGCACCGAGGCAGGCGCCGTACGCACGTTGTGGAGCGCACGTCCCGAGCTGCGTGAAGCCGTCGTCGACGGTCTCCCGTACGTCGGTGCCGAGGTGATCTACGCCGTACGCGAGGAGATGGCCCAGTCGGTCGACGACGTGCTCAGCCGCCGGACCCGCGCCGTGCTGCAGAACGGGTGGGCGGCGGCACGCGCCGCGCCGGCGGTCGCGTCGCTCATCGCGCCCGAGCTGGGGTGGAGCGACGACCAGGCGTTGCGCCACGCCCAGGCCTTCGCCGCCCGCGTCCGCGCGGACCTGGAGCGAGCAGGTGTCCGGACGGGGATCGAGGAGCGACGTTGACGGCGGCCGCGCCCGCCGGAGGCGGGGCGCCCGGGCGCCGACGCGCACCCGTCCCGCCGACGCCCATCGATGGGGGCGCGGAGGCCGCTGCGCAGCGGCTCGGCGCACGTGCGGTCCCCGTCCCGCGCGCGATCCTCGATCGGGTGCGCCAGGAGGGAGGAGCCGTCGAGCTCGGGCTGGGGCCGCGCGCGGAGGCAGGACGGGACTGGTGGCCGCTCGCGATCGGCTGGGCGGCGCGCGGGCAGGTGCCGGCCCGTCCCGCGGCCGTCGTACGGCCCACCTCCGCCGCGCAGGTAGCCCGGCTCCTGGCAGCGTGCGCCCGCGACCTCGTCCCCGTGACGGCCATGGGAGGCCGCAGCGGCGTGTGCGGCGGCGCAGTGCCCGTCTACGGCGGGGTCGCGCTCGACTGCACGGGCCTCGTCGGAGAGGTCCGGCTCGACGAGGCTTCTCTCGTCGCAGAGGTCCCCGCCGGCACCAACGGCCGTGAGCTCGAAGAGACCCTCCGGGGAACGGGAGAGGGCTACACGCTCGGACACTGGCCCCAGTCGATCGATCTGTCGACGGTGGGCGGATGGCTCGCATGCCGAAGCGCCGGCCAGTACTCGACCCGCTACGGGAAGATCGAGGACATGGTCGCAGGGCTCGAGGTCGCCCTCGCCGACGGCAGCCTCGTACACACCGGGGCCAGCGCTCCCCGGGCGGCGACCGGGCCGGACCTCACGCAGCTGTTCACCGGCAGCGAGGGCGTGCTCGGGGTGATCACCCGCGCATGGCTGCGGGTGCACCCGCTCCCCGCGGCCGAGAGCCGACGCGCCTATTCCTTCGCCACCTTCGAGGAGGGGCTCGATTGCTGCAGGCGGGTGCTCCGCCGCGGTGCCACGCCGGCCGTCCTCCGCCTCTACGACGCGGCGGAATCCGAGAGGACCTACGCCCACCCCGGAGGCTGCGTGCTCGTCGTGCTCGACGAGGCCGACCCCGCGATCTGCGCCGCGACCCTCGCGGTCGTCGACGACGAATGCGCGGCGGCCGCACGCCTCGACGACGAGATCGTCGCCCATTGGCTCAGGATCCGCAACGACGTCTCCGTGCTCGCGCCGTCGTGGCGGGGAGGGATCGTCGTCGACACCGCGGAGGTGGCGGGTCGCTGGGCGACGTTGCCCGCGCTCTGCCGCGACGTCGTCGCGGCGTTGCGCTCGATCGACGGCACCATCGCCGCGTCGGTCCACGTCTCCCACGCGTACCTCGACGGGGCGTGCCTGTACTTCACCTTCGCGGGGCGGCGACCGGGGGGTGACGGTGACGGCGGTGTCGGCGACGGCGGTGACGGCGCCGAGCCGGAGGCGAGCCCTGCCGCGACCTTCGAGGAGAGCTACTACCGGCGCGCCTGGGACGCGCTCACCGATGCCGTCGTCGCGCGAGACGCCGCCATCAGCCACCACCACGGTGTCGGGCTCAGCCGCGGTCGCTTCCTCGCCCACGCGCTCGGCGGCGCGCATGACGTGCTGGTCGCGCTCAAGCGCGCCCTCGACCCCGCGGGAGTCCTGAACCCTGGGAAGCTCGGCATCCCGACCCGCTTCGGCGAGGTGCCCTGGCCGTGAGGGACGTGAAGAGCGTGGGAGACGCGGGGGCGTGAGGGCCGTGAGGGACGTGAAGAGCGTGGGAGACGCGGGGGGGAAGGTGGCCGACGGAGCCGTGCTCGTGGTGGACGTGGGCTCGAGCAGCGTCCGAGCGGGGATCGTTCGCCCGAACGGCACGGTCGAGCACGTCCGGCACGCGGCGCTCGCGACGAGCGCACCGGCTCCCGGGCTCGCAGAGCTCGACGGGGCGCAGCTCGCGGCGGCGGTCGTCGAGCTCGCCACCGGGGTGCTCGCCGAGCGCGGGCCGGTCGCCGCGGTCGGCATCGCGACGCAACGCGCGACCGCGCTCGTCTGGGACCGTCGCACCGGTGCGCCCGTCGCCCCGGCGATCGGGTGGCAGGACCTCCGCACGGTCGTCGCGTGCCTGGTGCTGCAGGCCGACGGCATCCGTCTCGCACCGAACATGTCCGCGACGAAGATCGCGGCGATCCTCGACGCCGTCGATCCCGACCGGGCGCGCGCCGAGGCCGGCGAGCTGTGCGCCGGCACCGTGGACAGCTGGGTCGCCTGGGTGCTCGCAGGAGGTCCCGAGGGAGCCGGAGGCGGCCTCCACGTCACGGACGCCACCAACGCGGCCGTGACGGGCATGCTGGCTGCAGGCGACGCGTCCCGGTGGGACACGTGGGACCCCCGGGTGCTCGCCGCGCTGCGCATCCCCGAGCCGGTGCTCCCGAGCGTGGTCGACTCCTGCGGGGTCCTGGGGGAGGCGTCCGCCCTCCCTGGATCCCCGCCCATCTGCGCGCTGATCGGCGATCAGCAGGCCTCCCTCGTCGGCCAGGGGTGCACCCGACCGGGCCTCGCCAAGGCGACGTTCGGCACCGGCGGGATGCTCGACCTGTGCACTGGGGCCGAGGCCCCCGTACGTGCGGCGCGCCAGGCGTCGGGGACGTTCCCGATTGTGGCGTGGCGGCGAGCCGGCGAGCTCACCTGGGGGAGCGAGGCGATCATGCTCACGGCCGGAGCGTGCGTCGACTGGCTGCGCGACGATCTCGGCCTCGTCGCCAGCGCGGCGGAGACCGAGGCGCTCGCCGCGCAGCGCGAGACGACCGGCGGCGTCTGGTTCGTGCCCGCCCTGATGGGCATGGGCACGCCGGTGTGGGACTTCGGCGCCAGGGGGGCGCTCGTCGGCCTCACCCTGGGCTCCGGCCGCGCCGAGATCGCCCGTGCCGTGCTCGAGGGGGTTGCGCACCGGGGCGCCGATCTCCTCGAGGCGGCGGAGGCCGACAGCGAGAAGACCGTCCCGACGCTGCGCGTCGACGGCGGCATGAGCGCGAACGGCGTGTTCGTGCGGGCGCTGGCGAACGCGTGCCTGCGACCCGTGGAGCTCTCGGCTGAGCGCGAGGCCACGACGCTGGGCGCCGGCCTCCTCGCCGGCGTTGCGGTAGGAGTGGTGTCCGGCACGGACGAGATCGCCGACTCCTATCGTCCGAGGGCGGTCGTCGAGCCCACGCTCACCGAGACGGCCCACCGGGAGCTGCGGGCCCGGTGGCTGGAGGCGCGGGAACGGGCCGTCCACACGATCCCCGAGCTGTCGGGGATCGATTTCTGACGCTGAGGTGCGCCGGGCGCGTCAACCCTTCGCCGGGAGCACCTCCATCGCCTCGGCGACGCTCGCCCCCGCCACGAGGAGCGGGCGGAAGGCCATGAGCTGGCGCGGGCGCGACACCGCGAGTGCGGCGGAGAGCCGCCCGTCCCTCGCGTACACGGCGACGAACCTGCCGTCCTCGGCGTCGAGTGCGCCGTCGAGGACCACGACCTCGTCCGTGCGCTCCGGGTGCCCGAGGACCTGGATCCGGACGCCGTACTGCTCCGACCAGAAGTACGGGACGGGGTCGAACGGCTCGGCCTCGGCCCTGCCGGCGAGGAGGCCCCGGGCCGCCGCGGTCCCCATCTGCGAGGCCAGCTCCCAGTGCTCGATCCGTATCGACTGCACGTCCCCTGCGTGGCGCCAGGTCCATCGGCACAAGTCGCCGGCGCAGACCACCCCGTCGGCGGCGAACAGGGCTTCGTCGCACACGACGCCGTCGGCGATGTCGAGCCCCGACCCCTCCAGCCACTCGGTGTTGGGCACGACGCCGATCCCGACCACGACGACGTCTGCCGGGAGCACCTCGCCGTCTGCGAGCTCCACCTCGTACGGCGCGCCGCTGGGCGCCGCCCGCTCGTGCACCGCCGCGACCGACGCGCTCGTGCGCAAGTCCACTCCGTGGCGCGCGTGCAGCGCACCGAGGGCGGCGCCCACCAGCTCGCCCACTGCGGGCTCGAGCGGGGTCGGCAGCGCCTCGAGGACGGTGACGTCGCAGCCGAGGCCCGCGCAGGTGGCCGCCACCTCCGAGCCGATGAACCCCGCGCCGACCACGACGACACGACAGCCGGGCCCAGCCTCGAGGATCCGGCGGCGGAGGTGCTCGCAGTCGTCGAGGGTGCGCACGACAGCCACGCCGTGCAGTGCCTCGGTGCCGCGCAGCCGCCGCGGCCGGGCCCCGGTCGCCACGACGACGCCGTCTGCGCCGAGCACCGTGCCGTCGTCGAGGGTGACCCGGCGCGCTTCGGCGTCGAGCGCGCCCGCGCGCTGCCCGAGGCGAAGGTCGATCCCGAGCTCCCCGAGCCGCTGACGGTCCACGAGCGCCGCCCGCTCCGGCGGCCACGTGCCGGCGAGCACCTGCTTGGACAGCGGGGGGCGGTCGTAGGGATGGTGGACCTCGTCGCCCACCATGATCAGCGAGCCGGTGAAGCCCCCCTCGCGCAGTGCCTGCGCGGCGCGCAGTCCCCCGAGCGCGGCCCCGACGATCACGACGGCGCCGTCGCGCGGCAACGGGCCGCCGGAGGCGCCAGCTCGGGTCACCGGCCGAACATGGCCATCCACTCCTCCACGGAGCGAGGCCGATAGCAGACGTTCGTCCGTCGCGTCTCACCCATCGTCGCGGACGGCTCCGCCGCGTACCGGTGCCCGGGGTACACGAGCGTGTCGTCGGGCACCGACGCGAGCCGCCGGGTGAGCGACTCGTACAGCGCCTCGGGATCCCCGCCTGGGAGATCGGTTCTCCCGCAGCCCTGGAGGAACAGCGTGTCCCCGGACACGAGCCTGCCGTCGACGAGGAAGCACTGGCTCCCCGGGGTGTGGCCCGGCGTGTGCAAGAGCTCGACGGGCACGTGCCCGACCCAGACGACGTCCCCGCTGTCGTGAGGGGTGAGCTCACCTTCGCCTACCCCGGTCGCTCGCACCACCCAGGGCAGCTCGGCCCGCTGGACGTGGATGGGCGCTTGGATCTGTTCGAGCAGCGCGGCGATCCCCTCCACGTCCCAGCCCATCGCAGCGCCGCCGACGTGGTCGAAGTGGTAGTGGGTGGCAAGGACGCCCGCGCACCGCATGCCATCCGACTCCAAGACGTCGAGGAGATCGCGCACGCGATAGGCGGGATCGACGAGGAGCGCGTCGCCGGTCCCCCGGTCGCCGATCGCGTAGGCGAAGTTGGCCATCTGCAGCGCGACCGGGTCGTCGCGGGCAAAGTCGCGCCCCGACAACAGCTGGCGGAAGTACA
>JAKATJ010000163.1:2324-3896 GCA_021828005.1 Actinomycetes bacterium | reverse complement strand
ACTCGGTGCCCCCGCGCTGGCAGGGTGACATCCGGGTGGGCTCCCGGGTGCGCGTGCCGTTCCACGGTCGTCGTGTCGGCGCGTGGGTCGCCGAGATCGGGGTGACGCCGCCGGCGGGTGTCGAGGTACGCGACGTGACCGGGGTGTCGGGGTGGGGACCGCCGCCGGGCGTGCTCCCGCTCGCCGAGTGGGGCGCGTGGCGATGGGCCATGCCGGTCGCGACCCTGCTGCGCACCGCGTCGCCCGAGCGCAACGTCTGGGCGCTGCCGGTACCGGCCGGAGGTGCGCTGCCGGCAGGACGCCCGCGGGCGGCGGCCCCGCTCCGTCCCGGCGCGTCGCTCCGCCGGCTGCCCCCGGCACAGGACCTCCTCCCGGCGGTCCTCGAGGTGATCGCCGCGGCGGGGGCGGCGGGACGGCCGGGGCGGGGATCGGTGCTCGTCCTCGCGCCGGGCAGCGGGTGGGTCGAGCGGCTCGGACAGAGGCTCCGGGCCCGGGGCGTCGACGTGGCGTCGAGCTGGGCGGAGGCGGCGGCGGGGTGGCCGGTCGTGGTCGGGTCGCGGGCGGCGGCGTGGGCGCCGGTGCCGTCGCTCGCGGCCGCGGTGGTCCTCGACGTGCACGACTACCACGACCGCTACGACGCAGTTGAGGTGGTGGCCGAGCGCGCCGCACGGGACGGCGCGCCGTGCGTGCTCGTCTCGCCCTGCCCGACCGCGGTGCAGCGAGCCTGCTACGGCCCGGTCGAGACCCCCGAGCGTTCGTCCGAGCGGTCGGGATGGCCCGCGGTCACTGTCGTCGACCGCCGCGGCGCGGACCCCCGCACCGGGTTGTTCTCCGAGGAGCTGGTGGGCATGGCCCGCGAGGTGGTGGCCGGCGGAGGACGCGTCGTGTGCGTGCTCAACCGAACGGGACGGGCGAGGCTGCTCGCGTGCGCGGCGTGCGGCGGGCTCGCGCGCTGCGCCGTGTGCCGGCGCGCGGTGGAGTCGACCGGCGACCTGCTCGGTTGCAGAGCGTGCGGGGCGCAGCGCCCCGTCGTGTGCGCGGAGTGCGGCTCGGTGCGCCTGAGGGTCCTCCGCATCGGCGTCGGGCGTGCCCGAGAGGAGCTCGAGGCGCTGCTCTCCGTGCCGGTCGGGGAGGTCTCCGGCCGGCGGGCCGGCCCCCGCGGCGCCGAGGCGAGCGTTCCGGACACGCCTGTCCTGGTCGGCACGGAGGCGGTGCTGCACCGGGTGCGGCGCGCGGCGGCGGTCGTCTTCTTGGACTTCGACCAGCAGCTGCTCGCGCCGCGCTTCTCCGCGGGGGAGGAGTCGCTCGCGCTTCTCGCGCGAGCGGGGCGCCTCGTCGGCGGCCGCGGAGACCGGGATGGCGGCGGGCGAGGGGGGGCGGGGATGGTGATGGTCCAGACCCGGCTCCCGACGCACGACGTGCTGCGCGCCGCCGTGGGCGGGGACCCGGGGCTCTTCACAGAGCTGGACCTGCGCAAGGCGCTGCGCCTGCCGCCGTTCAGCGCGTTGGCGACGCTCGAGTCGGACGCCGTGCCCGCGCTCGGCGCCGACGGCGTGGAGGTGTCACCGCTCG
>JAKATJ010000163.1:0-2224 GCA_021828005.1 Actinomycetes bacterium | reverse complement strand
CGGCGCGGCGCTGCCGGGCCGCCCCGCCGGGCTCCTCGGTAAGCTGGGTCGGTGCTCGCCATTCGCACGTACGGGGACCCGGTCCTCAAGCAGCCGACGAAGGACGTCGAGGAGATCGACGGCCGCCTCGCCAGGCTCGTCGAGGGCATGGTCGAGACCATGCACGAGGCTCCCGGCGTGGGCCTCGCCGCCAACCAGGTCGGCGTGCGGCGGCGGCTCTTCGTCTACGACATCGGCGACGGTCCGCAGGTCGTGATCAACCCGCGCATCACCGAGACGTCGGGGGAGTGGGCCTTCGAGGAAGGGTGCCTGTCGGTCCCCGGCCTCAGCTGGACCATCGTCCGTCCGAACAAGGTGCACCTGAGCGGCCTCGACCTCGACGGGAACGAGCTCTCGATCGACGCGGAGGAGTACGAGGGGCGCGTCCTCCAGCACGAGGTGGACCACCTGGACGGGACGCTCCTCATCGAGCGGCTCGACGAGGAGCAGCGGCGCGAGGCGCTGAAGGTGCTGCGCGCCCGCGTGCTCGCCGGGTGATCGCCGCGTGCTCGCCGGGTGATCCCCGGGTGATCGACCGCTGAGCGGGCGGGGACCGGGCGCCGCGAGCAGCACCAGCACGAAGGCGGCCGGCGTGGCGCCGACGGCGAGCCGCAGGATCGTCTATCTCGGTACGCCTGCCCTCGCGGTGGCACCGCTTCGCGCGCTCGTGGAGTTCGGGCACGACGTCCGGCTCGTGGTCACCCGGCCCGACCGCCGGCGCGGCAGGGGAGCGGGCGTCTCAGCGAGCCCTGTGAAGGCGGAGGCAGAGCAGCTCGGGCTCCCGGTCGCCCATGCCCTCGACGCGGCCGCCGACGTGGGTGCCGAGATCGGCGTCGTGGTGGCCTACGGCCGTGTCGTCCCCGGCTGGGTCCTGGAGCGGCTCCCGATGGTGAACCTCCACTTCTCGTTGCTCCCGCGCTGGCGCGGCGCTGCGCCGGTCGAGCGGGCGATCCTCGCCGGCGACCAGGTGACCGGCGTGTGCGTCATGGCGCTCGAAGAGGAGCTCGACACCGGCCCTCTGTACGCGAGCCGGGAGGTCGAGATCGCACCCGGTGAGCACCTCGGGTCGCTGCGCGGGCGTCTCGTCGAGGTCGGCACCCGCCTCCTCGTCGACGTGCTCGGCGGCCCGCTCGTCGAGCCCAGGCCGCAGACCGGTGAGCCGACGTACGCGGAGAAGCTCGGCCCCGAAGAGCTCCGGCTCACATGGTCGCGGCCCGCCGCCGAGATCGCACGGATCGTGCGCCTGGACCGCGCGTGGACGACGTGGCGGGGGCGGCGGCTGCTCGTGCTGGACGCCGGGGTGGTCGCGACCGAGGAGGGGGCCGGCGCCGCGGCGCCGGGGTCCCTCGACGGCGCCACCGTCGTCACGGGGCACGGCTCGCTGCAGCTGCTCCGGGTGCAGCCCGAAGGGAGAGCGCCGATGCACGCAGCCGAGTGGCTCCGAGGCGCGCGTCCGGTCGCCGGCGAGCGGCTCGGCGGCTCCTAGGCTCGCAGTCGATGCCACGGGAGCACGGCGAGCCGGGCGCACTGAAGATTGCCCCCTCTTTGCTCTCGGCCGACTTCGGCAGCCTGGCCGAAGCGGTGGGCGAGGTGGCCGGCGTCGCCGACTGGCTCCACGTCGACGTCATGGACGCGCACTTCGTGCCGAACCTGACGATCGGCCCGCCGGTGGTCGCCTCCCTCCGCAGGCATTCGGGCCTGTACTTCGACTGCCATCTGATGATGGACGACCCGGGCGCCTATCTCGGTGCCTTTCGGGACGCCGGCGCCGACGGGTGCACGGTCCACGTCGAGGTGGGCCGCACCGACGAGCTCATCGGCCAGTGCCGATCGCTCGGGATGCGCGTCGGCCTCGCGGCGAACCCCGACACCCCGTTCGAGGCCGTCGAGCCCTACCTCGGCCGGGTGGATCTCGTGCTGTGCATGACGGTGTTCCCCGGGTTCGGCGGGCAGGCGTTCATGGCGGAGGTCCTGCCCAAGGTCGCCGCGGTGCGCCGTGCGCTCGACGAGCGGCACCTCGCGGTGGACCTCGAGGTCGACGGCGGCATCGACCGGGTCAGCGCGCCGAGGGCGGCCGCTGCCGGGGCGAACGTGTTCGTTGCGGGGTCGGCGATCTTCGGCGCGGACCGCCCGTGGGAGGCGACCGAGGAGATCCGCGCCGCGGTGCTCTCGCACGGCGGGGGCT
>JAKATJ010000030.1:7284-19867 GCA_021828005.1 Actinomycetes bacterium | reverse complement strand
AGGACCCGGAGCGTCCGGCGAGCAGGGCCACCACGCGACCCGAGCGCAGCGACGACGAGCAAGGGCAAGCCGAAGGTGGTGCACCACCGGCCGAGCCCGAGCCAGCAGTGGAGCACCTGGGCGACCGACAGCCGGAGCGAGAAGCGCCTTCCGACGCCCAACGGTCGCAACCGCCAGTCGAGGCGCGCCGCCGTGACCGCCCATGCGAGCACCGCGAGGCGAGGGGAGCCGAGAAGGACGCTCCCGACGGCGCACGCCGGCCCGACGCCGACGGCGAGGTGATCGATGGCGCCTCGGTGCGCCCGCTCGAGCGGACCCGCGGAGGTCCCGTACAAGAAGCGTCGCCGCAGCCGCGCCCAGGCGGCGGTGGGGTCTTGGTGGCGGACCTCGACACCCGGCTCGTACCTGATGCGCCAGCCGGCTTCGACCAGGCGCCAGACGAGGTCCACGTCCTCGCCGTAGCGGAACCCCTCGTCGTAGCCGTCGCCCAGCGCGCCGCGACGGAACACCACCGCCGCCGCGGGGACGAACGGCACAGGGCTGCCGGGGCGGACCGGCGCCGGGCGCGCGCCCTGGTCCAAGAGGGAGGAGCCGTGCCCTGCCACTGCGGCCACGATCCGCGGCGCGACAGCCACGACCAGCGGGTCGACGAAGTGCCCTGCCAGGCTGTCGATCCACCCGCGACCTGGGAGGCAGTCGCTGTCGCAAAAGGCGACCAGCTCCGAGGTGACCGTGCGGAGCCCGGTGTTGCGGGCCGCGGCGGGGCCACCCGGGACCGCCCGCCGGACAACGTCCGCGCCGTGGAGGCGGCATATCGCCGCCACCGCGTCCGGGTCGGACGACCCGTCGTCGACGACGACGACCCGATGGCGGCTCCCGAGCGACGCCAGGCAGTCGGCCAGCTCCAGCGGACGGTCGCGCACCGGGACGACGACCGTCACGTCGACCGGCGCGCCCCTCGGGCTCGGGTGGGGGACCGCGATGCCGTCGTCGGTGAGCCTGCGGGCCAGCCGGGCGGGCGCCGCGTCGCCGTCGGGACGGGTCTCGAGCGCGGCGACCCACTCCGCGCCGCGCCGGCTGAGACGTAGCAACCGTGGCGGCGTCCCGCCGAACAGGACGGTCGGCGTCGGCCGTTGCACACCGGGGGCGAGCTCCACCCATACCCCGTGCGGGAACGGCTCGTCCGGTCGGCGGCCGAGCCGCGAGGGACCGACCACCCTGCAGCCGCCCTCGCCGGGCGGACGGGGGTCAGAGCGAGAGCCCACCGTCGACGCGCACCACCGCGCCGGTGATCCCCCCTGACGATGCGTCGGCCAGGAAGACGAGCACGCGGGCGACCTCCTCAGGCCCGAGCAGGCGCCCGACGGGCTGCTGGACGGCGAACGAGCCGGCGGCGGGGAGCCCGTAGAGCTCGGCCGACGCCTCGAGCATCGCCGTGTCGGTCGACCCGGGGCTGACCGCGTTGGCCGTGACGCCGTGCCCGCCCAGCTCGACCGCCAGCGCACGGATGAACCCGGCGACGCCAGACTTGGCCGCGCAGTAGGCGGCCAGCATCGGCAGGCCCCTCGTGGCGGCCGCGGACGCGACGGCCAGGAACCGTCCGCGCCGGGGCGACGGACGGCGCAGCATGGCCGGTACTGCGGCGCGCGCGAGCGCGAGCACGCCGCCCAGGTCGACGTCGAGCACGGCACGCTCGACCTCGAAGGGGAGCTCCCACGCCGGCGTGCCGCCGGCGATGACGCCGGCTGCGGCGACGGCGGCGTCGAGGCCGCCCCAGCGCGCTTCCGCGTCGTGCACGACCTTCGTGAGCGCCGCCCGGTCGCGCACGTCCGCGATCGCCGCCACCACGTCGGGCCCCGCCTCCTCCACCACGGCCTCCAGATCGGCCCGGGTGCCCAGCCGGTACGGCACGGCCGGGTCGTCCTCGCACCGGTCGACCGCGACGACGCACCAGCCCTCGGCCGCCAGGCCGCGGACCGTGGCCGCGCCGATCCCCCGAGCGGCGCCGGTGACGACGGCGACCGGCTTCACCGGCGCGACCCTGCGAGCCAGCCCGAGCACCGGTCCACGAGGTCGGCCGCCATCGCGTCGAGCAGCTCGGCCCCCTCCCGGGCGGTCGCGCCGGCCGGGTCGCCGAGCACGCCGTTGCGGCTCACGGCACGCAGCCCGACGGACTGGATCGCGGGCAAGAGCAGGTCGATCGGGCGGCGGTCACCCGCCTGGGCCCGATCGAGCCGCACACGGTCCGGGTCGATCGCGAGCTCGAGGGACGTCTCGGTGCGGCCCGCATGCGGGTCTCCGTCCCAGGTGGCCGACCACACGAGCACGCGCCGTCCCTCGCGCCGCAGTCGCCGAGCCGCCCGGGCCAGCGCGAGGCCGTTGCCGCCGTGCGCGGAGACGACCACGACGCCCGAGAAGGTGCGCGTGGCCGACCGGCACAGCTCGACGAGGAGCGACTCGAGCGCGTCGTGGCCGATGGAGACGGTTCCCGCGAAGTCCTCGTGCTCGCCGCTCGCACCGTACGCGAGGGCGGGGCCCACCACGACGCTCGGGCGTGCGGCAGCGAGGCGCGCGCACAGCTCGACGGCGATGTCGGTGTCCGTCCCGAGCGGCAGGTGCGGGCCGTGCTGCTCGGTCGATCCGACGGGCACGGCGAGCACGGCCCCGGCCCCGGCCCGATCGCCCGCCTCCGGCGACGTGAGCAGGGCGAGCTGCATCAGCCGAGCTGCCGCAGGAACCCTGCCGGCACGACGACGTCGTCCTCGCTCAGCTCGTGCACCGACGACCTCCCGATGCCTCGCAACGTCGAGTCGACCCCGGAGCGAAGGATGTCGAGCACGTTCTCGACGCCGGCTCGCCCGTTGGCCGCCAGGCCCCACAGCGGTGCGCGCCCCACCATCACCGCACGCGCGCCCAGCGCCATCGCCTTCACGACGTCGGAGCCACGCCGCACCCCGCCGTCGAGCACCACCTCCACCTGGTCGCCCACCGCTCGGGCCACGGCGGGGAGGGCTCGAACGGTCGCGGGCGTCCCGTCCAGGTTGTTGCCGCCGTGGTTCGACACGGAGATCGCGGTCGCCCCCGCGTCCACGGCGCGCCTGGCGTCGTCGACGCGGATCACGCCCTTGACCATGAACGGCCCCCGCCAGGTCGCCACCATCCACGCCACGTCGTCCCACGTCGCCGGCGGCGTCTGCATCCACTCCCCGTACGCGCCGAAGAAACTGGGCGCGAGCTGTCCTGGACGGGCCATGTTCGGAACCGTGAGCGCGGGCAGAGCCCCGGTGCGCAGGTACGACCAGAGCCACGCCGGGCGGGCGATCGCCTCCGGCGCGAGCCGCAAGGCGGCGCGGACGTCCAACCGCTCGGGGATGTACGGGCTCCCCCAGTCCCTGGCGGTGGCGAACGACCAGTCGAGGGTGGCGATCATGCCCACGCACCCCGCGGCGCGGGCCCGTTCGATCCTCCCGGCGATGTCGTCGCGGCTTCCCGACCAGTACAGCTGGAAGAAGGTCCTCGGGTTCGCGGCGACCACCTCTTCGACCGGCTTGGACGCAAAGGAGCTGAGCCCGGCGGCGACGCCCCTGCTCGCCGCCGCCTGGGCGACCGCGACCTCGCCGTCGGGGTGCACCGCCTGCACCCCCGTCGGCGAGACCACCACGGGGAACGAGATCGCCTGGCCCATGAGGGTGGTCGCCAGCTCCCGGCTCGCCGGCTGCCCGGCGACCATGGGTGCCAGGCCGAGCTCGGCGAAGGCGGCGAGGTTGTCTTCCATGGTCGCGCCGCGCTCGGACCCGGCCACGAGCGCACGGTAGACGGACCTCGGCAGGCGCCGCTCCGCTCGCCGCTGCGCGACGGCCACGCTCTCGAACCAGCGATCGGCCATGACGCGCCCCGTCAGACGCCCAGCCGAGCCGGTTGCGCGACGGGCACCCGGCGAGCCGGCGTCCTCGACAGGGCGACCCGCACCGGCCGCGCCGACGAGTGGTCGACCTTCGGGCGCGGGACGCCGGCGGAGCCCACCTGCGCCAGCGGCACCTCTCCGTGGCCCTTCACGCACTCGGGGTCCGGGCCGTCGAGGCGGAGGCCCGTGAAGTACTTCGACGCCATGCAGCCCCCCCGGCAGGCGCCGAAGGACGAGCAGGCGTTGCAGGCGCCGCCGCCAGACGGCGAGCGGAGGCCGGCGAACAGGGTCGAGGACCGCCAGACCTCGGTGAACCCGCCGGTCGACCGGACGCTCCCGGCGCGGAAGTCGTCGTGAATGGTGAACGGGCACGCGTAGACGTCCCCGACCGGGTCGACCAGGCACACGACGCGCCCCGCTCCGCAGAGGTTCAGCCCCGGCAGCGGGTCCCCGAAGGCGCCGAGGTGGAAGAACGAGTCGCCGGTGAGGACCTCGTCCCCCCGGGCGTGCAACCACTCGTACAGGCGGCGCTGCTGCTCGGAGGTCGGATGGAGGCGGGCCCAGACGTCCGCGCCCCGCCCCGACGGGCGGAGCCGGGTCACGCGCAGCTGGGCGCCATGCTCGTCCGCGAGCGCCTCGAGCTGGTCGAGCTGGCTCGCGTTGTCCCGGGTGACGACGACCGACAGCTTGAACCCCCGGACTCCCGCCTCGGTGAGGTGCGCCATCGCCCGCCTCACCGCCGCGTAGGAGCCCGCCCCCCGCACGGCGTCGTTGACCTCGGCCGTCGCGCCGTCGAGCGAGAGCTGCACGTCGACGTAGTCGTTCGCCGCCAGCCGCTTCGCCGCCGAGGCGTCGATCCGCGTGCCATTGGTCGAGAACTTCACGCCGACGCGGTGGGCCGTCGCGTAGTCGAGCAGGTGCCAGAAGTCCCGCCGGATCGTCGGCTCGCCACCGCCGACGTTCACGTAGAAGACCCCGAGCTCCTCCAGCTCGTCGATCAGCGCCTCGCACTCCCGGGTGGACAGCTCGCCAGGATCGCGCCGGCCGGAGCTGGAGAGGCAGTGGACGCACGACAGGTTGCACGCGTAGGTCAGCTCCCAGGTGAGGCAGATCGGAGCCTCGAGGCCGAGCTCGAGCCTGTCGGCCAGCGACCGGCCGGTGGCGCGCGCAGGCTCTCGGTCCGGCCGAGCGGCGGCCACCGGAGCAGCGCGCCGCGCCTCGGCGGAGCGCCGCACGAGGACCCCGCTCTCCGCCAGCCGCCGCAGGCCCTCCCCAAGCGCCCCGAGCTCCCGGTCGCCGATCCCCAGCTCCCTGGCGGCGTCGAGGGCAGAGGGGTGGTCCTTCAGACGGCGGACGAAGTCGACGAACCTCGGGTGCTTCAGGAAGGAGAGCCGGCGGGTCGAGAAGTCGTATGCCATCGCCCCGAACGGCTCCGGCCGCAGCGCGACGCTCGGGCTGAGCGCCCACGCGTCCTCCAGCGCCGGCTGCGACCCGACGTGGGGGAGGGTCTGGCTCAGTAGACGCCGCACATTCCGTCGATCGAGACGTCCTCGACGAGGACTTCCTCGAGGACCGGGTCGTCTTCGTGCCCGTCTTCGGTCGGGTCGGGCTTCCCGGACGCCGCCGAGACGACCGCTCCGTGCCGTGCTCTGGAGTCCGCCATCAGTGCCCCCAATCGTCGGGCCGGCCCTAGCGGCGTGACCATACCGAATAGTGGCACCTGGTGACAAATGTCGGCCAGGCCTTTGTACGCTCGTGCTCGTGACCTCCAAGGGACCAGCTCGCGCGACGGGCCGCCCGCCGGTCACGTCCCGGACGGAGCTCGAGCACATCGCGTTGGCGCTCTTCTGCGAGAAGGGCTTCGAGTCCACGACGGTGAAGGACATCGCGCGAGGTGCGGGCATCAGCCGGCGAACGTTCTTCCGCTACTACGCCTCGAAGAACGATGTCGCGTGGGGCGACTTCGACGAGCATCTCGCGAGCTTCCAGGCCCGATTCGACGCCGTGCCGCCGGAGGTCCCGACGGAGACGGCGCTGCGCGAGTGCATCCTCGCGTTCAACGACTTCCCCGACGACGAGCTGCCCTGGCTCCGCCAGCGGATGGCCCTCCTGCTGCGAGTCTCGGCGCTGCAGGCTCACTCGGCGCTGCGGTACGCGGCGTGGTGCGACATCGTCGCGAGCTTCGTCGCCCGAAGGACGGGCCACGCGCCTCGGACACTCGTGCCGCAGGTGCTCGCGCGCTCTGCGCTGGGCACGGCGGTCGCCGCCTACGAGCGATGGGTGGAGGACGACACGACGCAGCTTCCTGAGATGCTGGACGCGGCGCTGTCTATCTGGCTGCGACCCCCGAGCAGCCCCACAGCGGAGCAGACCGGGGCTCCCCCCGCCCGCGAGGAGCGGTAGCAACCGCTGCGGCGCGCGCCGGCGACTACCCTCCCTCGAGATGTCCGAGCGCTCGCCCAACCCGGAGCGAGGAGTTCCCTGCGCGCAGTGGGCACGGGCACAGCGGATCGACCCCGTCGGGACTGCCGGCAGCCATGCCGGCTACGTCTTGGCGGAGTGGCCGCTGCCCTGGCCGCGCGACGCCGGCGACGTGCAGGCGCTCGCGCCGGTGCGTGAGGCCGTTGCAGGCCGCGGGTTCCGGATCCAGCTTCTCGTGCCCGAGGCCGATCGGCGCCGGCGCGTCGCCCTCTACCGGCGGCCGCCCGGTCCGTTCACCCGCTTCGAGGGCCGCGAGCTGCACGTGGAGGTGGACGCCGTCCGGCGCGGGGATCGCACCGCCTTGGACGGCGCGGTGGAGGACCCGGGGATCGGCGACTCCCTCGGCCGCGCGACCGACCGCTTGCTGGCGGGCGGCGGCGAGCCCGTCGGGGGGTGCGAGGTCCTCGTGTGCACCCACGGCCGCAGAGACCGCTGCTGCGGGTCCGCCGGCACGAGTCTCTGGGGGCAGCTCCGCGGTTCCGGCCTCGAGGGCGCCGGGGTGCGCCTCGCGCGCACCAGCCACACCGGAGGCCACCGCTTCGCCCCCACGTGCGTCGTGCTGCCGGCCGGCACGGCGTGGGGCTTCCTCGACCCGGACGCGCTGGGCCGGATCGTGCGGCGGGCCGGACCGCTCGACGACCTCCTCCCCCGCTACCGCGGGTGCAGCGGGCTCGACTCGCCGGCCGCGCAGGCGCTCGAACGCGCGGTGCTGGCGGAGGTCGGATGGGCGCTGTTCGACTGCGCACGGAGCGTGGTGGACGCGGGCAGCGGGCGCCTGCGCCTCGTGGCCTCGGGACCGGCGACTGCCGGGGCCTGGGAGGCGACGGTCGTCCCCGCAGCGACGCGTCCGGTTCCCGACTGCGGCCAGCCCCCCGAGCTCTCGAAGAAGACCGAGACCGAGCACCGCGTGGAGGGCCTCGAGCGGCTCGGGTGAGCACACCGAACCGCCGTGTCCCAGAGGGCGGCGCGGTCCGTGTCGCCGAGGGTGGTGCTGGTTGCGGCGCCGGGTCACTCCCCCTGCGCGAACTCGAAGCCGAACCGGCCCTTCACGCACAGGTTGCCACTCGTCACGTCGTGGTCGAGGGGCGAGGTGACCTTGACGATGCGGTTGTCCTGGACGTGGAGGTCGAGGTTGCAGCCGACGCCGCAGTACGGGCAGACGGTCCGGGTGACCTCCTGGCGGCTCTCGTCCCACTCGCCTGCAGCCCGGAGGTCGTGCTCGCTCACGAACATGAGCGCGCCGGTCGGGCAGACGGCGATGCAGTTGCCGCAGTACACGCAGGCCGAATCGGGGAGCGCCGCGTCGAACTCGGTCGAGATCCGGGCGTCGAACCCCCGCCCGGCCACCGCGATCGCGAAGGTGTTCTGGGCTTCCTCCCCGCAGGCCTCGACGCACTTGTAGCAGAGGATGCACTTCGCGTAGTCGCGCACGTACTGGTCGTTGTCCCGCTTGACAGGCTGGGCCGCCGTCGCGGCCTTCCCGAGCGCCGGGGGATCGTGGTGGCCCGCGTGGGCGTGGTCCCTGTCGGCCGCCGGCGCCGGGGGGCCGTGGCGCTCCGGACGGGCGCCGTACTCCTCGATCCAACGGTGGACCTCGCCACCGGCCGTGGAGAGGTCGACCGAAGAGGCGAGCAGCTCGAGCACCATCCTGCGGCTGGCGCGGACCCGCGCAGAGGACGTCTGGACCACCATGCCCGGCGCCACCGGGCGCGAGCACGAAGGCACGAGCACCCGGGAGCCCTCCAGCTCGACGACGCAGACCCGGCACACGTTCACCGGCGCGAGCGTCTCCAGGTAGCAGAGCGTCGGGACCTCGACGCCACGGGCGCGGCAAGCCTCGAGGACCGTCGAGCCCTCCGGGACGCTGACCTGCTCCCCGTCGATGGTGACCTGCACGCTCCGCCGCAAGGTCAGCGGGGTCGGCTCGGGCGCGGGCGTGCTCATCGTCTCCTCCCGTTCGAAGTGTGTGCTCCGTCCCCGATGAGGCCCCGCTGCAGCGCCGAAGTCACGGCGCTGCTCGCCGTCTGCCCGAGCCCGCAGATCGACGCGTCCCGCATCACCTGGTCGAGGTCGGCCAGGAGGGCCAGCTCCTCGTCGACCGACCCGAGCGGACGGCCGGCGGCCAGGCGGGCGACGATCTCCTCCTGGCGCTGCGTGCCGACCCGGCAGGGCACGCACTGGCCGCACGACTCGTCGCGGAAGAACCGCGCCACCCGGCCGACGAACGCAGTCATGTCGACGGTGTCGTCCAGCACCACCACCACGCCCGAGCCGAGCGTCGTCCCTGCCGCGCGTGCGCCCTCGAAGGAGAGGGGGAGGTCCAGGTCGTCGGGCCCCACGAAGCTGCCGGCCGCGCCACCGAGCAGCACCGCGCGGAGCGGGCGGCCGCCGGCCACCCCTCCCGCCATGTCCAGCAAGGACCCGAGGGTGGTCCCCATCGGCACTTCGTAGAGCCCGCGGCGGGCGACGCGGCCCGACAGGCAGAACAGCCGGGTCCCGGTGGACTCCGCCGTCCCCAGCCGGGCGTACGCGCTCGCGCCCATCGAGAGCACCTCGAGCACCGAGAGCAGCGTCTCGACGTTGTTCACCCCGGTGGGCTTGCCGAATAGGCCCCGGTCCACGGGAAAGGGCGGCTTGTTGCGAGGCTCTGGACGCCGGCCTTCGAGCGAGTTGAACAGCGCCGTCTCCTCGCCGGCGATGTAGGCGCCTGCCCCACGCCGGACCTCGATGTCGAAGGCGATCCCCGATCCCATGACGTCGCGGCCGAGCAGGCCCCGGCTCCTGGCCTCGGCAGCCGCGTGCTCGAGGCGGGCCGCGGCCACGGGGTACTCGCCACGCAGGTACACGAACCCCTTGTCGGCGCCGGTGGTGACGCCGGCGACGGTCAACGCCTCGACGAGCGCGTAGGGGTCGTGGTCGAGCAGGACCCGGTCCTTGAACGTGCCGGGCTCCGACTCGTCCGCGTTGGCGACGAAGTAGTGCGGGCGGACCGGGTTGCGCGCGACCGCCTCCCACTTGGCGCCGGTCGGGAAGGCGGCGCCGCCTCGCCCGAGCAGCTTGGCGTCCTTCAGCTCCGCGACGACCCCCTGCGGACCGATCTCGAGCGACCGGCGAAGCCCCTCGTAGCCGCCGGCGGCCCGGTAGGCGTCGATCGAGGAGGGATCCAGCCGTCCCACCCGGCGCAGCAACCGGGTCCCCTCCGCGCCGGCCTGGGGAACGAGGGCGAGGGGCGCCGGGAGGTCGGCAAGGTCGAGGTCGGGGCCGAGGGCGACCAGACGGTCCATGTCGCCGGGGGCGAAGGGCGCCAGCGACGCACGGCCGCCGCGCTCACCTGCCGTCTGGACGAGCGCGGCGGACCCGTGCTCGCAGTGGCCGAGGCACGGGCTCGGGCGCCACGTGACGGCCGTGCCGGACCCTGCGGGTCCGTGGCGCCGCGCGAGCTCCTCGGTCGGATCGATCCGGGAAGCCGCGAGGCAGGCCACGTCGTCGCAGACGTGGACGACGACCGGCGGCCCCGGCTCGAAGGTGAAGAGCGCGTAGGCGCTCGCCACCCCGTACGCCTCGGCCGGCGGCAGGTCGAGGCGGGTGCAGAGGTAGCCGAGCCCCGCCGGGGTGATCGAGCCCACCCGCTCCTGCAGGGCGTGCAGGGCCGGGAGGAGGAGGTGGCGCCGGCTGCGCGCGAGGGACAGGCCCCCGAACGCGACGTGCCCGTCGAGCGGCGTGCGCCCGCCTCCGAACCACCCCGATTCGGGCGGCCCGAGGACCGAGTCCACCGCGAGCCGCTCGTCGACGCTCGGCGTCGCCTCCGTCGTGCGCAGGTCCATCAGGCGACTCCGGCTTCGGCGACTCCGGCTTCGGCTCCGACTCCGGCTTCGGCGACTCCGGCTTCGGCTTCGGCTCCGACTTCGGCCCCGACTTCGGCCCCGACGTGCTCGGGCAGCCGGTCGACCCGGATCGCGGTTGCCTTGAACTCGGCCGTGCCGGACTTCGGGTCCCAGGCGTCGAGGGTGAGCACGTTGGTGTCGACCTGGTCGGGGAAGTGGAGCGTCAAGAACGCAAGCCCCGGGCGCAACGACCGGTCGAGGTGGACGCCCACGGTGATCGAGCCCCGCCGCGAGCTCACCTGCACCAGCTCACCCTCGGCCACCCCGAGCGTCGCCATGTCCTCGGGGGAGAGGCCGAGCATCTCGGGCCGCCGCAGGGGCGAGGCGTAGCCACCGCTCTGGACGCCGGTGTTGAACGAGTCGAGCCGGCGCCCGGTGGTGAGCCGGATCGGGAACTCTTCGTCGAGCTCGTCGAGCGGCGGCTCGAACTGCACCGGGGTGAAGGGGGCGGCAGCCCCCCGCGCGGCCGGGTCCTCCTCCCACAGCCTGGCGTGAAGGAACAGGGTGCCCGGATGGTCTTCGGACGGGCACGGCCACTGGATCCCGCCAAGCGCCTCGAGCCGGTCGTAGCGCATCCCCGCGTGCATGGGCGACAGGCTGCGGCACTCGTCCCACACCTCCTCGGCGCTCGGGCGGCCCCAGTCTTGGCCCAGCCGGGCGGCGAGCGCGCAGACGATGTCGATGTCTGCGCGGGCACCCTCAGGTGGCCGCAGCGCCGGCCGGAGCCGCTGCACGCGCCGCTCGCTCGAAGTGACGGTGCCCTCGGACTCGAAAGCGGTGACGGCGGCCGGCAGCACCACGTCCGCCAGCTGCGCGGTCTTCGTGAGGAAGATGTCCTGGACGACGAGGTGGTCGAGCCCGTCGAGCAGCCGGATGGTCCGGTGGTCGTCGGCCTCCGACTGGGCCGGGTTCTCACCGAGGACGTAGAGGGCCCGGAGGTCGCCACGCTCCATCGCGTCGAACATCTGGGAGAGGTGCCAGCCGCGCTGGGCGGGGAGCGCGACCCCCCAGCGAGCTTCGAACCGGGCGCGGACGGTGCCGTCCTCCACGTCCTGGAACCCGGGGAACTTGTTGGGCAGCGCACCCATGTCCCCACCTCCCTGGACGTTGTTCTGGCCCCGCAACGGGACCAGCCCGGAGCCGAAGCGTCCGACGTGGCCCGTGAGCAAGGCGAGGTTGCAGAGCGCGAGGACGTTGTCGGTCGCGGTGTGGTGCTCGGTGATCCCGAGCGTCCAGCACAGCTGCGCCCGGCCAGCCCGCGCGTAGTCGTGCGCCAGGCCCGCGATCGCGTCGGCGGGCACGCCGGTCAGGCGCTCGCCCTCTGCAAGGGTGAAGGGCTCGACGGACGCGGCGTACTCCTCGAAGCCCGTGGTGGCCCGCTGCACGAACTCGGCGTTCACGAGGCCGGCCCGGATGATCTCCCGGCCCAGCGCGTTGGCCAGGGCGATGTCGGAGCCGACGTCGATGCCCAACCAGACGTCGGCCCACTGCGCCGAAGTGGAGCGGCGGGGGTCGACGGCGTACATCTTCGCCCCGTGGCGGAGCCCCTTCAGCAGGTGGTGGAAGAAGATCGGGTGCGCTTCCCGCGCGTTCGACCCCCAGAGGACGACCAGGTCGGTCTCCTCGATCTCCCGGTAGGAGCTGGTGCCGCCTCCGGCACCGAAGACTGCCGCCAGACCGGCGACGCTCGGTGCGTGTCAGGTGCGGTTGCAGGAGTCGATGTTGTTCGACCCCATGACCGAGCGGGTGAACTTCTGCGCGAGGAAGTTCACCTCGTTGCTCGACTTCGAGCAGCTGAACATCCCGAATTCCTCGCCGCGACGCCCGGCGAAGCCGGCGGCGGCCCGGTCCAGGGCCTCGTCCCAGGAAGCCGGGCGGAGGGCTCCGTCCTCCCGGACGAGCGGCTGCGTCAATCGGGCGTAATGACGAGGCATCGCGTCCTCCTTCTCTCCGGTGACAGGCACCGAGCGCGTGCACCCGACGTTAGCCCCGGGAGGGCTCCGCAAGCCGGGCCAGGGTGCGAGAGGAGGGCTGGGGCGAGGGACGCGGGGGCGAGCTCGGGCCCTCACCCCCGCCAGGTGGAATCGCGCCGGGCGACGTCGTAGATGCGGCCGACCACGTCGGGCCGGAGGACGGTCGGCCGGCGCTCCATCCACCTGCGGAGGTCCCTGCATCCGACGACGTGAACGTCACCCGGACGACCCATGACCCGGAGCTCCCTGCACATCACGACGACCACAGGCTGCGCATCGACGGGGAAGCGGCACGCAACCGACAGTCGCTCGCATGCGCGACGTGCCTCCGCCCTGGACTT
>JAKATJ010000030.1:4924-7184 GCA_021828005.1 Actinomycetes bacterium | reverse complement strand
GCCGTAGATGTTCCGTCGATGTGCTACGACTCGAAAAGGCGTGCCGGCCTGCGCCGCGACGTGGCCCGTCCACGCTGACCCGTTCCAGTAGCGAAGCTGGTCCGAAGTGGTCGGATCTCCGTACCAGCCTGCCGGCGGGAGAGGGGGACTCATTGGATTTACCATGCAGATATCTTGCACCACAGTCCTGCTTTCCCACCCTGCACGGCACCGGGCATCGACAATCGGGTACCGGGCGCTCCTCCCTGTGGGAGGCGACCATGCCTGTCGGAGGCGATCATGCGAGCGGGCGAGCCATAGGTGAGGGAGGGGCGACACGAGCCTCGTGCGGGCACCCCGGTGCCGGCGCGCCCCCAGCTCCGCCGGGGACCGTCCGTGTGGTTGGTTGCTCTCCCGCCCGGACCCGGCTAGAGTGTTTCCTGCATTTTGCAATATCTGTGCTGAATGTCAGCACATCCGCGCGCATGAGCGCCTGTCATGCTGCCGCCCAGAGGAGCAGACGCAGTGAGCAAGCTTCAGCGTTCCTGGATGTTCGTACCCGGGCATACGGCCCGCTTCGTGGAGAAGGCGGCCGGCGTCCCCGCCGACGGCGTCTTCCTCGACCTCGAAGACGGCGTGCCGGTCGCCGAGAAGCCGGCAGCCCGCCACCTGGTCGCCGAGGTGCTGGGGCGACCCGGCTTCGGTCCCCGCCGCTTCGTGCGGCTGAACTCGATCACCTCCCCGTGGTTCGCAGACGACCTCGAGGCGGTGGTCGTTGCGGGGCTCGAGGGGGTGTGCCTCCCCAAGGTCGAGTCGGCCACAGAGGTGCTTCGCCTCGCTGGCCGCCTCGACGAGCTGGAGCAGCAGCGATCGATGACGGGCGGGGCGGTGCGGGTCGTCGCGGCGATCGAGAGCGCCCGGGGGCTCCTTCGCGCCCCGGCGATCGCAGCAAGCCATCCCCGCATGGAGGCGCTCATGTTCGGAGCAGAGGACTTCGCCTTGGACCTGGGTCTTGGGACCCACCGGGTCGGCGAGTCACGAGAGCTCCTCTATGCGAGGTCCAGCCTCGTGGTCGCTGCCGCGTCCGCCCGGATCGCCAGCATCGACGGCGTCTTCCCCGACCTGGACGACCCCGAGGGCCTGGCGGCCGACATCGTGCAGGCACGGCGCCTCGGCTTCAGCGCCAAGTCCACGTTCAACCCCCGCCAGCTCGACGACATCAACCGCGCCTTCAGCCCGTCGCCCGACGAGGTCGACTACGCGAGAAAGGTCGTCGCCGCCTTCTGGGACGCCCAGTCCCGCGGCGAGGGCTCGGTCGCCGTCGGGGGGCAGCTCGTCGACCTGCCCATCGTGATGCGGGCGAAGCGGCTCTTGGAGGCGAGCGACGCCGTCGACGCGAACGCCGCCGCGAAGGCACCGGGCGAGGGCGGGTAGGTCCGATGGCCTGCACGAAGGTCACCCTCTCGATCGCCGTGGGCGACTACGACCACGTCCGCGACCTCACGAACGGTCGCGTCGACGTGGAGGGGGTCGACCTCGTCCCGCTGCAGCTCGGCGTCGAGGACATCTTCCCCCGGTTCTTGGCTCACCGCGAGTGGGATGTCTCGGAGATGTCCTTCGGCGTCTACACGTCGCTCGTCTCCCAGGGCGACCGCTCGATGGTGGCGATCCCCGTCTTTCCGTCGCGAGTCTTCCGGCACGGCGCCTTCTACGTGCGCGCCGACAAGTCCGTCGAGACGCCGGGGGACCTGATCGGCCGTCGGGTGGGCCTCCCGGAGTGGGCCCAGACGGCGTCGGTCTGGGCCAAGGGACTTCTCACCGAAGAGCTCGGCGTCCCGCTCCGTGAAGTGCGCTGGGTGCAGGCAGGCGTCAACGAGGCGGGCAGGACGGAGAAGGTGGCCCTGGCCCTGCCCGACGGGCTGTCGCTCGAGCCGGTCGCCGATCGTTCGCTCGACGAGATGCTCCTCGAGGGCGACATCGACGCGATCATCAGCGCTCGACCTCCCAGGAGCTTCCAGGACGGATCAGGACGCATCGTCCGGCTCTTCTCCGACCCCGTTCGAGTGGAACGCGACTACCTGGCCAGGACCGGGATCTTCCCCATCATGCACATCGTCGTGGTGCGCGCTGCGGTGCTCGAGCACCACCCGTGGATCGCGTGCAACCTGGTGACCGCGTTCTGCGAGGCACGCGACCGCAGCGTCGCGCGGCTTTCCGACGAGATGCTGTCGACCGTCCCCCTGCCTTGGCCGGCGGCGGCGATGCGGGAGGCCGCCGCCTT
>JAKATJ010000030.1:0-4824 GCA_021828005.1 Actinomycetes bacterium | reverse complement strand
CCGAGCCCGTCCGAGCCCGTCCGAGCCCGTCCGAGCCCGTCCGAGTCAGAAGTACCCGTCCATCCCGAACTCCTCGAGGTCGTCTTCCAGGTGCATGGCCGAGGCGATGGTGGTGGTGAACCCGGCGACCGCCGCCACGGCAGTGATCTCGAGGATCTCCTCGGCCGAGTAGCCGGCTGCCGTGAGCACCCGGATGTCCTCGTCGGTGGTCTTGTACGGCTCCGTCGAGATCTTGCGGACGAACTCGGCGGCGGCCTGCTCGGCGGGACCGCCGCCCGCATCGCCAGGGTGCTCGCGGAGCCGCACCACTTCGTCTGCGGTGAACCCGAACTCCCGCACGAGGAACCTGGAGTGCCCACCCGTGCAGTACGGACAGCCCCTCGCGTGGGCGCTCACGACGAAGAGCATCTCCTTGAGGCGCCGGGGGAGCTCCCCACCCTCCATCACGGGGTGGTACAAGTTGTCGAGGGCTGCCAGCGCCGGCGGCCACTTGGCCAGCATGCGCCTGAGCAAAGACGGCCTCTCGTGCTCTCCTTCGAAGTGCTGGATCCGATCGCGCACGCTGGACGGCAACGACGAGATCTCCGGATACGGCAGCAGTGCCATCACGAGCTCCTTCAGGCGGCGGCTGGCGGACTTGCCGGGTTCAACAGGTCTCCGGTCGCATGCCTCACGTCTGCGTCAGGCCGGCAAGGGCTTCCGCCCCCAGAAGACCTCGATCCCCCGCCATTCGAATGTCCCGACGTCTGCGAGCGTGCCGTCGAACGCGCTGCGCAGATCGTCGAGGCCGTGGTACGGAAAGTCGTGGACGTCCCAGCCGATGCGGTCGAACAGCTTGCGCACCAAGTAGTAGAGGTGGACGTCGGCTTGCGCCCTCAGGAGAAAGCGGGGCCCGAAGGCGATCTCGGCGAGCACGAGGGAGCGGCCCGGCTTGAGCACCCGCACGAGGTCCTTTCCGGTCGCTGACCAGTCTTCGGCGTGCTGGACGCCCTGCAGCACCGCGACGGCGTCGAAGGCATCGTCGTCGAACCGATCGGCGTAGTCGTAGTGCCAGGTCGCCAGCTGACCACCCGAACCTCGCTGTCCGGCCAGGTAGCGGTCGCGCGCCTCGTCGATGATGTCGACGACGTGGACGCCCTCTGTCCCCACCAGCGCCCGCAGGTCGCTGCCGAAACCGCACGCCTCGACGCCCTCGCCGATCACGAGCACCGAATGGCCCGGGGTCAGCCCGAGGCGGTCGTACACGAGGTCCCGCACCACTGACGACTCCCGCCACATGAACGGAAGGCTGCCGGCCATGAAGACCGCCCTGCACCACCGCTCCTGCTCCCGTCGGTCCAGGATCTCGGGGCCCAGCCGCCGCACGTCGTACTCGGGGATCGACTCCCAAGGTGACGCCATGGTCATCCTCCTGCTCGCTTCGCCCCACCGGCTCGCTCGATCACGGCTCACGACCCGCGTCTCGTGGCGGCCTCCTCTGCGATCAGATGCGCGCCGTTGCCGCCGAAGATGCCTTCGATGACGGCTTCGGGAAGACCCGAGGCGCGGAGGTCCCGGGTGAACTTGGCCATCTTGTCGGCGTCCCGGATCTCCTGGGGGTAGTCGGTGCCAAAGACGATGCGCTCGGGACGGATCTCGGTGAGGGCCGCTCGGATCGCCTTCACGCTCCCGAACAACCCTCCCGTGTCGAAGTACATGTTCCGGTCGAAGTAGTGGTCGAACGCATGGTCCGCCGCTTGGCCGTGCAGCGAGTCGGCCGCGATGCCCATGTGGCTCTTGTCCTGGTATCCACGGATCCGCTCGATGATGGCGCCGATGCCGCCTCCCAGGTGCGACATCACGACCTGCAGCCCCGGCACCCGGTCGAAGATCCTGCCCGCGACGAGGCGGAACGTCGCGAGGACCAGCTCGTGCTCGCGACCCACGCAGCGGTAGAGGTCGTAGCGGTCGTAGTAGCCCTCGAGCCCGGGAGGGACGGGGAGAGCGGGGTGGACGAAGACGAACATCCCCCGGTCGACCGCCTCCTCGTACACCGGAAGGAGAGACGGATCGTCCAGGTGCAACGAGCCGAAGCTGCTCGGGAACGCGAGCCCCGGAAAGCCGTACTCGTCGGCGCACACCTGCAGCTCCCGCCGCCACCGGTCGTCGCGGGGGTCGATGTGACAGAGCGGCCGAAACCGTCCGGGATTGTCCTTGGCCACCCTGGCCAGGTCGGCGTTGATGTGGGCGCAGGACTCGTGGTCGGCGCCCATCCCGGTCCCGCTCGACAGGACGCCGACGTCGATTCCCGCCGCGTCCATGCAGTCGAGGTGCCGGTCGATCCGGAAGAGCCCCTCGTGCTGGGTGTAGCGCGGTATCCCACCTTGGAACGCGACGCGCGGTGCGCCGCCGTCACCGAGGTTGGGCCGGACCATGTCTTCCGGGGTGTAATGGATGTGGAAGTCGATGATGTCCGTCATGGTCACTTCCCCGGGTGCGCGACGAGCGAGTCCACGTTGACGTTCTTGGTCAGCATTCCTCTGCTTTCTTCAGCTTTCTTCAGCATTCCACTGCTTTCTTCAGCATTCTTCAGCATTCCACACCTCGGGTCGAGGTGCTCCTGCTCCATCCGAAAGCCAGTGGTGCCATCGGGCGGTCAGGCCTGGGTGGTGACTGGGACGGCCGTCGTCCCACCGTGCTCCAGGAAGAAGCTGCCGAGGTCGTCGTGTGCCCTCAGCTCGTCACCGCTCGCCTCGAAGCGCGTGCACCCTCCTGCGAGGACATACCCCCACGTGGCGACCTCGAGCCCGAGGGACACACGCTGCTCGATGAGGAGGATCGCCCGGCCGGCCGCAGCGAGGCCGTCCACCACGTCGTGGAGCACGATCGACGCAATCGCGGGGGCCAGGTTGGACGTCGGCTCGTCGAGGATCAAAAGACGCGGATCGGCCACAAGTGCGCGCGCGATCGCGAGGGTCTTGCGCTCGCCCCCGCTGAGCGCTCGGGCATGCCGGCGCCTGAGCGGCTTCAAGGTCGGGAACTGCTCGAGCACCTGGTCCACATGGGCCCGGACTTCCCGGCGGGGCCAGCGGTAGCCTCCCATCTCCAGGTTCTCCTGGACGGTAAGCGTCGGGAAGACGTCCCCCACCTGCGGGACGTACCCGATACCCCGCTTGGCCCGCTCGTCCTCCTTGGCCTGTGAGATGTCCTGGCCGTCGAGCACGACGCGCCCTTTCAAAAGGGGGATCTTGCCGGTCACGGCCTTCACGAGAGTGCTCTTGCCGGCGCCGTTGGGACCCATGATCAGGACGATCTCGCCCAGGCCGACCTCAATGCTGACATCTCGGACGACAGGGACCTTGTTGTACCCGCTGGTGATCCCAGTGGCGGCCAGATAGGGCGCCCGGCGCCCCGCGCCGTCGGCGATCGCCCGCAGCTCGGACGGCGTCGCCTCAGGCGAGGTAGGCACGGCGCACCCCTTCGTCCCTGACCACCGTCGCGTACGCTCCCTCGGCGATCACCTCTCCCAGCGCCATGACGACCACCACATCACAGAGCTGCTCGATGACCTCCAGCGCGTGCTCGACGATCACGAGCCCGATCCCCTCCGCCGCCACGGCGCGCAGGTCGTTGATGAACCTCGCCACGAGGTGGGGCGCCACGCCGACCATCGGCTCGTCCAAGAGCAGGACTGCCGGGTCGCGCATCAGGCACCGCATGATCTCGACCAGCCGGCGCTGGCCGCCGCTCAGCTCGCGCCCGTACGCGTCAGCCAGGTCGGCCATCTCGAATCGCTCGAGCACGCCCCAGGCTTTGGCCGCCGACCGCCGCTCCTCCTCACGGTTCCAACGGGAGCGGGCGACCACTCGCCACAGCGAGGCGCCGACCGCGCCCCTGCCGGCCACAAGCAGGTTCTCGAACACGGTCATTCCCTCGAACTCGCTCGTGGTCTGGAACGTGCGAACGAGCCCGTGCCGCGCCCGCGTGTAGGGCGCCGATCGGGTGACGTCACGCCCCTGCAGCAGGATCGACCCACCCTGTGCGTGCTGCTGACCGCCGATGGCGGCCAACAGCGACGACTTGCCGGCGCCGTTGGGACCGATCAGCCCGAGGATCTTCCCCCGGAACAGGTCGAAGGACACCCGGCTCACCGCGACCACCCCGCCGTAGCGGACGACGACGTCGCGCACCTCGAGGACCGGTGCGTCGCCGTTCGCCGGCGGCCTCGCTGCGGCTGGGCCGGCAGCTGGCGACGCAGCCGCACTCGTGGACGACTCGGTCATTCCTCCTCCATGCGGACGCTCCCGGACCGAACACCGGCCGATGGGAAGGCGCTTCCCGGCGCGGCGGTCTCCCCGTTGCCCACGGGTCCCGGGGCGACCCTGATCGCGGCCGCGCCGGGCGCCAGCTCGGGACGGCCCAGCGTGAACATGCGCGCGACCCATCCGGCCAGTCCGCGTCGGGCCCCGACGCCTGCCGCGGGGCGCGGGGCGCGGTACCGGCGCTCGGGGAGAAGGCCGCGCGGCCGGACGAGCAGGAACCCCATCCAAGCGAGGCCGACGATCATCCATTCGATGGCGTCAATCAGGCCGGGGTAGCCGATTGTCGGGAGGAACGACGGCGCTTCCAGGACGATGATCGGCACGATCAGGGTGCCGAGAAGCATGCCGCGGTTGTTGCCGACGCCGCCCACGAGCAGGGCGGTGAAGATGACGAAGGTCTCGGCGTATCCCCAGGCTCCGGGAGACCACGCCCCGATGAACTCGACGAGCAGCGCTCCCGACAGCCCGGCGATCGCCCCGCCGATGATGAACACCTCGAGACGGAGCAGCGTCCCGTTGAGCC
>JAKATJ010000029.1 GCA_021828005.1 Actinomycetes bacterium | reverse complement strand
CGCTACGTCGCCGAGGAAGACGGCAACTGGGTCGCGCTCGTCGGCTTCGGATCCGCCGCGCTCTGCGTGCGGCCCAGAGAGGAGCTCCTCTCCTGGAGTGATCAGCAGCGCTACCGCAGGCTGCGTTACCTGACGAACAACCAGAGGTTCTGCGTGCTCGACGAGCACCGCAGACAGAACCTCGCCTCCGAGGTGCTCGCAAAGACGCTTCAGCGGCTCTCCTCGGACTTCGAGGCGCGCTGGCGCCACCGGGTCATAGCCGTCGAGACGTTCACCGATCCCGCCCGTCACCTCGGCACCTGCTACAAGGCGTCGAACTTCACCCTGCTCGGGACGACCTCTGGGTTCGGCCGGAGAGCAGGGCGTTTCGTCCACCACGGCGGCAAGAAGGCCTACTGGCTGCGGACGTTGCGGCGAGACGCGCTCCGACTGCTCGCCTCGGACTTCGACCCGCCAGCACTCCTCGGAGGGATGCCAGTGCGTGCAGCCGATCTCAACCGCCTCGACCTTTCGAGCCTGCTCGACGAGCTCGCAAAGGTGCCCGACCCGAGGATGCGCCGAGGCATCCGCCACCAGCTGCCCCAGATCCTTGCCATCGCGACCCTTGCGACCCTCCGGGGAGCGACGAGCCTGTTCGCCATCGGCGAGCTCGCAGCTGAGCTGCCAGAAGAGGCGCTCTGTCGCCTCGGATGTCGGGTCTCGCCAAGGACCGCTCGGCGCGTCGCGCCCGAGGAGTCGACGATCCGCCGCACGCTACGCGCCATCGACGCCGACAGCCTCGACCTGGTCGTCAACGCCTGGGTCGCAGCCCAGGTCGCGGCCGGTCGTTTGGAGGCCGAAGACGCGGTCGAGATCGACTTCTCGGTCATGGTCGAAGAAGACGAGCGCAGCGATGACAACGAGGACACCAAGGGTGGCCAAGACGCCACGGGTGCGATCCGCGACGCGCTCGCGCTCGATGGCAAGACCCTTCGTGGCGCTCGGCTCGACGACGGTCGAAGGGTGCACCTCGTCTCGGTCCTCACCCACAAAGAGGGGGTGACCGTCGCCCAACGCAACGTCGACACCAAGACCAACGAGATCACCGCCTTCCGTCCCCTGCTCGAGGGACTCGAACTCACCGACGTGGTCATCACCGCCGATGCAATGCATACCCAGCGCGAGCACGCCACGTTCCTTTCCGAGCGCAGCGCCCACTTCGTCTTCGGGTGCAAGGACAATCAGCCGACCCTCGCCAAGGAGGCCGCCCGTCTTCTGGTCACGAGCCCGGTCGTCCATGAGACCCACGATCGGTCCCACGGGCGCATGGAGCATCGCTACTACTCGGTCGCCTCGGTCCCGAAGAAGCTCGCCGCGGAGCTCGGCTTTCCCTCTGCATCCCAGGTCGTGAAGGTCTACCGCGAGCGGTGCGACCTCGGGGACCACCTCGAGTCCCAAGAGACCTCGTACTACGTCACCGACCTGAGCGCAGAGGAGGCCTCGCCCGAGGAGCTCGCGCACCACATCCGTGGTCACTGGCGCATCGAGAACCGCAGCCACTACGTGCGAGATCGCACGTTCGACGAGGACCGCTCCCAGACCCGCGTCGGCGGCGCGCCACAGGCACTCGCTTCGCTGCGCAACCTCGCGATCTCGATCCTGCGCCTGGCGGGATTCGAGAACATCGCGTCTGGGCTCCGGTGGATGGCATTCGACCACCGGCGCAGCTTCGCGCTGCTCGGGTTGTAGTCGCCGCTCCACCTGGCGGCTCCCCAGACCTTCCAACTGCACGCCGGCTCTTTCAGCCGGCGCGCCCTCGTGAACCCCGTCGATCCACTTCCGCTCGAGTACGGCGCGCGCTGAAACCCACAACGCGTGCTCTTCGCCACGCGGCCGGGCGCAAGCCCTCATCAGCGGGCAGCGGGCACCGCAACGTCACACCGACATTGCCGATCACCCTGCGTGCTGGGTACCCATGGTTCGCGCAACGCCTGTCGCCGACCTGGGGCTAGGGCCAGCCGCGGCACTAGCTAGTAGGAGGGACACGATGAAACGGGTACGTACGAGAATCGGATTGGCGATTGTGAGCGCACTTACCAGCATAGGCTCCTTCGGCCTCGCTGCGGTCATGTCACAGGGGACCGCTGGCGCGAGCGCCATTCACCCGTCACCCAACGTGGTGCAGTGCAGCCCGTCGGGGTGCCTGCCGGGCGGTGGCACAATCTCAACAATAATCGGCAAAGGGGGGGCGGGGTAGGGTCGGTTGACCTTGCGGACCCACTACGCGGACGGCGTGTTGTTAGCGCCGATTTTCGCAACAGGGAATTAGCCTCAACATCACGGGACGATCGGGCGGACGTATCAGGTGAGCTGGACCAGCTGATTGCCCATGGCTACTGGGGAATCGTTCTTGCGCATTCCCCGGTGTGTCGTTCGCAGTGTGATGGTCATATCCCTGCTAAATTACAGCCGTGGGATTCGGACTGCCAGCACAGTCGGGGCGGCCGATTGCGGCCATGGGCCAGCACGTGAACCAAGAAGCCCCGCTGGTACAAGGGTTTTGGCGCTCGCTGCGAATCCGGCGGCGAGGCGAGCCGGCTGTGGTCGGTTGACGAGAGCCCACGATGACAGCCCGATCACCACAGCAGCCGGCGGCGGAGCTCTTCACCGCCCCGGCACAAGTGAACCAGCGGCGCTACGAGGCGCTGCGGGCGCACTACGTGGACGGGATGTCCTACGCCGAGGCGGGCAGACGGTTCGGCTACACCCGCTGGACGATGATCGACCTCGCCCGTCAGCACCGGGCCGGGAAGCTCGCACTGTTCGCCCCGCCGGGCCGGCCCGGGCGGCCGAAGGGGGCCGGGTCGCGCAAGGACGCTGTCCGGGCCCGGGTGATCGCGCTGCGCCGTGAGGGACTGTCCACCTATGAGATCTCCGCCCGCCTCAGTGTCGAGGGGACTCCGCTCAACCGCACCTCGGTTGCAGAGATCCTCGCCGAGGAAGGCTTCGGCCGCCTCCTGCGTCACCCCGAACCGCTGGCGAGCATCAACCCGGGCACCGCAGGGCGCGACACGTTGCTGCCCCGGGCGAAGCTCATCAGCTTCCCCGCCTGGCCGGAACGGCTCGACACCATCCGAGCCGGGCTCCTGCTCGTCGTGCCCGACCTGGTCGCCTTCGACCTGCCGGCGCTGGTCGCCGCCGCCGGCTATCCGGGTACCACCGTGATCCCCGCGGTCAACTGGCTGTTGTCGCTGCTCTCGCTCAAGCTGACCCGCACGCGGCGTGTCTCCCACGTCGATGACGTATTGTCGGACCCCACCGCCGGGCTGCTCGCCGGCATGGCGATGCTGCCGAAGAAGTCCGCGCTCACCGACTACTCCTACCGGCTCTCCCATGAGAACCAGCGAGCCTTCCTTGCCGCACTGGACAAGACGATGATCTCCTCGGGGCTCGCCACCGGTGAAGAGGCGATCTTCGACTTGGACTTCCACGCCGTCATGCACTGGGGCCATGACCCGGTGCTGGAGCAGCACTACGTGCCCCGCCGCTCCCAGCGGGCCCGGTCGGTGCTCACCTTCTTCGCCCAGGACTCGGGCACCCACAACCTGGTCTATGCCAACGCGGATCTCTCCAAGGCCACCCAGGCCAAGGAGGCGATCGCCTTCTGCGACCACTGGAAGGCGGTCTCGGGGCACGACCCTGCCATGTTGATCATGGACCAGAAGGTCACCACCCAGGCCGAGCTGGCCGAGCTCGATGCCCGGGGAGTCAAGTTCCTCACGCTTCGGATGCGCTCGCCTTCCCTTGTCCGCTACATCAACAGCCTCGGCCCCTCCGACTACAAGACGGTGAGCCTGGACCGCCTCGGCCCCTACAACCGCCCCAAGGTGCACGAGGACCCCGAGGCGCGCCTGAGCGCCTACCCCGCCACCCTGCGCCAGCTCATCGTCACGGGGCTCGGACGCGAGGCCCCGACGGTCATCATCACCAACGAGCGCGAAGCCAGCCTCAAGGCCCTGATCGAGCACTACGCCCGGCGGATGACCATCGAGCAGCGCCTGGCAGAGATCATCCGTGCCTTCTGCGCCGATGCGCTCTCGAGCACCGTCAACCTGAACGTGGACCTCGACGTCATGCTCGCCGTGCTGGCCCAGGCGCTACTCGCCGCGTTGCGCGTCCGGCTGCCGGGCTACGCGCATACGACGCCCGACGCCATCCAGCGCCGGTTCCTGGAGACCCCCGGCCAGATCATCACCACCGCCAACGAAGTCATCGTCCGCCTCGAGCGCCGGGCCTACTCACCGGTGCTCCGCCAGGCAAGCCTGCCGGAGGAGACGCCCGTACCGTGGTGGGGTGGCCGGGTCCTGCGCTTCCAGTTTGCGTGAACGTTGTGGCGATATCCCTGCGTGGAAATCGGCGTTAGCGGTCCCGCTGTTTGCTCACGGTTCGACAACGCTTCATGACCACGGATCGGCATCATGGTAATGGGAGCTTGGCCTCAAGGGGTGATCACGACACCTCCTGATCCTGATCTGGAGGTGTCCGACGGTTCGGCCCGGCCGGTGGACAGCAGTGCAGCTCGAGGATGCGATCGAGGCGGTGGTTGCGGGAGCAAGCTACGAGGTCGCGCAGCGCGTCCCACGACCGGGCCGGCGGCGAGCCGGGGAGTCTTCTCTGCCCGAGCCGGTGGCGGTCGCCACCGCCGCCGCGGTGAGGCGCGGCGCAGCGGGGAAGGGAGCATCCACCGCCCCCGGCGGCTCATGTGTGCACGGTGTCGCCATGGGCACCGAACGGAGACGCCGTCGCGTTGGCTCGTTGAGCGTGGCAGAGCGCGAGGAGATGAGAGTCAGCATCGAACTGACGTTCCGCATGTGCGGCGCAGCCTTTACGCCCCCAACCCTCCGCTCGCTCGACTCGCCTGATCTCGGCTTCGTTGAGTTCCACCAGGAGCTCCATCAACCGCTGGCCCCGCTCGATCTCGGGCTCGTAACGCCCCCGCTGCTCGGGAGTGAGCCAGCGGGTGAACCGCCTGCGTCCTTTGCTGTAGCCCCACTGGACGTAGGGCCCGTGCAGTTGCGGAGGGTCGGCCTTGCAACGGCAGTTCTGCTTGCCACACTTCATCATGCGCTCGATGAGTCCAGGACTCCAGGGCTCCGGACATAAGTCAGCAGGCACGCGGCTTCAGGCCGGCGCGAGCCTGCCGACCAGTGAGCCCGTCCAAGCCTGTGAGAGCTCGGCCATCGGCACATCCACCAGCTGCTCGACGACGAACCGGTCGCCGCCCGCGATCCCGATGATCTCGGCAGGCACCCCTGCCTCGTCGGCGCGGGCGCACAGCTCTCCCGGCGTGCGCGTCACGACGACGATGCGGGAAGGCAGCTCGGTGAAGAGCTCTCGGTGGCCTTCCACCCCGGCGACCCGAACCCCGACGCCCCCGGAGACGGCCATCTCGGCGAGCGCGACCGCGAGCCCGCCTCCCGAGACGTCGTGAACTCCGTCGAGCAGTCCCGCGTCCCCGGCGTCCTCTGGTCCTCGACCCCCTCCGGCGATGTCGGCTGCCACGAGTGAGGCGACGAAACTCGCGAGCCGCGCGTGCGCGGCATGGTCGAGCGGTGGTAGCGCTCCGTGCCGCCGACCCCGGCACTCGACCGCCCAGCGGCTCCCGCCGAGGGGGTGAGGCACGTCGTCACCTGCGCGTCGGCGCCCGAGCAGCACCACGCTGGCGTCGGCGGCAAGCGCCATCGGCGGCGGGCGGCGGCGGAGCCTCTCGACGAGACCCAGCACCCCGAGCACCGGCGTGGGAAGGATGTCGGCACCTGTGCTCTCGTTGTAGAGGCTCACGTTCCCGCCGATCACCGGCAGGCCGAACGCGTGGCACGCGTCGACCAGCCCTTCGACCGTCTCCGAGAGCTGCCACATCACCTCGGGGTGCTCGGGGTTCCCGAAGTTCAGGCAGTCCACCACTGCGACCGGAGACGCGCCGACGCACGCGAGGTTGGCGACCGACTCTGCGAGCACGAGCCCCACGCCCGCTCGGGGGTCGATGGCGCACCAGCGAGGGGAGGAGTCCGTCGTGACGGCCACCCCCCGCTCGCTCGGCGGCAAGCCCGGTCCCGCCAGCCTGAGCAGCGCGGCGTCGCCTCCGGGTCCGACCACCGTGTTCAAGAACAGCTGGTGGTCGTACTGCCGGTAGACCCAGCTCGAGTCGAGCAGCATCGCCCGCAGCTCCGCGCCGCAGTCGCCGCACCCCTCGCTCGCCGTCGGGTCGTCGGCCCGCGACAGCGCCCGGTCCGCCGGGGCACGCATCGGTCGGTCGTACACAGGCGCGCCGTCGGCGAGGGACGCAGCGGGGACCTCCCCGACCACGGTGCCGCGATCGCAGATTCGCAGACGTCCCGAGAGCTCCCTTGCCGTCTCGCCGCCGACAGCGCAGGGAGTTGCGCCGCCGGTCACGTGCCCGATCACCGACGCCTGCACCTCCCATCGGCGGCAGAGCTCCTCGACCGCGGACCACGCCTCGGGGGTCACGATGGCGAGCATCCGCTCCTGGCTCTCCGACGTCATGACCTCCCACGCAGCCATGTCGGGCTCACGCCGCGGCACCGCGGACACGTCGACGTCCATGCCGACCCCGCCACGTGCCGCCGTCTCGCTGGTCGCGCACGCCAACCCCGCACCGCCGAGGTCCTGGATCCCGACGACCAGGCCCGCGTCGAGCAGCGCGAGACACGCCTCGATGAGCCGCTTCTCCTCGAAGGGATCGCCCACCTGGACGTTGGGTCGTTTCGCGCCGCCGGCGTCGCCGCTGAAGCCTGCGGACGCGAGCACGCTCACGCCGCCGATCCCGTCCCGACCGGTGGTCGCGCCCAAGAGGACGGCCAGGTTGCCCGTGCCGGACGCCCGTGCGAGGACCAGGCGATCCGCTGGCAACGCCCCGATGCACAGCACGTTCACGAGCGGGTTGCCCGCATAGCCCGGGTCGAAGGTGAGCTCACCGCCGACGGTGGGCACTCCCACCGAGTTGCCGTACGAGGAGATGCCGGACACCACGCCTTCCAGCAGCCATCGCTGCCGCGCGTCGTCAGGGGGGCCGAAGAAGAGCGGGTCCATCACGGCAAGCGGGCGAGCGCCCATCGTGAAGATGTCACGAATGATGCCGCCGACCCCGGTCGCGGCCCCTTGACGGGGCTCGACCGCGGACGGGTGGTTGTGGCTCTCGATCCGGATGGCGACCGCGATCCCGTCACCTGCGTCGATCACCCCCGCGTTCTCGCCCGGACCCACCAGCACTCGGTCACCCGAGGTGGGGAGGCGCCGCAGATGCCGGCGCGACGACTTGTACGAGCAGTGCTCGCTCCACATCACACCGTAGAGCGCCAGCTCGAGCTCGTTGGGCTCACGGTCGAGGATCTCGACGATCCGCTCGAGCTCCTGGTCGGTGAGCCCCAGCGCTCGGTGCAGCTCGGGTCGAGGCGGCTGCTCCCTCGGGGACGGCAGCTCGCCCGAGCCCGGACCGCTCACGCGGCGCGTACGCCGGCGGCCGCCGCGACCATGGAGCGAAGGAGGAGCAGGCCGTCGGTGGAGCCCAGCAGGTGGTCGCTCGCCCTCTCGGGATGCGGCATGAGTCCGACGACGTTGCCCTGGGCGTTGGTGATGCCCGCGATGTCGTCGATCGAGCCGTTCGGGTTCTCGACGTACCGAAGGACCACGCTGTCGGTGTCGCGGAGCTGCGCGAGGGTGCGTCCGTCGCACACGTAGCTGCCTGAGAAGTGGTTCACCGGGATCTGCAGTTCCGCTCCCGGCTCGACGCCGCCGGTGAGCACCGAACGCGCGGAGGCGACCCGCAGGCGGGTGGGTGCGCACAGGAACCGGAGGCCGCGGTTCTTCACCAACGCCCCGGGGAGAAGGCCGACCTCCGTCAGGACCTGGAACCCGTTGCAGATCCCGAGGACCGGGCCGCCGCCCGAGGCGAAGAGCGCGACGGCGCCCATGACCGGGGAGAACCGTGCGATCGCTCCCGGGCGGAGGTAGTCGCCGTGGGCGAACCCTCCTGGCAGGACGACCGCGTCGAACCCCTCCAGGCGCTCCTCGGTGTGCCACACGAGGGACGCGGCCGCACCAGCCCGCTCGAGCGCGGTCGCGACGTCGTGCTCGCAGTTGGTGCCAGGGAACACGACGACGCCGACACGCGTGCTCACGGCCGACCTCCTGCCGGCGCCAGCGCAGTGAGCTCTAGCTCGCTCTGCTCGATCACCGGGTTCGCGAGGAGCCGCTGCGCGAGGGCTCCAGCCCGCTGGCGCGCCACGGCCTCGTCGACGGCGTCGATCTCGAACCTGAAGCAGCGACCCACCTGCATCTCACGGACGTCGTCGAAACCCAGCGCGGGCAAAGCCCGCGCGATCGTCGCACCCTCCGGGTCGGCAATTCCGGGCCGCAGGCGAACGTCCACCCGCGCGGCAAACCTCATGGCCGCGCACCGTACCAGTCGCCCAGGCGCCGCCCGGTCAGCCGCTCGTAGGCTGCGACGTACCGCTCCGACGTCGCACGCACGATGTCCTGCGGGAGCGGAGGGGGGGGTGGCCGTTTGTCCCAGCCGCTCGAGGCGGCCCAATCGCGCAAGGGCTGCTTGTCGAACGCGGGCGGCACCGTACCCGGCACCACCTGATCGGCGGGCCAGAGACGGGAAGAGTCGGGCGTCACCACCTCGTCGCACAGGCAGAGCTCGCCGTCGACGTAGCCCAGCTCGAACTTCGTGTCCGCGAGGACGAGCCCCGCTGCGGCCGCCCGTGCTGCCGCCTTGGCATAGAGGGCGAGCGAGATCTCGCGTGCCTTCTCGGCGGCTGTGCGACCGACGATCGCGACGGCATCGTCGAAGCCGATGTTGAGGTCGTGCCCCTCCTCCGCCTTCGTGGCCGGCGTGAACATGGGCGCAGGGAGCCGGCTCGCGAGCCGAAGGCCCCCTGGCATGGCCGCGCCGTGCATCGTGCCGGTGACCGCGTACTCGTCGTACGCCTGGCCGGCCAGGTAGCCGCGCACGATGCACTCGATGGGGAGCATCTCCGCGCGCCGGACGAGAAGCGCCCGCCCGTCGATGGTCGACCACCTGGAGCTCGACAGGGACTCCGCCTCGGGAACGCGCTGAGCGATCTCCGCTGGGTCTGCGCTGACCACGGTGCCGGGAACGACGTCCGCCAGCTCTTCGAACCAGAACGCGGTCATCGCGGTGAGCACCCGGCCCTTGTCCGGGATCAGCTCGTCGAACACCACGTCGTACGCGCTGATGCGGTCGGAAGCCACCATCAGCAGCAGCCCGTCTCCCACGTCGTAAAGCTCGCGAACCTTCCCCGCGCTGAAGAGCGGTAGCGTCATCGACGCGCCCCTCGCTCGCCCGTCGCCCCTCGCTCACCCGTCGCCCCTCGCCCGCCCGTCGCGGCTCGCCCACCCGTCGCGGCTCGCCCACCCGTCGCGGCTCGCCCACCCGTCGCGGCACCGTCGGCCCCGTCGGCCCCGTCGAGCGCCTCGAGCGCCTCGAGGACGCGGCGCCGATGCCGGAGCACTCGGTCGAGGTCGAAGAGCGCACCGAGCGTGGCCGCATCGAGAGGAACCTCGAGGTCCGCGGCGAGCACATCCTGGAACCGGCGACCTGTGGCTGACGCGGCCTGCGCGTCGCGCTGGACGATCCGGTAGGCGTCGTCTCGCGTCAGGCCGGCGTCCACCAGGGCCAGGAGAACGGACTGGCTGAAGACGAGGTCCGAGATGTTGGCGCGAGCCCGGTCGGCGTGGACCACGAGCCCCGACACGAGCGCGGTCGCCTTGCGCAACACGTAACAGGTGAGCAACGACGCGTCCGGGAGCGCGACCCGCTCCACCGAGCTGTGCGAAATGTCGCGCTCGTGCCAGAGCGCGACATCCTCGAGCCCGGTGACCGCATAGCCCCGCAGCAGCCTCGCGAGCCCGCAGAGCCGCTCGGACAGGACGGGGTTGCGCTTGTGCGGCATGGCCGAGCTGCCCTTCTGCTCGGGCGCGAACGGCTCTTCCACCTCCCCCACCTCGCTGCGGGCGAGGAGGCGGACCTCGGTCGCGATCAGCTCCACGGTCGCACCGGTCGACGCGCACGCGTAGAGGTACTCGGCATGCCGGTCGCGCGCGATCACCTGGGTGGCAGGAACGGGCTCGAGCCCGAGGGCCCGGCAGACGTGCGCCTCGACGGCCGGATCCACGTTCGAGTAGGTGCCGACGGCCCCGGAAAGCTTCCCGACCGCGACAGCTCGCCGTGCACGCCGGAGACGCTGCCGGTCACGGTCCGCCTGCAGTGCCCACAGCGCGAACTTGGCGCCCAAGGTGGTGGGCTCTGCCTGCATCCCGTGCGTCCGCCCGGCGACGGGCGCGTCGATCAGCTCCCCGGCACGGGCGCGAAGCGCGGCGACGAGATCCCCCGCCGCTGAGATCAGCAGGTCGGCCGCGCGCGCGAGCGTCGCGCACTGCGCGGTGTCGACCACGTCCGACGACGTGAGCCCGTAGTGGATCCACGAAGCCTCCGGTCCCCCGATACGGGCCTGGACCACGTCCACGAACGCCGCGACGTCGTGGTCGGTCACCCGCTCCCGGGCCTCCACGTCGGCAACGAACGCGTCGTCCACCTTCGGCGCCCGTCGTCGGACGGCCGCCGCGTCGCCCGGAGGGACCCGGCCGATGCCGGCCAGCCCCTCCACCGCCAGCAGCTCGACTTCGAGCCACGTCTCGAATCGCGACGCGTCGGTGAAGAGCAGGGCCATGTCGGGGGGGCTGTAGCGCCGGATCACGACGCCTCGCACCGCGCCGTCGACGTCGACACAGGCAGGTCCGGCGCCACGCTCCGCCCGGCGTCCAGGTCCGGCGCCACGCTCCGCCCTGCGTCCACGGCCGCGACGTCGCTCCGCCCGGCGCCCACGGCCGCGACGTCGCTCCGCCACTGCGCTCCCGACCAGGTGACCCGCTCGACGCCGGCGTAGGCGCGTCGTCGGGCCTCTGCGAGGTCGGGCGCGCTCGCCGTGATCCCGAGCACCCGACCGCCTCCCACCAGGAACGACCCTTCCGCCGACTCCCTGCGAGTGCCCGCGTGGACGACGGTCACGCCGGGAACGGGGTCCGCCAGCTGCCCATCTGGGCCGAGGCCGCGGATCGGGTCGCCGACGAGGGACGAGGCGGGATACCCCCCGGCCGCCATCACCACACAGACCGCCGCACCCCCGGGGGGTGCGAGCCGGCCGGCGGGCACCGCACGGGCAAGGCGTCCCTCCGCGACCGCCAGGAGCACCTCCACCGGGTCCTCGCGCAGGAGTGGCAGGATCACCTGCGCCTCCGGGTCGCCGAGGCGAACGTTGTACTCGAGGACCCGCGGACCGTCGGCGGTGAGCATCAGCCCCGCATAGAGCACGCCCCGGTAGTCGATGTCGCGGCGGCGCAGCTCGCGAACCAGCGGAGCGACCGCGCGTTCGAGCAGCGCGTCGACGTCTGCCTCGCGGAGCTCGGGCAGCGGGGCGTACGACCCCATGCCACCGGTGTTGGGACCTCTGTCGCCGTCGCAAGCCCGCTTGAAGTCCTTGGCGGGCACCATCGGCACCACGGTCCGACCGTCGCACAGCACGAGCAGCGAGCACTCCTGGCCTGCCAGCCCCTCTTCCACGACCACTCGCCGGCCCGCGTCGCCGAAGGAGCCGGAGAGCTTGGCGCACACGTCCTGGTCCGCCTCCTCGAGGGTCGCCGCGACGGCGACCCCCTTTCCGGACGCGAGGCCGTCGGTCTTCACGACCCAGGGACCGGGCAGCTCGCGGAGGAACGACCGGGCCTCGTCGACGTCGGTGAACGCCCCATAGCGGGCGGTGGGCACGCCGGCCGCCACGAGGACCTCCTTCATGAACGCCTTCGATCCTTCGAGCTTGGCGCCGTCCGCACCGGGACCGACGACGCGACGACCCAGCGCGCGCAGCCGGTCGGCCAGGCCGGTGACCAACGGGACCTCGGGCCCCACCACATAGAGCGCTGCCTCCACCTCCTCGGGCGGCGCCGGCGTCGTCGTGATGCGGCCGCCGCCTGCGACCTCTCCCGCCATCCCCGGGTTGCCAGGCGTCGCCACGACGTCCGCCGACCTCCCGAGCGCCAGGCAGAGCGCGTGCTCCCTCCCTCCGGAGCCGACGACACAGACGCGCGGTGCGCTCACGCGGCCGAGAACGACACGATCTGCTCCCTGCCGGGGCCGACCCCCACCAGGCTCACGGGCACCCCGACCTGCTCGGCGAGGAAGGCGACGTACTCCTTTGCCGCGCCGGGCAGGTCCGCGGCAGACGTGGCGGTGGTCAGGTCGGTCCGCCACCCCGGGAGCTCCTCGTAGAGAGGGTTCACCTGGTGCAGCGTCGATTGGTGGTACGGCGGGAGGCCGTACCGCTCACCACCTGCCTCGTACGCGACGCAGACCCGCAACGTCTCGATCGTGTCGAGCACGTCGAGCTTGGTCAATGCGATCTCGGTCAGGGAGTTGAGCCGGACGGCTTGGCGCGCCATGACAGCGTCGAACCAGCCGACGCGCCGTCGTCGGCCGGTCACGGTGCCGTACTCGTGCCCGCGGCCGATCAGCAGCTCGGCCAGGTCGCCGTGGACCTCCGTCGGGAACGGACCGGCCCCGACCCGAGTCATGTACGCCTTCGCGATCCCGAGTACGCGGTCGATGTCGCGCGGGCCGAGCCCCGAACCGGTGCAGGCCCCGCCGGCGACCGGGTTCGACGACGTGACGAACGGATAGGTGCCGTGGTCCAGATCCAAGAAGGTGGCCTGAGCGCCTTCGAGGAGGACGCTGCGACCGGAGCCGAGCGCCTCGTGCAGGATGCCGACCGTGTCTCCGACCATCCTCGAGATCCGCGGCGCAAACTCGTCGAGGTACCGCTGCGCGATGTCGTCCGCCGAGAACGGGAGCCGGTTGTAGACCTTGGCGAGGACGGCATTCTTCTCCTTCAACGCCACGTCCAGCTTCTCGCGGAAGATCTTCGAGTCGAGGAGGTCCTGCACCCGGAGCCCCACGCGCGCCGCCTTGTCCGCGTAGGCCGGGCCGATGCCGCGCTTGGTGGTGCCGAGGGAGTTCTTCCCGAGGTACCGCTCGGTGACCCGGTCCAGCTCGAGATGGTACGGCATGATCAGGTGCGCGTTGCCGCTGACGACCAGCCGCGACGTGTCGATCCCGCGGCGGGACAGGTCGTCGAGCTCCGAGAGCAGCGCCTGCGGCTCGACGACGACGCCATTGCCGATGAGAGGGGTGATGTGCGGGTACAGGATCCCGCTGGGGCAGAGCTGGAGCGCGAAACGCTCCCCCCCGACGACGATGGTATGGCCTGCGTTGTGGCCGCCCTGGTAACGGACGACCACGTCCATCTCCCTGGCCAACAGGTCGGTGAGCTTGCCCTTGCCCTCGTCGCCCCACTGGGTCCCGACGACCACGGTTGCCGGCACGATGCTCCCCTGACTCGGCTTACGCCGCAGTGTACCGGCTCCGCCCGTCACCCCCCTGCGATCGCGCCGAGCACGATGAACGGCTCGCGGCCCGAGGCCACCGCGTCGGGAAGCGGTGCGTCCGGGGGCTCGTGGGACAGGTCCTCTTCGCAGGCGAAGAACCGGACGAACGGCCGCCGGCGCGCCGTCGCCCGGTCCCGGATCGTCCCCGCGAGGGTCGGGAACAGGGACTCCAGCGCGTCGAGCACGCTGCGCTGGGTGACCTCCCCGACGACGGGGATCGACACCTCCCTGCCCACGCTCGCGAGCGTGCGCAGGTGCGCCGGCAGCATGACACGCACGTCGTGCGCCTGCTCCGGCTGGATCACGCCACGTCCTGGACCTCGACCGAAAGGACGGCCGGCAGGTGCTCGGCGATCGCGGTCCAGTGGTCGCCGCCGTCGGCCGAGCCGTACACCTCGCCGCCGGTGGTGCCGAAGTAGACACCGCAAGGATCGAGGTGGTCGACGTCCATGGCGTCACGCAGCACGTTCGTGTAGCAGTTCGCTCGCGGGAGCCCCTCGGCGAGCGGCTCCCACTCTCCACCGCCCGAGCGGCTCCGATAGACGCGAAGCTTGCCGTCCGGAGGGTAGTGGACCGAGTCGCTCGTGATGGGCACGACGTAGACGGTGTCCGGCTCGTGGGCGTGGACGTCGATTGGGAAACCGAAGTCGCTCGGGAGGTCCCCGCTCACCTCGTACCACGACGCCCCTGCGTCGTCGCTGCGCATCACGTCCCAGTGCTTCTGCATGAACAGCGTGTCCGGGCGTGTCGGGTGCTGTGCGATCCGGTGGACGCAGTGGCCGACCTCCGCCTCTGGCTCCGGCATGAATTCCGAGCGCAGCCCCTTGTTCATCGGGCGCCAGCTCTCCCCGGCGTCGTCCGAGCGGAAGACCCCGGCCGCGGAGATGGCGACGAACATCCTGCCGGGGTCCGAGGGGTCGAGGACGACGGTGTGGACTGCCATCCCGCCCGCCCCGGGCTGCCAGCGGGGACCGGTGTCGTTGCCGCGCAGTCCGGCCAGCTCCGTCCAACTGATCCCCCCGTCGGTCGAGCGGAAGATGGCGGCGTCCTCGACGCCTGCATAGACGGTGTCGGGATCGTCGAGGGACGGCTCGAAGTGCCAGACGCGGGCGAACTCCCAGGGGTGAGGCGTCCCGTCGAACCACTGGTGGGTGCCCGTCTCGCCGGCGTAGGAGAAGTCGTTCCCGACCGTCTGCCACGTCCTCCCGCCGTCGTCGGAGCGGTGGACGACCTGGCCGAACCACGAGCTCGACTGCGACGCGTAGATCCGGTCCGGATCCGAGGGGGATCCTTTCAGGTGGTAGATCTCCCAGCCCGCGAAGTGCGGGCCTTCGATGGACCACGCACGACGAGACCCGTCGGAGGTGAGGACGAACGCCCCCTTCCGGGTCCCGACCAGCAGTCGAACTCCGCTCATGGTTCTCCCTCTCAACGATGCCGGCGCTCACGCGGACCAGCTGTCTTGTCCGAGAGCGTACGGCGGTGGTGCGCGGACGTCGCCTGGACGTCCCCGGTCGGACGCCCCGAGCTCCGTCCGGGCGGACGCGCGGCGGCCACGCGAGCTCAGACGGGCTCCGGCCCCGGAGCTCATCGGGGCCCTGCCGGGCCCCTCTCCGCGTCGAGCGTCACCGTGTCCCCCTGCGCGTCGAGCGTCACCGTCGCCCCCTGCGCGTCGAGCGTCACCGTGTCCCCCTGCGCGTCGAGCGTCACCGTCGCCCCCTCCGCGTAGCGACCCTCGAGGAGCGCCAGCGCGAGGGGGTCCTCCACGTCGCGCTGGATCACCCGCCGGAGAGGTCGCGCCCCGAAGTCCGGGTCGTACCCCTTCGCCGCGAGCACCTTCTCCGCCTCGGGCGTCACCACGAGCGACAGCCGGCGCTCTGCGAGCCTGGTCCGCAGCCTTCCGAGCTGAATCCCCACGATGATCGAGAGGTCTGACTCGGTGAGGGCACGGAACCACACGACCTCGTCCACGCGGTTCATGAACTCGGGCTTGAAGAAGGCGTGAGGGTCGCCGGCGAGGTTGGACGTCATGATGAGCACGGAGTTGGTGAAATCGACGGTGCGCCCCTGCCCGTCGGTGAGACGCCCGTCCTCGAGGACCTGGAGCAGGATGTTGAAGACGTCGGGGTGGGCCTTCTCGATCTCGTCGAGCAGCACCACCGCGTAGGGCCGGCGGCGCACTGCCTCGGTGAGCTGGCCCCCTTCTTCGTACCCGACGTACCCAGGCGGAGCGCCGACCAGGCGGGAGACGGTGTGCTTCTCCATGTACTCGCTCATGTCGACGCGCACCATCGCCCGTTCGTCGTCGAACAGGAACTCTGCGAGCGCCCGCGCAAGCTCGGTCTTCCCGACTCCCGTCGGTCCCAGGAAGAGGAACGACCCGATCGGCCGGTTCGGGTCGGAGAGCCCGGCTCGGCTCCGGCGGATGGCGTTCGCTACCGCGGTGACGGCCTCGTCCTGGCCGACGACCCGCGCGTGCAGTGCGTCCTCCATCCGGACGAGCTTCTCCACCTCCCCCTGGAGGAGCCGCGTGACCGGCACGCCGGTCCAGCGGCTCACGACCTCGGCCACGTCCTCGGCGTCGACCTCCTCCTTCAAGAAGCGCTGGTGCTCCTGGAGCTTCGCGAGCTCGGACGTCGCCTCGTCGATCCGCTGCTCGAGGCTGGGGAGCTCGCCGTAGCGCACCGCCGACGCGCCCGCGAGGTCGCCGTCGCGCTCCATCCGCTCCGCACCGGCGCGGCGCTCCTCCAGCTCTCCCTTCAGCGACCTGATGGTGTCGATCGCCTGCTTCTCCGCCTGCCAGTGGGCGGTCATCGCGTTCGCCTGCTCCCGGAGGTCCGCGAGCTCTTGGTCGAGGCGCGTGAGACGTTCGAGCGACGCCTCGTCGGTCTCCTTCTCCAGCGCGACCTTCTCGATCTCGAGCTGCCTGATGCGGCGGCTGACCACGTCGAGCTCGGTGGGCATCGAGTCGATCTCGATGCGGAGGCGGCTCGCCGCTTCGTCGACGAGGTCGATCGCCTTGTCGGGCAGGAACCGCCCGCTGATGTAGCGGTCCGAGAGCACTGCGGCAGCGACCAGCGCCGCGTCCTGGATGCGCACGCCGTGGTGGACTTCGTAGCGCTCCTTCAGCCCGCGGAGAATCGCGATGGTGTCCGCCACCGACGGCTGGTCGACGAAGACCTGCTGGAACCGGCGTTCGAGCGCGGCGTCCTTTTCGACGTACTTGCGGTACTCGTCGAGGGTCGTCGCCCCGATGAGCCGGAGCTCGCCCCTTGCGAGAAGCGGCTTGATCATGTTGCCGGCGTCCATGGCGCCCTCGGCGGCGCCCGCGCCCACGATCGTGTGGAGCTCGTCGACGAAGGTGATCACCTCACCCTCGGAATCGGTGATCTCCTTCAGCACCGCCTTCAACCGCTCCTCGAACTCCCCCCGGTACTTCGCGCCCGCGACCATGGAACCGAGGTCGAGCGCGATGACGCGTTTGTTCTTCAGACCTTCGGGCACGTCGCCTGCGGTGATCCGGTTGGCAAGGCCCTCGACGATCGCGGTCTTGCCCACTCCGGGCTCTCCGATGAGCACCGGGTTGTTCTTCGTCCGCCGCGACAGGACCTGGATCACGCGGCGGATCTCCTCGTCACGCCCGATGACCGGGTCGAGCTTGCCCTGGCGCGACAGCTCGGTCAGATCCCTTCCGTAGCGCTCGAGCGCCTGGAAGGTCTCCTCCGGAGTCGGCGACGTCACCCTGTGACTGCCCCGGACCTCGCGCAATGCGGCGAGGAGCTGGTCACGGGTCACCCCGAGCGCGTCCGCCCACGCGAGGAGCAGGTGCTCGACCGACACGTAGTCGTCCCCCATGTCGCGGCGGAGCTCGTCTGCCCGTTCGAGACCGTCCCGCGTCGCCCGCGCCATGGACGGCTCTGAGCCACCTACCGCGCGCGGCAGCTTGGCCAGCCGCTCGCCGAGGTCCCCCGCCACGACGCGGGGGTCGACGCCCAGCCGGGTGAGGATCGGGCGGCCGATGCTCTCGGGGTCCGCGAGCACGGCGGCGAGCACGTGCTCGGGGGTCACCTCTGGGTGATGGGCCGCGGCGGCTTGCTGCGTGGCCGAGTTGAAGGCCTCGCGGGTCTTCACGGTCCAGCGTTCGGGGTCGATCGGCATCAGCGCCGCCTCCTCGAGGGGATGTAGGGGACCGGCGAGGGGTCGAAGGGGACGAGGTCGCGGCGGTAGTGCCGGTGGACCCGCTCGATCGCCTCGAGCGCGTCCGCCCTCGCCTTGTCCAGCTCGGCGCGCAACCGGTCGAGCTCGGTCTCGAGCTCGAGGACGCGTCGCACTCCCTCGAGGTTCAGCCCCGCGGAGATCAGGTCCTGGATCCGGCGGAGCCGCGCGAGGTCGTGCTCGGAGAACCGCCTCGAACCGCCGCTCGTGCGCGAGGGGTCGAGAAGTCCTTTGCGCTCGTAGACGCGCAGCGTCTGTGGGTGCACCCCCGAGAGCTCCGCCGCGACCGAGATCACGTACACCGGCGTCGCTGTCGGGCGTCCCACTCCGGCCGCCCCCGTGGCTCCGGCCGCCCCCGTGGCTCCGGGCGCCCCCGTGGCTCCGGCCGCCCCCGTGGCTCCGGCCGCTCCCGAAGCTCCGGCCGCTCCCGAGGCTCCGGCCGGGCCGGCCTCTCCGTTTCCTCCGAACCTCGGCATCGTCACGCCTCCACCGGCTCTCGGGGCCCGGGCTCGAGCGTCGCCGCCAGCCGCTCGAGCGCCGCGCGCTGCTCGTCGGTCAGCGACTTGGGCACGACGACATCCACCCGCACGAGAAGATCCCCGGCCTTCGCCGCGTTCTTCCCGCTCCCTGCCGGCACGCCGCGACCTTTCACCCGGAGGTGCGTTCCGGGCGCGGTCCCGGCCGGGACGCGCACCGTGACCGGACCGTCGAGGGTCGGCACGGTGACGGTCGTGCCGAGAGCGGCCTCGGGGAACGTGACGGGAACCGACACCGTCAGGTGCCGTCCGCGACGGCCGAACCGGGGGTCGGTCCCCACGCGGACCACGACGTAGAGATCACCGGCCGGTGCGGTCCCCTGCCCCGGTGCTCCGCGCCCTTTCACGCGGATGCGCTGGCCGTCCTCGACGCCCGCCGGCACCCGCACCTTCACGACCCGGTTGCGGCGTTCGGTCCCGGTGCCGTGACACGTGGGGCACGGAACGTCCACAGCGGTGCCACGGCCGTTGCAGGTCGGGCAGATCGTGTTGAGCGAGAAGAGGCCCTGGTTGTCGTCGAGCGTCCCCTTTCCGTTGCAGCGCGGGCAGGTGTGCATCGACGTTCCCGGCGCTGCGCCCGAGCCGTTGCAGGTGTGGCACCGCACGTCCTCGGGGACGAAGACCTGCGCCGTCGCGCCGTGCACCGCGTCCGCGAAGGCGAGGTGCAGCTCGGTCTCGACGTCGGCGCCGCGTTGCACCCCACGGGTCCGCCGCCTCGGCGACCGTCCGCCGAAGATCCCCCCGAAGATGCTGCTGAGATCACCGAGGTCCTCGACCCTGAAGGTGGTGCCGCCCGGCGACCCGAACCCGCCGCCGAGCCCTCCCGCCATGGGCCCGAGCCGGCGTACCTCGTCGTACTCCTTGCGGCGCGCCGCGTCCCCGAGCACGTCGTACGCGGCGCTGATCTCCTTGAAGCGCTCCTCGCTCCCCGGATTGGCATCCGGGTGGTACTGCTTGGCGAGCTTCCGGTAGGCGCGCGTGATCTCCTTGTCGGTGGCCGTCGACGAGACGCCGAGCACCTGGTAGTAATCCTTCTCGAACCATTCACGCTGTGCAGTCACGGCTCATCCCCGGACACGGACCATCGCGGGACGCAGCACCTGGCCGCGCCACCGGTAGCCCGCCCGCAAGACCCCGTCCACCGAGACCGTGCACAGGGTGGGCCCGCCCGCCGTCTCGTCGCCTTCGCCGCGGGCTCCGCCCCCCGTCTGCGGCTCGGACGCGCCAGCGCCTTCGTCGTCCGGGTCGGCGTGCGCGACCGCGTCGTGCACGGTCGGGTCGAACGGCACGCCCACCTCGTCGACTCGCTCGAGGCCTTCCCTGCCCAGGACGTCGAGCAGCTGGTTCCGCGCCTGCGCGATCGCACGGGCTTCCTCCGACACGGCTCCGCTCTCGCCCTGCGCGTCCTCGTCACGGGGGCCCAGGTGGGCCCAGGCGAGGTCCAGGTTGTCGATCACGGGCAGCAGCTTGTCGACGAGCTTCGCCTCGGCGCGTGCCGACTGCTCCTCTTGGAGTCGGGTGATGCGCTTGCGGTAGTTGTCGAAGTCGGCCTTGAGCCGCTGGAGGGATTCGAGGTACTCGTCGCGCTGCGCGCTGATGGCGGCGACGTCGGCCAGGATCTGACCCTCGTCGGCACCCTC
>JAKATJ010000162.1 GCA_021828005.1 Actinomycetes bacterium | reverse complement strand
CCGGCAGCGAGTCCACCGTTCACGCCAACCGGCACGCGCTCGAAGCCCTTCCGGTCATCCCCAGGCTCGGCGTGACCCGCGGATCGCCGCCGCCCGCCCTCGAGACGAGCGTGCTCGGGAAGCCGATCTCGTTCCCCGTGATGCTCTCACCGGTCGGCTTCGCCCGGATGATGCATCCGTCGGGGGACCTCGCCGCGGCCGCGGCCGCGAGCGCTGCCGGCACCGTGCACACCCTCAGCACGTTCTCGGGCCACACGCTCGAGGAGGTGGCTCGTGCGGCGACCGGAAGGCGCTGGTTCCAGCTGTACTTCCTCGGGGGCCGTGGTGGCGCCGAGGCGCTGATCGACCGTGCGGCCACCGCGGGCTACGAAGCGCTCGTCGTCACTCTCGACACCCAGACGGGCGCCATGCGCGAGAGGGACGTGCGCCACGGCGTCCGCCTGCCGCTCCGCATCGACCTCGACAACGTGCTGCGGTTCGCCCCGGAGGCTGCGGTTCGCCCCGGCTGGCTCCTCGGCTTCGCACAAGACCGCTTCCACATGGACTTGGCGAACGCAGCCGCGTCGACGCGAGCGGGCGGGACGGCACTGGACGAGGCGCTCAGGGACCTGCGCGGGTCCCCACCCCTCTGGGAAGACTTCCGGTGGATCCGGGACCGGTGGCCAGGACCGGTCCTCGTGAAGGGGGTTCTGTCCGCCGACGACGCCCGACGGGCCGTGGACGCCGGTGTGGCAGGGATCATCGTCTCGAACCACGGAGGCCGGCAGCTCGACGGCGCCCCTCCCACCATCGGGGTCCTCCCGGAGGTGGTCGCGGCCGCGGGGACCGACGCGGAGGTCTTCGTCGACGGCGGGTTCCGCCGTGGCGCCGACGTCGTACGCGCCCTGGCGCTCGGCGCGAGGGCGGTGATGGTCGGGCGCCCCTGGGCGTTCGGTCTCGCCGCGGCGGGCGAGGCCGGCATCGCCAAGGTGCTCGACCTGCTGCGCGCCGATGTCGAGCGGGTCCTCCGGCTGATCGGCTGCCCGTCGGTGGGAGAGCTAGGCCCCGGGTACCTCGGCCGCCCCGACGCCTCGCTGACGACGCCCCGCTGACGCCGCCCCGACGCCTCGCTGACGACGCCTCGCTGACGACGCCCCGCTGACGCCTACCGCTCGGAGCTGTCGCGCACGACGACGACCGGGCAGTGCGCGTGGGTCGTGACGAAGGCGGACACCGAGCCGAGGAGCATGCCCGCGAACTCGCCTCGGCCGCGGCTTCCCACGACGACGGCGGATGCGTGCGCCGACGCGTCGACGAGCGCCTTGCCTGGCGGTCCCTGCACGACGGTGAGGCTGACCGTGGGCGGGAGGTCGGGGCCCAAGACCTCCTCGACCTCACGCTCGAGGGCCCGTCTCGCGTCGCCTTCGGGGTCCCACTCGTCGGGGAGCGGCAGTGTCCAGCCGAAGCTCGTCGGGAGGCGCCAGACGGCGACCGCCGTGAGCGGTGCCCCCGTCAGCGCAGCGTAGCGAGCCCCCCAGGCGAGCGCCTGCTTCGAGTGCTCGGATCCGTCGACGCCGACGACGACGGGTCCGGTCTCTTCGTGCGGAACTGGTGCGTTGGCCATCACCGCGTGTGTACGCCGCCGAGCGGCGCCCGCGACAGGGTCTTCGGTCACGTCGCGCCGCCGGCGTCGAACGCACGTCCCCGGTGGCCGCCACCCGGGGAAGGAGGACGCGACCGCCGGCCGGCTACCAGTACTGCGCCCCGCCGTTGACCACGATCATCTGCCCCGTGATGAAGCCGCTTCCGGGCGACGCAAGGAACGCCACGGCGCCGGCGACGTCGTCGGGATGGCCGTCGCGAGCGATCGCCCGGATGGACCGCTGGGCCGCGAATGCCTCCTCCGGCGTGTTCGCACGTGCTCCCGGCGTGTCCAGCAACCCGGGAGAGACCGAGTTCACCGTGATGTTCCACCGTCCGCACTCGGTCGCCAGCGCTCGCGTCATGGCGAAGATCGCACCCTTCGATCCGACGTACGGGAGAAGCCCGGGGGTGCCGGCGAGGATCGTTCCCGACGCGACGTTGATGATCCGCCCCTGCCCCTGGAGGCGCATCTGTTCGATCGCCCGTTGCGATGGGAGGAGCATCAGCCGGGCGTTCATCGACAGGATGCGGTCCAGTTCCTCGGCCTTCACGTCGAGGACCGACTGGTGCACGACTGTGGCGAACGCAGCAGCGTTGTTCACGAGCACATCCAGCCGTCCGAAGCGTTCGACGGTCTTTGCCACCAGCGACGACGCACCCTCCGTCGTGCTCATGTCTCCGGGGATCGCGAGCGTCTCGGGGCCGATCAGCGCCGAGGTGGCGAGACACGACGCCGCGTCGATGTCGTTGACGGCGACAGAGGCCCCTTCGCTGGAGAGCCGCTGCGCGAGAGACCTCCCCAGTCCCCCTCCCGCTCCGGTGACGACCGCGACCAATCCTTCGAGCTGTGCGGTCACTGCGGACCCCCCTTTCTTCGGACCGCGTGGGTCTGCTCCGAGACCCCCCTTGGCGGTCGCGCCGTGTCAGGGTGGCTCATGGTAGACGTCGCCGACGCCCGGCCGGGGCTCCGGGCGTGCTCCCACCCGGTCGTCGCGGCGGACCGAATCTCCGCCGCGGCGTCCTCCTCGGGGATCCCGTGCGCACGAGGACGGGGCATTGACACCCACTCCGACAGTAGGGGACGTCGGCGCCGACTTGGCGCTCGACCGGGACGGTGCGATGATCCGGTGAGCGTGGCGCCGCTCATCCATGTCGAGGTGCACGAGGGCGTCGCGACGCTCGTGCTGGACGATCCCCAACGGCGCAACGCGCTCTCTTTCGAGCTCTCGTCCCAGATCGTCGACGCGGTCGAGGCGCTCGAGTCCGACGGGGGTGCACGGGCCCTGATCGTGACCGGCGCTCCGCCCGCTTTCTGCGCAGGCGCCGACCTGGCGCAGCTCGCGGGCTCTGACGAGACGGCGTTGCGCACGATCTACGCAGGTTTCGACCGGATCGTCCGCTGCACCATGCTGACGGTGGCCGCGGTGAACGGCCCGGCGGTGGGAGCCGGTGTGAACATGGCCCTGGCGTGCGACGTCAGGCTCGCCTCCACCGAGGCGAGGTTCGACACGCGCTTCCTGGCGCTCGGGCTCCATCCCGGAGGCGGGCACACTTGGATGCTCCGGCGGGCGCTTCCCTACGGGACCGCGGCGGCCGTGCTCCTCGGGGGAGACGTGCTGACCGGCGAGGACGCGGCCCGTGTCGGACTGGCCCACCGCTGCGTGTCGGGTGCCGAGCTGCTCGCGGCTGCGCGAAGGTTGGCGTCGAACGTCGCGGCTTGCCCGCCCCAGCTGGTCGCCAGGGCGAAGGCGAGCCTCGCACGCGCGTAGGGCGGCGAGTACGCCGCCACCGTGGAGCACGAGCTGCGTGAGCAGCTCTGGTCCATCGGCGAGCCGTTCTTCGCCGAGCGGGTGGAAGCGCTTCGCCGCCGGATCTCGTCGACGCCCTGAATCCCCTCGGGGACCTGCGTCGCCACGCGGTCGTCGCTTCCGGACGGCGCGTGCTCTGAAGGTGCTCGCGTGGGAGCCCGGGCACGGGTTCCGCTCACCGGCATCCGACGGCTCGGGTCGTCAGGTCACAGAGAGGAAGCCCCCGTCCACGACGAGGATCTCGCCGGTCACGAACGGGTGGCCCAGTGCCAGCGACACCATGGAGGCGGCCACGTCGTCCGGGGTGGCGACGCGTTTTAGGGGCGTCATCCGGGCCCGGCGCTCCATCAGCCGGTCGTAGTTCTCGCCGAGCTGATGCTCCATCCACTCGCCCACCATCCATCCAGGAGCCACCCCGTTCACCCGGATCGTCGGGCCGAGCGCGCCCGCGAGCGTTTTGGTGAGGTTGGCGACCGCACCCTTCGAGGCGGCGTAGGGCAGCGGCTGGGGACCAGGGCGCAGGCCGGCAACGCTGCAGGTCGTGACGACGGAGGCGATCCGGGACTCCCTGAGGAGGGGCACGCA
>JAKATJ010000161.1 GCA_021828005.1 Actinomycetes bacterium | reverse complement strand
GCGGGCGCTCCGGCCGCCAGGGGGACCCGGGCGAGAGCCGGTTCTACCTCTCGCTGGAAGACGACCTCATGCGGCTGTTCGCCACGGGCGCGATGAGCTGGGTGATGGGCAGGACGCTGCCCGAGGACATGCCGATCGAGGCGAAGATGGTCACGAAGGCCATCGAGCGGGCGCAGACGACCGTGGAAGCCAGGAACTCCGAGATCCGAAAGGAGGTCCTGAAGTACGACGAAGTGATGAACGAGCAGCGCAAGGTGGTCTACGCGCGGCGCCTCCAGGTGATCGACGGCGAAGACCTGGAGGCGCACACCCGCGAGCTGCTCGCCGAGACGGTCGAGTCGCTCGTGCAGGCGGCCTGCCCGAGCGACTTCCCCGAGGAGTGGGACCTCGAGCGGCTCTTGAAGGAGCTCGTGCAGTACTACCCGACCGAGTTCACCGTCGACGACCTCGGGCAGGGGACGAGCGCGGCGCAGGTCACCGAGAGCGTCGTGGCCGAGGCGCTCGGGTACTACGAGCAGCACTCGGCGTCGCTCCCCGGCGGTGAAGAGCAGGCCCGCCAGGTCGAGCGCGAGGTGATGCTGCACGTGATCGACCGTCGCTGGCGCGAGCACCTCGCCGAGATGGACTACCTGCGCGACGGCATCAACCTTCGGGCGATGGGCCAGCAGGATCCGCTCGTCGCGTGGCAGCGCGACGGCTTCGAGATGTTCGGTCAGCTGATGGACGCGATCGAAGACGACTACCTCCGCTACGTGCTGCACGTCGAGGCGGTCGCAGAGCCTGCGGCGGAGCCCGACCTCGTCCGTGCGGTCTACGAGGCGGCCGAGGACCCCGTCGCCGGGACTGTCGCGCTCGCCTCGCGGCTCCTCGCGGACCAGGGCGTCGACGTCGCGGCCCTGGAGGCCGACGAGCGGCGGGTCGCCGCAGTCGGCGCAGGGGCGGCGCCCACCCGCGGCGGTGAGGCTCGGCCGGCCGCAGCGTCCTCGCAGCGAGCGGGCCCTGTGAGCGGCAATGGGCGGGCGGGAGGCGGTGCGGTCCAGGGTCAGGGCCCGAAGCTCGGGCGCAACGACCCGTGCTGGTGTGGGAGCGGCAAGAAGTACAAGCTCTGCCATGGCGCAGCCTGAGGGACGCGACCCCGCCGCTGAGATCGAGGCGCTCGCGGCGCGGGTGAGCGAAGCCAGGGAGTACCTCGGCATCGAGCCGATGCGGGCACGCCGAGCCGAGCTCCTGGACGAGGCGGCGGCTCCCAGCCTCTGGGACGACCCCGAGCGCGCCCGTTCGGTCACGACCACGCTCGGGAGGGTCACCGACGACCTCGAGCGCTTCGACGCGCTCTCGTCAGCGCTGGAGGACGCGCGGGTGCTCGCCGAGCTCGTCGCCGAGGCGGAGCAGGGCGGGGCCCCCGACGACGGCCTCGCCAAGGAGCTCGCCGCCACCGTCGACTCGCTCAGCACGCGCGTCGGGCAGCTCGAGCTCGAATCGCTCTTCTCGGGAGAGTACGACGACCGGGACGCGGTGTGCGAGGTCCACGCCGGTGCGGGCGGCACCGACGCGCAGGACTGGGCGGAGACGCTGCTGCGCATGTACCAGCGGTGGGCGGAACGCCGCGGCTTCGCCGTGGAGGTCGAAGAGGCGACCCCGGGTCAGGAGGCGGGGCTCCTGTCGGCGACGTTCATCGTGCACGGCCGGCACGCCTACGGCCTCCTCAGCACCGAGCGCGGCGTCCACCGGCTCGTGCGCATGTCGCCCTTCGACTCCCAGCGTCGTCGCCAGACGAGCTTCGCGTCCCTCGACGTCGTGCCGTTCCTCGAGGGCGTGTCGGATGTGGAGATCGACGAGAAGGACCTCCGCATCGACACCTACCGCTCGTCGGGTGCCGGTGGCCAGCACGTGAACAAGACCGACTCCGCCGTCCGCATCACTCATCTGCCGACCGGCATCGTGGTCGCGGTGCAGAACGAGCGCAGCCAGCACCAGAACAAGGCGAAGGCGTTGCAGATCCTCGCCGCGAAGCTCGCCGAGCTCGCACGCGCCGAGCGCCAGGCCGAGCTCGAGTCGCTCGGCGGGGAGCGGACCGAGAACGCATGGGGCAACCAGATCCGCTCCTACGTGCTCGCGCCGTACCAGCTCGTGAAGGACCTCCGCACGGGGGTCGAGACCGGGAACGTGGACGCCGTCCTGGACGGCGACCTGGACGCGTTCATGGAGGCCGAGCTGCGGCGGATCCGGGGCACCTAGCCGCCCAGATGCAGGTCACGGCGACATTTGTGCCGAACATGTGACCTCGGTGACCGGGCTGGTTAGGCTTTCGTCCGATCCCACGTCCGCGGCTTCTCCACACACGGGCGCTCGCCACGCCATCGATGCCGGACGGAGACATCCCCAGATGATCCGATTTCAAAACGTCACCAAGACCTACAAGAACGGCACCGTCGCGTTGCGCGACGTGTCGATCGAGATCGAGAAGCAGGAGTTCGTCTTCCTCGTCGGGGCGTCGGGCTCGGGCAAGACGACGCTCATCCGCCTCCTGCTGCGCGAGGAGCTCCCTGATTCGGGACGGATCTGGGAGGCTGGCCGCGACATCGTCCACCTTCCGAAATGGCGCGTTCCCTACCTTCGGCGGAACATCGGGTGCGTGTTCCAAGACTTTCGGCTTCTCCCCAACAAGACCGTCTTCGAGAACGTCGCCTTCGCGCTCGAGGTGATCGGACGTCCGAAGCACGTCGTCGCCAACCAGGTCCCCCAGGTGCTCGAGCTCGTCGGGCTCGCCAAGAAGCGGGACAACCTCCCGAGCGAGCTCTCAGGTGGCGAGCAGCAGCGCGTCGCCGTCGCGCGGGCTTTCGTGAACCGCCCCCTGATCCTGCTCGCCGACGAACCGACCGGGAACCTCGACCCGAACACGAGCCAGGGCATCATGCAGCTGCTCGACCGCATCAACCGGACCGGCACCACGGTCGTCGTGGCGACCCACGACGAGGTGCTCGTGAACTGGATGCGCCGCCGGGTGATCGAGCTCGACCGTGGCTCCATCGTCCGTGACCAGGCCAGGGGCGTCTACGGGATCGAGGGCACCCCGGCGGCCACGCTCAGCCCGGCGGCCACGCTCACCCCGCCGCCCGCGGCGAACCCGGCTGCCACGGCGAACCCGGCTGCCACGGCGAGCCCGGCTGCTGCGGCCCCGACCGATGGATCGCCGAGCGGCAGGGTGCCCGCGGTCGCCGGCGCGCGTCGCGCTCGTGGGCAGGAGCGCGGCTGATGCCGGTCTCCGCCGAGTACGTGGCGAGGGAGACGGCGTCCAACCTCTGGCGCAACCGCCTCATGACCGTCGCCGCGGTCCTCACGGTCGCGGTCTCGCTCTCGCTCGTCGGAGCGGCGCTCCTGCTCAAGCAGGGTGCCACCCGCGCCGAGGCCGAGTGGCAACGCGGCACCGAGGTGATGGTGTGGATGAAGCCCACAGCGAGCACGAACGAGATCGGCGCGGTGGGCAAGCAGCTCGGCGCACTCCCCTACGTCGACCAGCCGTGCACGTTCAGGACACACATGTACGACTTCTTGGAGGCGAAGCGCCTCGTGGGGTCCGTCTGGGGGGAGGCGGGGGTCACCCCCAATGAGACCCCGACGTCGTGGCGCTGCACCCCGGTCCATCCCCAGGACGCGACCGCGGTGATCCGGGAGTTCCAGGGGCAGCCGGGAGTCTTGGTCGTGAGCGCGCCGCTCACCCAGATCCGCACCGAGCAGCACGTCATCGAGATCCTCCAGTGGGTGTTCCTCCTCGTCGCGCTCGTCCTGCTGGTGTCTGCGGCCGTGCTGATCCTGAACACCATCCGCATGGCCATCTTCGCCCGGCGACGCGAGGTGTCGGTGATGAAGCTCGTGGGCGCGACGAACTGGTTCATCCGCCTCCCGTTCATGTCGGAGGGCTTGGTCCAGGGCCTCCTCGGGTCCGGCGTCGCGGCGGCCGTCGTCTACGGGCTGCACGTGATCCTCGACCGGATCGGTTCGAGCACATCAGGCTCCGTCCTCGC
>JAKATJ010000160.1 GCA_021828005.1 Actinomycetes bacterium | reverse complement strand
GCTCCGCGGCGCCCACGGGACGGAGCACCGCGTCGAAGTCACGATGGGTCCGGCCCCAGCCGTGCAGCGCCAGGACCCTCGGCTCCCCGTCCCCCGTCCGGGTGCCGAAGAGCTTCCCGCCGGCGAAGGTGCGCAGCACCTCACCGCTCCTCTCCGGCGCCGTCGCTCCGGCGCCCGTCGGTGCCCATGTGCCGCCGCATTCTCCCCTCTGGCGTCGTCCAGCGCTCGATCCGGCCTGGTCACGGCGTTGTACGTCCCGCCCGCGGCGACCGGGGTCGGCGGGATGGACGCGGCCTGCTGGCGGGCCACCATACCGACTCGGGGCGCCTGCCCGGCCACGACGGCCACGACGGCCGCCGCGTGCCGCCGCGTGCCGCCGCGTGCCGCCGCGTGCCGCCGCGTGCCGCTACGCACCCCGGCACCCACGCGCCGGAGGACTGGGTCTGCGCGCCGCCACCCCATGCACGGCAGGGCTGGGACCGCGCGCACCGCCTCGGTAGCGTGGACACGAGTGCCTGCCCCGACCGACCTCGCGCGATCCCCCGACATCATGGAGCTCGTGGCCGGGCTCGACCCGGCCCAGCGCGAGGCGGTCCTGGCGGACGACCCCGTGGTCTGCGTCCTTGCCGGCGCGGGGACCGGGAAGACGAGAGTCCTCACGTTGCGAGTCGCGCGCCGAGTCCAGGACAGGAGCGCCCATCTGAGTCACGTCCTGGTGTGCACCTTCAGCCGCAAAGCGGCTGAAGAGCTGCGCGACCGTCTCTTCACACTCGGCGTCGGGCGCGAGGTGCAGGCCGGGACGTTCCACCGCACGGCCCTCCGCCTCATCACGCACCACCGGCACGACCGCGGCCACCCACCGCCGGCGATCGTCGCGGATCGTCGGCCACTGCTCGCCGACCTCCTCGAAGAAGGGCGAAGGGCGCCGCGCGAGCGGCCCGGAGCCGGAACCGGAGCGGGCACCGGTCCCGAGCGCCACACCGCGCGCACGTCCGGCCGCCGGCGAAGCGACGTCGCCCGCCTCGACACGGAGATCAGCTGGGCGAAGGCTCGGCTGATCGGGCCGCCTGACTTCGAAGAGGCTGCGCGGCAGGCGGGGCGGCGACCGTTCGTGCCGGCAGCGCGGGTGGCCGAGCTGTACGACCGCTACGAAGTGGCACGGCGCCAGCGCGGGGCGCTCGACCTCGACGATCTCCTGTGGCACTGCGGAGACCTTCTCGAGCAGGACGCCGCGTTCGCGCGTGCGATGCGTTGGTGGCACCGTCACCTCTTCGTCGACGAGATGCAGGACATGAACGACGCGCAGTACCGCCTCCTGCGCCTGCTCGTCGGCGAGGAGCCGGACCTCTTCGTGGTGGGCGATCCGAACCAGTCCGTCTACGGCTGGAACGGCGCCGACCCCGAGCTGCTGCAGCGGGTGACCGAGGAGCACGCCGGCACCCGCGTCGTGCACCTCGAGACGAACCACCGCAGCGCGGGCCCCGTCGTCCGCATCGCCGCCGCAGCCCTCGGGAGGGACGAGCCTCCGCCGAGCGCGAGGGCGGATGGTCCGCTGCCGACGGTGGTCTGCCTGGGAGACGACGAGGCAGAGGCGCGCTGGGTGGCGCGCCAGGTCTGGCTGGCCCATCGCCCCGGTCGCCGCTGGTCGTCGATCGCAGTCCTCGCGCGGACGAACGCCCAGCTGGTCCGCATCGCAGCGGCACTCGGCGCCGAGCACGTGCCCCACAGGGTCTCCGGGACTGAGGTTGGGCCAGCCAGCGACGTCCGCGACCCGGACGACAGGCCTGGCGACGGGCCGGCAGGCGCCGTGCGGCAAGGCGAGCCCGACGGCTCCGGCCGCGAGCCCGACGGCTCCGGCCGCGAGCCCGACGGCTCCGCCCTCGAGCCCGACGGCTCCGCCCTCGAGCCCGCCCGATCCGACGGCACACCGTTCGCGAGCCCGGACGACGACGCCGTCGTGCTCAGCACCCTGCATCGGGCAAAGGGGCTGCAGTGGCGGGCCGTCTTCGTGATCGGCGTCTCCGACGGCCTGATCCCGCTCGTCACGGCTCGCTCGCACGCTGCGAAGGCGGAGGAACGCCGGCTGTTCTACGTCGCGCTCACCAGAGCTGAAGAGGAGCTCACCTGCAGCTGGGCGCTCCGGCCGGCCGGGGAGACCGCGCTCGGCGGGGCGGCAGAGCGGCGACCCTCGCCCTGGCTCTCCTCCGTCGAGCAGGTCCTCGCGCAGCTCCGCGAGGACGCAGCCGAGGCAGGCCCGTCGCGTGCCGCCGAGCGGCTCGCCGAGATCCGCAACATGCTTCCTCCCCCGCGTTCAGCTGGCGACCCGAGGGCACGATGAACGAGCTCGAGCTCGTCGACGAGTTGCGCGCGATCGTCGGCGACGCACACGTCGACGCAAGAACCGACGTCCGCGGGGAGGACACCCACGACGAGTCGTTGACCGGCGAGCCCGTCACGCCGGCGGCCGTGGTCCGGCCCTCGACCACCGGCGAGGTGAGCAGGCTCCTCGCGCTCGCCGATTCGGCGCTCGTGCCCGTCGTGGCGCGAGGCACCGGCACCGGGCTGTCGGGCGGGGCCCGGCCGGTGGCCGACGGCATCGTCGTCTGCTTCGACCGCATGGACAGGATCCTCGAGATCGACGAGCAGAACCACGTCGCCGCGGTCCAGCCCGGTGTGACGTTGCGCGCGCTGGACGACGCGCTCCGCCCCTTCGGCCTCGTCTATCCCGTCTACCCCGGCGAGATGGGCTCGTCGATCGGGGGCAACGTGGCGACGAACGCGGGCGGGATGCGCGCCGTCCGCTACGGCGTGACGCGGCACCACGTCCTCGGCCTGGAATTGGTCCTCGCAGGCGGTCAGGTCATCAGGACCGGCGGCAAGTTCGTGAAGTCGTCGTCGGGCTACGACCTGACCCAGCTGGTGGTCGGCAGCGAAGGGACGCTCGCGCTCGTCACCGAGGTGACGGTGAAGCTGGCGCCCCGTCTCGTGCACAACGCCACGCTGCTCGCGCCCTTCGCGGCCATGGAGCTCATCGGGTCGGCCGTCGCGCCGATCCTCTCCGGCGGCGTCACCCCGCTCGTCCTCGAGTACCTCGACGCCCTGGCGATGGGCGGGATCGTGAGGGAAGCCGGGCTCGAGCTCGGCGTTCCCGACGAAGTGCGCAGGGCAGCTGCGGCGTACCTCGTCGTCGTCCTCGAGAGCACCCATGCCGAACGGCTCGAGCAGGACACGGGGGCGACGGCAGACCTCCTCGGGCGCCTCGGCGCGCTCGAGGTCTACGTCCTCCCGCCCACGGCTGGAGCGGACCTGATCGCGGCACGCGAGCGTGCCTTCTTCGCCGCCAAGGCCATGGGCGTGGACGACATCGTCGACACCGTCGTGCCGCGGGCCGAGATCCCGGCCTTCCTCGAGGAGACGGCGCGGCTCGCTGCCGAGCACCAGGCGATCGTCTCGGGCTGCGGCCATGTGGGTGACGGCAACGTCCATCTGTCGGTCTTCCAGCCGGACGCTGCTCGACGCCACGAGCTCCTCGAAGCGATCTTCCGCGCGGCACGCGGCCACGGAGGCGCTGTCTCCGGCGAGCACGGGATCGGCACGGAGAAGCAGTCCTACTGGCTCGAGCTCGAGCACCCGGTGAAGGTCGGGCTCATGCGACGCATCAAGGCCGCCTTCGACCCGAACGGCATCCTCGGCCCCGGACGCCTGCTCGACGCTCCGGTCCCTGCCGACAGCACGCCGAGATCACGACGCCGCCCGGAGGAGCTCGAACAGAAGAAGGAAGAGAACTGGGAAGAGGAGGAAGGGTGAACGGCGCCGAAGCGTTGCTGCGGACCCTGGTCGGGTCGGACGTCGACGTGTGCTTCACCAATCCCGGCACCTCCGAGATGCACTTCGTCGCCGCCCTCGACCGGGTGCCCGAGATGCGCGGCGTGCTCACCTTGTTCGAAGGGGTCGCGACCGGGGCGGCCGACGGGTACGCACGGATGACCGGAAAGCCCGCGGCGACGCTGCTCCACCTCGGACCCGGGCTCGCCAACGGCTGGGCGAACCTCCACAACGCGCGCCGCGCGAGCACCCCCCTCGTGAACATC
>JAKATJ010000159.1 GCA_021828005.1 Actinomycetes bacterium | reverse complement strand
CGTAGGTGAGCATGCACGCCGAGATGAACAGGAACGCCTCGCGCGTGACGTGCAGCAGCATGAGGCAGCCGCCCACCGCCATTCCCGCCCCGGAGGCGAAGTACAGGAGCGAGTGCGTCGACACCACACCCGCCTGCTTCACCGGCCGCATCGCGTCGACGTGGTCGAGGCGCGGCTTGGCGGCGCGCTCGGTCACCGCACGGACATCGAGAAGATGACGTTCGCCTCTGCCAGCGCGCTCCGTCGCACCTTGCCCGTCGCCCCCTGTGGGATCCGGGCGACGACGTGGTACGCGACAGGACGCTTCGAGCGGGAGAGCACCCTCGTGCACCGCTCGTGGACACGCTCCACGACGAGCGCCGCGAGCGGCCCGTCCTCCTCGTTGCTCACGCTGTCGACGACGAGGTACGCGACGGGCACGCTGCCCAGGACCTCGTCGTCGCGTCCCACGACGGCGGCCGATCTCACTCCTGGCTCGCCGCAGAGCGCGTCCTCGACCTCCCTCGGGTAGATCTTCTCGCCGCCGCGGTTGATCACGTCGTCGGCCCTCCCGACGAGAAAGAGGTACCCGGCGTCGTCCACGTAGCCGACGTCTCCGGTCTCGAGCCAGCCGTCTGCGTCGACGCGGTCCTCGTAGCCGGGCGACAGGTAGGCGCGGATCACGCTGGGCCCACGGATCTCGACCCGGCCGACCGAGCCGGGGACCGCGGCAGCCCCGGGGCCGGAGACGACGCGGACGTCGGTGCCGACCGGCAACCCGACCGAGCCGGGCAGCCGCCTGCCGAGCGGGTTGGCGGTGATCTGGCTGGCTGCCTCCGTCATCCCGTACGTCTCGACGACCGGGATCCCGGTCGCCTGCTCGAACCGTTCGAGGACCGGCACCGGCAACGGTGCGGAGGCCGACCGGGCGAAGCGGATGCCGGCGGGGACGCGCTCGTCCTCTTCGAGCACGGCGAGCCTCGCCAGGATCGCCGGCACCCCGTTGATCCAGGTGATCCGATGGCGGGCCATGACGTCCCAGAAGCCGCGGCGGTGGAACCGGTCGTCGAGCACGATGGTGCCGCCGGAGACGAGCGTGGCGAGCACCCCGACCACCTCGGCGTTGATGTGGAAGAGCGGGAGCGCGTTGAAACCCCGGTCCCCCGGAGAGAGCTCGAAGTGCGCGGCGACCGAGCTCGCCGTGCCGAGGAGCTGCGCCTCGTCGAGGCCGATGACCTTCGGCGCCCCGGTCGTCCCCGAGGTGGACAGCACGACGCCGCCCTCGCCGCTCCACGGAGGCGGGCCCGCTGACGAGCGTGCCCCTCCGACGTTGCGCTCTTCCGGGGTCATCACGACCCACCATGCCCGACCGTCGTCGGGAGCGCGGCGGTCCGAGACCACCACGCGCGGCGCCGTCCGTCCGCAGGCCGCGGCAAGCTCGCCGTCCGTCGCCGCCGGGTCGAGGGGCGCGACGGTCCGCCCGGCCGCGACGGCGGCGACGAAGGCGACGGCGAGCTCCACCGGGTCCGAGAGGGCGAGGCCGACGGTGTCGCCCGGGCCCGCGCCGAGATCTGCGAGCAGGCCCGACCAGCGCGCCACCTCTCCGCACAGCTCGCCGTAGGTGATGGACCGCCTCCCGTCCGCGGACTGGAGGTACACGTGCTGCGCCGAGGTCACCGCCCGGAACCAGACGAGCTCCGCGACGGACGAGCCGACTTCCCGGACACCGCTCTCAGCGGTCCGGACCGAAAGGGTCACCTCAGTACGCCATCCTCGGATCGCGGTAGTGCTTGAACTCGAGCAGGTTGTCGAAGGGGTCGCGCAGCACGAACGTCCGGTGCACCTCCGCCGTCCCTTCGAAACGGGTGGACACGTCCCGGAAGAACGGGACCTTGCGCAACTGGACGAGCTCGTAGAAGCGGTCGAAGTCCTCGGATTCGAGGAAGGTCACTCCGAAGTGGCGCGGGTAGAGCGAGAGCGGCTCGGTGCGCGGCTCTCGCTCGGAGAGGTGGCAGACCACCTGGTCACCGAAGAAGTCGAGCGTGATGCGGTCCGGGTAGGTTCGTGCGAGCTTGCAGCCGAGCTGTGTCACGTAGAACCGCCGGGCACCTTCCAGGTCCGACACCCCGATCGCGAGGTGGAAGAGATGGCTCCTCACCGAACCCCCCCTTCGAATTCGGTCAGCGTGTCGGCTCGGAGCCCGAGCCGCAGCGTCTCGAGCGCCAGCACGCCGGTGGCCGGGATGTTGCCGAGATTCACGTCGGGGCCGACGCGGCGCACCATGTGCGCCTGGAGCGAGGTCGTGGGGGCTTCGAACAACAGGCGGTCGACGGAGAGCTCGCTCACGATCTCCTCCACCAGGCCGACGCGGAGCTGGCCGTCCGCACGGCAGATCCCCGAGGTCCCGCCCTCACGGGCCTCGAGCGTGACCAGCCACGCCCCTGCCGCGAGATCGTCCTCCACGTACTCGATCCAGCGTCGGGGCGTGAGCCGGTCCGAGCGGTCCGCGTCCTTGAAGCCCACCTCCGAGATCACCGTGAACTCCTCGGCCAGCTTGCGCACGTAGCCGGTCTTCTCGAAGTTCGAAAGCTCGATGGTCCCGTTGGAGACCTCGACGAACCGGCACGACCACTCGTGGCACAGTGCGCGGTAGTCGTCGAAGAGCCCCTGGAGGACGTGCTTCTCGAAGAGCGTCCCGCCGAAGTAGAACCCGATGTCGTTCGCTCGAAGGAGCTCGATCTTGGCGCCGAGCTCTCCTGAGACGAGCGCGGTCCCCCATCCGAACTTCACGAAGTCGATGTACTCGCCGGCGCCGGAGACGATGTCTTCGAGCGAGCCGAGCGGCAGGCCCCCGTCGACCACCATCGTGAGCCCGCTGCGTCGCGGCTTCGTCGCCCGGTCCGGCAAGGCGAGCGTCGTGGTGCGCATCGCTGGTCCTCCATTCATGGCTGGTCCTCCATTCATGGCTGGTCCTCCATTCAGGCGCACGACCAAGCAGAAGCAACCCTCCGCAGGATCGGGACGCCGTTCTCCACCTCGGTCCACGCCATCTCCTCGGGCGGGACGCCATCGAGCCACGCGCAGAGCGCGCGGACCACCCCGCCGTGGCACACGAGCACGAGGTCCCCCCTGTGCAGGGAGAGGATCCGGGCTGCGCACGTCGCGGCACGCTCGTAGAGCTGCCGCACCGACTCGCCGCCGGTGGGCGCAGCGTCTGCGTCGACCACGCGCCCGGATGTGACTCCCGACCGCTCGGGGCCGAGCCTCGCGGCCGGCAGCCCCTCGGCGTCGCCGAGCGAGCGCTCACGCAAGTCCGGATCGGCACGGACCTCCACGCCCAGGGCTCGCGCGATGGGCGCCGCGGACTCGAGCGCTCGACGCAGGTCGCTCGAGTAGAGGGCCTCGGGCGAGGCCGCGGCGAGGGTCCGGCAGCACCGGGCGATCTGCTCGCGCCCGACCGGGCTCAAGCCGGGGTCCCGCTGCCCCTGGACGAGCCCCTTCGAGTTCCAGGTGGTCTCCCCGTGCCGGACCAGCCAGAGCCTGCGGGCCGCCGAGACTCGCTCCCCCACCTTCATCACCAACACGTTACAAAGATTGCTGACACGTTACAAGACACCATCACACCCATCCTCGCATCGAAACATGTGAATTTCGGGGGGAATCTGTGAAGGACGGCTGAAGGCGCACCACGCGCGCCCGGAGAACCCCGGATAGGGGTAGCGCCTTGGCCCCTCAGCCCCCCGGGCGTGGTGGGGCGCCCGGGCGTGGTGGGGAGCCTGGGCGCGGAGGGGAGCCTGGGCGTGGTGGGGAGCCCAGGTGGCGTGCGAACCAGTCGCTCGCGGCCGCGGCCGCGGCCTGCATCGTTCCAGGCTCCTCGAACAGGTGCGTGGCGCCGGGAATCACGACGAGGCGACTCTCGCAACGGAGCAAGCCCTGGGCCTGGCGGTTGAGGGCGAGCACCACGTCGTCCCGTCCGCCCACGATGAGCAACGTCGGCGCTCTCACGTCTTGGAGCCGGGGGCCGGCGAGGTCGGGCCGCCCGCCGCGCGAGACGATCGCGGCGACTCCGACGCCCGGCTCTGCAGCGGCCCACAGTGCGGCACCCGCGCCCGTGCTCGCGCCGAAGTAGCCGA
>JAKATJ010000028.1:17298-20799 GCA_021828005.1 Actinomycetes bacterium | reverse complement strand
GGAGCCTGCCGCGCGCGGCGGCCACCGCCCGCTGGCCGTGCGCCAGCCGACCGCAGACCGCCGGCAGCGCCCCGCCCCCGTGCGCGAGGAGGACGCGAAGGCCGGGATGCCGCTCGAGAACACCTGCGAGGACCAGGTGGGCGCCCGCGATCGCGGTCTCCGCGGGGTTCCCGACCGTGTTCCACAGGTAGTGGTCGTCCAGCGCGCGCAGGCTGATGCCGCGCGTCGCTGGGTGGACGAACAGGAGCGCCCCGAGCTCCTCTGCGGCGGCCCAGAACGGCTCCAGCCCCTCGTCGCCGAGGTAGTTCCCCGCGCTCGCCGCGAGCTCGACCCCCGACAGTCCGGCCGCGCACGCTTCGCGCAGGACCGCCACCGCCTCCGTCGGGTAGTCGACCGGCACGGCTCCCACTGCGCTGAACCGGGCCGGGTCCGAGGCGACGAGGCGGGCGAGCGCAGCGTGCTGCACCTCGCAACGCCGCCGGGCCTCGAACGCGGGCAGCTGCATCGGGAGCAACTGCACCCACGGCGAGACCACGAGATGGTCGACGCCTGCCACGGCTGCCTCGGCGGCCATCCGGACCGGGTCGACGAACTCGCCGACGACGGAGGTGAGCTCCCTGCCGCCGGCGAACAGCCGCGCACGGCCTGTGACGTCTCGCAGCTCGGCAAACGACGGGTCCAATGCGTCGTCTCCGGCGAACAGGTCGCCGACGACGATGTGCGAGTGCGCGTCGACCACGCCGAGCGACGGTGCGACGTCGCTCATGCGCTGAGCGCGGCCTCCGAGCCGCGCAGCACGTCGTCGGGGTCGTGGCCGAGGTCCTGGAGCACCACCCGCGCCGCGTTGCGGCCCGGGACGCCGGTGATGGACCCCCCCGGATTGGTGGTGGCCCCCGTCTGGTAGAGGCCGGCCAGCGGCATCCGGTGAGCCGCCCAACCGGGGGCAGGGCGACCCGGACCGCTCTGCGCGAGGCCGCGGTCCCCGCCATGGAACGCGCCTCGGACCATGTGGCGGTTGGACGCCTCGTAGTCCGGAGGTGCCTTGACGAGCCTCGCGAGGATGTGCTCGTCCGTGAAGCCCGGCGCGAACCGGCGGAGGTGGTCCAGCTGCCGGCGGGCGTGCGCCTCCTTGACTGCCGGCCAGTCGCCGAGCCCTCCGGGTGGCTCGTACGCCTGCTGGCTCAAGAGCTTCACGGTGTGGTGGCCCTCGGGCGCCCGGCCGGGGTCGACGAGCGTCGGCGTTGCCACCAGCATCCACGGGACGTCGGCCACGAAGCGGCCATGACGAAGGTCGAACCCGAGCGCCAGCACGTCCTCCGGCCAGGAGACCGTGCCAGCGGAAACGGCGGCGACGGGACCTTCCCGGGTCTCGAAGACGGGCGCGACGTCGCTCAGGCAGTAGACCCCGAACCCCGGAATGCCGACGTCGTAGGTGCGCACCGCGTACTCGAGCTCCTCGGGCCAGGTGCCGGCGGGCACCATGTCGACCAGCTGCACGACGTGGATCGTGGAGACGACGGCACGCTTCGCGCGGAACTGCTCTCCTGTCTCGGTCTCGACGCCCTCGCAGCGGCCGTCTCGTACGAGGAGCCGAGCGACCGGTCGGTTGCAGCGCACCTCCCCTCCGTGGGTCTCGATGTACGAGACCAGCGCGTCGACGAGGCGCCCGGAGCCTCCGAGGAGCACGGACCAGCTTCGCTGCTGGCGCCCGAAGACGACGCTGTAGGCGAGCATGCCGGTGCCCGGGACGTCGAGCGCCTGATTGGTCTGGAACGCCATCCACATGAGGAACGAGCGCGCGTGGGGGCTCTCGAACTCGTGGCGGATCACGTCCCAGGCGCTCAACATCCTGCGCCGCTGCCACACCCGTCCCCGGGGGTGCTCCGAGAGGAGCTGATCGAGCGAGGGTCCGAGACCCGAGGGCGTGTGCTGGGCACGCGAGAAGATCTGCTTCACCTCGTCGTACTCGTCCAGCAGCCGCTCGTAGGACCGCGCGTCTGCGGCCGAGAACCGCCCGAACTCTGCCACCGTCGCTTCCCGGTCGAGCGACATGGTGAAGTGCTCGCCGTCGGGGAACGCCACGTGCGCGACCGGGTCCGGATCGGCGTAGGTGATCTGGTGGTCGGCGACGAGCCCCAGCTCGTCGTCGACGAGCAGAGGGTTCGTCCGCAGAAGGGTGTGGCCGGTGGCGCAGCTGTCGACCGCGTAGCCCGGGAGCAGCAGCTCCTCGGTGACCGCACCTCCGCCGGGGATGCCGTTGGCCTCCAGCACGAGGCACCGGTAGCCCGCCTTGGCGAGATAACAGGCGGTGATCAGGCTGTTGTGCCCAGCGCCGGCGACGACGACGTCCGCCTCCTCCACGCTCGCCCCCTTCCCGTGGCGCCGCCGCTGCAGCGCGTTGACACTCTGCTCGTGGCCATGCTACGCAATCGGTTGCACGCGGTCGACCGGCACCACGACGACCCGCTTGCGGGCACGGTGAGGGCCGGTTGCAGGCTGCCGCGGGCTTCACGAACCGACCGAGCGGAGGGGCAGATGGCCGAAGAGCACGGGATCGACCCGAGGGTGGCGACGGCCGCGGCGCACTGGGGACCCCGTTTCGTCAACAACGGCACCGACTACCTCGACTTCGAGCGAACCCTCGCTCGGATCTCGCGCTGGGAGGACTGGTGCCGCGAGTGGGGGCGCACCGCGGAGGGGTACGAGACGATCGCCCGTGACGCCGAGGAGGCGACACGGGTGGTGACCGCGATGGAGGCGTGGCGGCGCGCGGCGATGTGCTGGCACTGGGCGAAGTTCGTCTTCGTCATCGACCCCGACCAGCAGCGGCGAGCCAGCGATCGCACCGTCGCGTGCTTCGCGAAGGGGGCAGCGGGGCTCCGCCCGCCGGCTGAGCTCGTCTCCGTGCCCTATGGCGACACCCGGCTGCCCGCGTACCTGCGCGTCCCCTCCTCCCCCGGGGCCGACGAGGTCCCGCCTCCCGTGGTCGTCATGGCGCCTGGTCTCGACTCGGTGAAAGAGGAGCTGCAGGCGACCGCCGAGTACTTCTTGGCCCGCGGCATGGCCGTGCTCGCGATCGACGGGCCAGGGCAGGGAGAGAGCGAGTACGAGCTCCCGATCGAGCCCGCCTACGAGAAGGTCGCAACCGCCGCGGTGGACTTCTGCGAGAGGCGGCCGGAGCTCGACGCCGCGCGGGTCGGCATGTTCGGCGTCAGCCTCGGCGGCTACTACGCAGCCCGCGCGATGGCGTACGAGCCACGCCTGCGTGCCGGGGTCGCGCTCGCCGGCCCGTACCGCTTCGACCTCGAGTGGGACCAGCTCCCCCCGATGACGCGCGACACGTTCCGCCATCGCTCCGGATCGGCGGACGACGACGCGGCGAGGGCGTACGCGGCGACGCTGACGCTGGAGGACGCCGCAGCCCGGATCGTGAACCCACTGCTCGTGGTGCACGGGGCCCGAGACACGCTGGTCGGAAGGGTGCACGCCGACCGGCTCGCC
>JAKATJ010000028.1:9353-17198 GCA_021828005.1 Actinomycetes bacterium | reverse complement strand
GTCAGAGCAGCCCGGCGCGCTCCAAGTCGGCGGCGAGCGCGCTGACCTCGCCGGCGCCCGGAGGACGAAGCGGCGGGCGGACCGGTCCACCGGACATCCCGAGCAGCCCAGCCCACGCCTTGAGCCAGGGAATCGGGTTCACCTGGTCGCTCCTCCAGCGGCGGTGCAGCCACTTCTCGGCCACCTCACGCACCGGTGCCAGGGTCGCAGCGACCTCGGCCGCCTTGTCAAAGTCTCCTGCCAGCGCGGCCCGCGTGTACTCGAGCATCGGCCGCCACCCCGGCGTCTGGTAGAGGTAGGGCGCCGCCGACGACATGTGCACGCGCTGGCCGTGGTCGCGCATGTCCGTGAGGAGCTCCGTCTCGGAAGGCTCGCACACGAGGATGCGGTCCCCCACCCGCGACGCCACCTCGAGGTAGTGGGCGTGGGGATGCCCCACCTTGACGCCGCAGATGTTGTCGATGTCGGCCAGCCGGTCGAGCAGGTCGAGCGCGAGAGGCGGGCCCGCGTAGCCGGTGTCGAAGATCCACACCCCGATGTCGACGGCGTCGCAGACCGCCGAGTAGAAGTCGTAGATCCCCTCGTCGACCCCGAGCGGCAGGTACGGCCTGATGACGACGGCGAAGTCCGCTCCCGCCGCCTCGGCATGCCGCGTGAGCTCCACCGTCTCTTCCACGGAGTGGTGGCCGGTGTGGGCGATGACCGGGGTCCGTTCCCCCGTCGCCTCCACCACTGCCTCCACTTGGCGCCGGCGCTCGGCGACCGAAAGGGCCCAGAACTCGCTCATCACGCCCGTGCAGAAGACGCCGTCCACCTCCAGGTCGTCGACGAGCCTGGCGACGTCCGCGGCCAGGGCGTCGAGGTCCATCCTCCCCTCCCGGTCGAAGGGGCTCGTCGTCGCCGCCCAGATGCCGACGAACGTGCGCTCGGCGGCCGCCTTCGCGTCCGACTTGGCGTAGTTCATCGCTCCACCCCCAGCGTCTCGGCGACCCAGTCGGCGACCAGCGCGCGCGCCTGCGGCCACACGTTGTTCAGGACGTGGACCCCCTCGGGAATGACCACCGTCGTGACCGGGCCGGCGGCCTCCGCCGCGACCCGCTCCCCGTGCGACGGCGGGGACGCCGGGTCGTCGCCGCCGAAGAGCTGGAGGAGCGGGACGGTCACCTTGTCCAGCACCCCCGACAGGGTGATCGCCTCCATCGTCGCGGCGGGGTCCTCCCCCAGGTGCTGGTACTGACCAGCCCTGGAGAGCGGCTCCATCGTCGCGAACCTTCCGGCGGGCGTGTACCAGCTCGACATCGCGAAGGCCGCCTCGACCCGCTCATCGACGGCCGCGGTCCGCATCGCGAAGAGGCCGCCGTAGGAGATGCCCCCGACACAGAACCGGGCGTCCACGTCGTCCCTCGCCGAGAGCGCGTCGAGGACGGCCTGGACTGCCCGCTCGTAGTCGGGGCGCAGCTTCATCTCGAAGCTCACGGAGCCCTGACCGGGCCCGTCGAACGCGGCGATGGCGACACCGCGCGCCAACAGGTGCTCCGCCAGGTTGTACAGCTCCTCCTTGGTCGAGTCGGCGCCCGGCAGCAGGACGGCGACCGGCGGGCGCGGCGCGCCCGGGGCGCGGGGAGGCACCCGCACGTACCCGTGGAGCCGGACACCTTCGAACGGGACGTCCACGAGGTCCATCGGGGGGTCGACGAACAGGGCGGCCTTGGCCCAGTAGGCGGCCATCTGCTCGAGCGCCCCTGCGTAGGCGTCCCGATCGTGGCAGAACATGAAGCTCGCCCAGTGGCAGCACAGGCCCGCGCGGACGTACTCGTCGCCTGCGGTCGCGCGCCGTCCAGAGGCCGCCGCGCCGTCGCCACGTGCGCCGTGCTCGGCCGCCAACTCGAGCCAGCTGGAGCACCACTGCTCGTAGTCGGAGATCGCCTTCTGCTGACGGTCGAACTCGAAGGGCGTCACGTAGTTCGACAGGATCCGCCAGGTGAACCGGCGGTACATCGACTCCAGACGGTCATCCACGGCGCACCTCGGCTCTCCAGGTCCGACAAGCGTCAATTCTGGTACGTCGCCGAACCGGAGCGCACCGCCGCCGAGCTCGAGAGGGCTCCCTCCTCGATCGTCCCGCCGAGGTACAGGGCGCGCATCTGGGGGTTGGCCAGCACCTCGGCACCCGTTCCCTCGAGCCGGACCCGGCCTGCCTCCATGACGACGCCGCGGGTCGCGCGCTCGAGCCCGGCTCGGACGTTCTGTTCGACGAGCAGCACGGTCCTGCCGTTCTCGTGCATCTTCACGATGCTGTCGTAGATGATCTTCGCCGCACGAGGCTCCAGGCCCATCGACGGCTCGTCGAGGGAGACGAGAAGGGGATCGAGCATCAGGGCCCGTGCGAACTCCACCATCCGCTGCTGGCCGCCCGACAGCGCGCCCGCGCGGTCCTTCGCCCGCTCGCCCACGATCGGGAACATCTCGCACACCTCGGCGTAGCGCCGCTTCACGAGGTCGCCGTCGGAGATCAAGAACGCGCCCAGCTCGACGTTCTCCCGGACGGTGAGCTCGGGGAAGAGGTTGCGCGCCTGCATCACCTGCACGATCCCCTGCTTCAGGATCTGGCGGGGCGCAGCCCGGGCGATCGACTTTCCCTGGAATTCGAGCTTGCCCACCCTCGGGTGCAGCAATCCGCTCACGAGCTTCATGAGGGTGGACTTCCCCGCGCCGTTCGGCCCCACCACGCACGTGAGCGAGCCCTTCTCCACGACCAGGTCGACGCCGCGCAGCACGTCGCTGCCGCCGTACCCGGCGAACACGCCCTCGAACACGAGCATCAGTGGGCCCCCGACCGTGTGAGATCCGTCTCGCGCATGTCGGTCCCGAGGTACGCCTCGAGGACGAGCGGGTCCTGGCGCACCACGTCGGGGTGACCGGAGCACAGCGTCCGTCCCTGGTGCATGACGCACACCTTGTGGCACAGCCCCATCACGAACTCCATGTCGTGCTCGACCACGACGAAGGTGATGCCCTCGTCGTTCAGCGCCCGGATCCGGCTGGCCAAGTGGCGCAGGAGCGTCGGGTTGATGCCCCCGGCCGGCTCGTCCAGGAGGATCACGCGGGGGCGGGCGATGATGATGCAGCCGAATTCGAGCAGCTTCTGCTGCCCGTAGGAGAGGTTGCCCGCCATCTCGCTCGCCAGCCGGGTGAGGCCGACGAAGTCCAGCACCTCCTTCGCCCGAGCGCGCTCGGAGGCAGACGACCAGCGAGACAGCTCCGAGCGGAAGCCGCCGCTGCGCTGCGCCGCCACGTGGAGGTTCTCGACCACGTTCATGCGCGGGAAGATCCTCGTCAGCTGGAACGTCCTGCCGATCCCACGGTCGAACACCTTGTCGGGGCTCAGCCTCGTGATCTCGTCGCCGTCGAAGTGGACGCTGCCCGAGTCGGGCTGCTCGTACCCGGTGAGCACGTTGAACAGGGTCGTCTTCCCGGAGCCGTTCGGGCCGATGAGGCCGCTGATGTGCCCCTCCTCGAACGACAACGTGCAGCCGGCGAGCGCGTGGATGCCGCCGTAGGTCTTCGCGATCTCCTGGATCTCGATGAGGCTCACGATCCGCCTCGTTCCGCGGGAGCGGCGCCCGGCGCCGACGCGATCATCGATCCCGCGGTGACGCCGCTCCCTGCGACGCCACGTCTCTCCTCGGCCCGCCGCCAGCGACCCGCGAGGAAGGACCGGTAGCGGTCGGCGAGGCTCGGCACGATGCCCCTCGGAAGCGCCAGCAGGATCACGACGAAGAGCACGCCGTAGATGATCAGGTACAGTGTCGTCGCCCCGAACTGGAGCTCGAAGTACTGCTGAAGGGGGCCGAGCAGGAGCGCGCCGAAGACGGGGCCCGACAGCGTGCCGAGACCGCCGACGAACGCGAAGACTGCGAGGTACAGGTCGTAGAACGGTGTGAACGCGAACTGCGGGAAGACCTGCCCGATGAAGATCGCGTACAGGCCCCCGGCGATGCCGACGAAGAACGCCGAGAGGACCAGCGCGATCAGCTTGGTCCGAGTGACCTTGATGCCGAGCCCTTTCGCCCTGTCCTCGTCGTCTCGGATCGCGAGCAGCCCGAGCCCGAACTTCGAGCGCCGCACCGCCCACGACGTGAGCAGGCCGATGGCGGCGGTGCCGAGCGCGATGTAGTAGAAGGGAAGGTTGTAGTCGTTGCCGGACCACGGCGGAGGGCTTACGTTCAATCCGGTCGAGCCGCCCGTGATCGACGAGAAGTTGAACGCCAGCAGCTGGAAGATGAACATCACCGCGATCGTGAGCACGATGAACGTGTGACGTCTGACCCTCAGGACGAGCAGGCCGACCGGCACCGCGACGACAGCCCCGGCCAGACCGGCGAGGGGCACGATGGCGAGCTCGCTCACGCCCGAGGTGATGCCGAGGTGCATGATGAGCAGGGCCACGGTGTACTGGCCGAAGCCGTAGTAGACGGCGTGCCCGATCGAGATGTAGCCGGAGTAGCCGGAGAAGATGTTCCAGCCGACCACGGCGAGCAGGAAGAACATCGTGAACACGCCGATCGACGTCACTGCCGGGTTCGTGAAGACCAGCGGGAAGGCGGTCAGGACCGCGAGCAGCAGGATCCACGAGGTCGCCCTCGTGCGCTTGGACGGCGAGAAAGGGTCGCGGAACGCGCGGTCGATCTCAGCGGGGCTGAGGAGCTCGGGGGCTGCTTCTGCGACCGCCATCACTGCGCCCTTGCCAGCCGGCGGCCGAACAGCCCCTGCGGCCTGAACATGAGCACGAGCGCGAGCACGAGGTAGAAGACCGTCTGCCCCCAGACCGGGGACCACACGACCGCGACGACGTCTTCGATGACCAGCATCACGATGGCAGCGACCCCTGCTCCCCAGACGCTGCCGAACCCGCCGAGGATGACGATCACGAGCAGCCGGGAGATGAGGTCGTAGGAGCTCGCCGCGTTGAACGGGGTGGTCATCCCGAAGAGCATCCCGCCTGCCGCGCCGAGCCCCACTCCGATGCCGAGGGTCAACGCAGAGACGTGGTCGACGTTGATGCCGACCAGCTTGGCAGCTGTGAGGTTCTGCGTGGTCGCACGAAGGCTGCGTCCGAACTTCGTGTGGTAGAGGATCCAGAACAGGGCGGCGAGCAGCACCGCGCTCAGTCCGAAAGCGAGCAGGTACACGTTCGGGAAGTCCAGCGACCCGAGGTGCACCGAGCTTGTGCCGTACGACGCGGTCACCTCCACGAGTGTCCCGCCGAAGACGAGGTCCAGGACCCCCTCGATCACCACGGCGGTGGCGTACATCACGAGCAGCGACATGATCACCCGGTCGCGCTTGATCGGCCGGAGCAGCAGCATGTACACCGCGTAGCCGAGCGTGAACATGATCGGGATCGTGAGCAGCAGGGTGACGAACGGGTCGACCCCGAGGTGCGAGGCAAACGTGTAGGTGAAGTACGCGCCGAGCACCACGATGATCCCCTGCGCGAAGTTGATAACCTCCATCACGCCGAAGACCAGCGTGAGGCCGGACCCCATCAACGCGTAGAGCGCGCCGGCGAGGATCCCGTCGACGATGCCCTGCAGCACTAGCACGTCATCGCTCTTTCATCGTCCTTCCGAAGGTCCACCGGTCGAGCCGGTGCCGCCACGACGGCGGATGGACCCTGCAGCAGCTCGGCTCGTTCGCTCCGACGGCGGTGCTGGGCAGCCCTCACCGGGCTGCCCAGCACGCTGCCGCCGGCACTACGAGCGACGGTGCCGTGGCCGCTGCTCAATACTTGCTCTGCCCCCACTTCGGCTTCGGGTTCATCACCTTGAAGCTTCCCGGCGCTGTCGGCGGCAGCACCTGGAGCTGCTTGCCGTGCTGCCACTGGAACACGAACGGCCTCGCGCACGCGTTCTGGCCTGTCGGCTTGAAGCACACCGGGCCCTGCACGCTCGTGAACTTGGCACTTGAAGAGTGCATGTACTTGATGAGCTTCACGTTTGTCAGCGACTTGATGTGGTCGACCGCCTCACGGAGGGTCTGAGCGGCGGAGAACGCTTCGGCCATGTTCGCGCTCAGGAGCGACACCGACTTGACGTGGATCTCCTTCTCGAGGATCTTCTCCATCTCCGTGTTCACGACGCCCTCGTTCGCGCCCGGGTACCAGGTGTTCGGCCACATGACGCCTGTCGTGTTCTGCTTGCCGACGGCCTTCACGAAACCGGTGCCCTGGTCCGGACCGGAGACCTCGAAGAGCACTGTCGGGTTGTAGCCGGAGCTCACGAAGTCCTTGATGAGGCCTTCACCGTCTGGCGGCTGCGACCCGATCGCCACGATCCTGGCGTGCGTCGCGGCGATCGCCGAGGCGATGGGGGTGAAGTCGGCCGTCTCCAGCGGGTACACCTTGAAGACAGCCGTCGTGAACCCCTTGGAGTCCAGGTACTTCTTGATGCCTGTCACGATCGGCTCGTTGAACGGTGTTGTGATCGCCGCGTAGGCGACCGGCTGGGGCTTGTAGACCTTGGCCACCCACTTGGCGAAGGAGATCCCCTGGTAGATGGCGGAGGCGCTGACGTCGAAGACGTTGTGCAAGCCGGCCTCGAAGACCGAGGGGCCGCCACCGATGCCCTCGACGAGCGCCATGTGGTAGCGGTTGGCGACCTCCGACGCGGGCTTCGTGAGCAGCGTCGAGTACGGGCCGACCAGGAAGTTCACGTGTGTGACGGTGATCAGCTTCTGGTAGTCGGTGGTCACCTGCGTCGGGCTCGAGCCGTCGGACAGGAACTTGAAGACGACCTTGTGCCCAAGGATCCCGCCGTGCTCGTTGGCCCAGGTCTGGAACGCCTCGTACCCCTGCTGGGTGGTCTTGCCTGTGGCCGAGAAGTCGCCCGACAGGGACACCGAGGCGCCGATCGTCACGACTCCGTGCAGCGCATCACGCCGCGCGGCGTGCGCCGCGGCGGTTCCTACACCGAGAGCGGGCGCTGCCATCGCGGCGACGGCTGCCGCCGTCACGAGTACGGCTCCCCGCCGCCGTGGGCCGGTCGCCCGGAGACGACCGATCAGTTGCCTTCGTTTCATGTGCTCCTCCCCTCGCACAGCCGGACGTGCCGGCCGATTGCCAACGCTGCTTGATGACTGCCAACCTAGATGACTGTTGCTGTTGGATAACTGCCGGATGACTGCTGGATGACTGTTGGATGACACTGCCATGAATACGTGCCGTTGCGCGGTCAGGCCGACGGCGCCCACGTGCACCGGTCACCGTCGACGGTCCAGATCGTCTCGGCCGGCGGCGGGGCCCAGAGCTCGACGAAGGAGAACTCCTCGTCACCGTCGTTCTCGAACCAGTGGACCTCACCCGGGCCGACGAGCGCGCTCGTGCCCGCGCCGAGGCGGGTGGACTCGGACGTCTGCCCGCTGCTGGTGTGCAGCACCCCGCTGCCTCCCAGCACCCAGAACACGTGGTGCGAGTCGACGTGGTAGTGCGCCGCCGCCGTATCGCCGGGGTGGTACACGATGCGGTCGGCCCGCAGGTGGGCCGCTCCGACCGGCACGTCCTCGGTCACCAGATCGAGCCGGTCGCGCGTGTCGCGCGTCGACCCGAAATGCGGCAGCTCTTCTTTCGTGAACACCTTCGACATTGCCTCGCCCCCCCGGCCGTCCGACCCGGGCTACGTGTGCACTCGATTGCAAGAGTACAATACGGGCGCTGCCCGCGTCGGTCAATAGGGTCTCGACAGGTCCGCGGGAATCTCCCGGGGGCCGGAGGCGGCCAGGGGAGGTGGTGACGGCGGGACAGACGAAGCGGACGACGAAGCGCACGACGAAGCGCACGACGAAGCG
>JAKATJ010000028.1:6882-9253 GCA_021828005.1 Actinomycetes bacterium | reverse complement strand
GAGCAGTGGGTGCCGCTGGGCTACGCGGTCGTCCGCGTCGACTCGCGCGGTGCGGGGCGTTCCGCCGGACGGCTCGACATCTTCTCTTCGCGCGAGGTGCGCGACTACGCGGCGGCGATCGAGTGGGCGGGAACCCGGCCGTGGTGCAACGGCCGCGTGGGCCTCGCCGGCGTCTCCTACTACGCGATCAACCAGTGGCTGGTCGCGTCGCTGCGCCCGCCGCACCTCGCCGCCATCATCCCGTGGGAAGGGGCAGCCGACCACTACCGCGACATGACCCACCACGGCGGCATCCTGTCGAACGGGTTCTTCGACGGCTGGTACCCGCGGCAGGTCCGCTCGATGCAGCACGGGCTCGGAGCCCGCGGGCCGAAAAGCCCCTGGGTGCCCGACGGCCTCGCCACCGGTCTCGAGACGCTGGACGAGGAAGACCTCGAGCGCCTGCGAGCGGACTACCTCGCCGAGATCCGGTCACACGCGTTCGACGACGCCTGGCACAAGGAACGCAGCGCGCCGCTCGACCGGATCGACGTGCCGCTCCTCTCCGCGGCCAACTGGGGGGGTCTCGGCCTCCACAGCCGGGGGAACTTCGAGGGCTTCACGCAGGCGGCGTCGGCCGCCAAGTGGTTGGACGTCCACACCGGGCGCCACGAGGAGGCGTTCTACACGCCGGACGGCCGGGAGCTGCAGCGGCTCTTCTTCGACCGGTTCCTCCTCGGCCGGACAAACGACTGGGAGCGCCGCGACCCGGTCTCGTTCGTGGTACGAGACGCCGAGCGCGGCGAGCTTCGAGCCGGAGCGGCCGCGTGGCCGCTGCCAGGCACCCGCTGGGAGCGCTGGTGGCTCGAGGCTCCACGAAAGCTCCGGCGTGCCGGCGACGGCCCCCCCGCCGACTCGGGCCGTGCGTCGGTGCGCGCCGGCGGTGAAGGGGCGACGTTCGTCTCCGACCCGCTCGACGCGCCGCTCACGATCGTCGGGCCGCTGTCGGCCAGCCTGCACGCAGCGAGCTCCGGCACCGACGCCGACCTCTTCTGCACCCTGCAGGCGTTCCGTCCCGACGGCACCGAGGTCGACTTCAGAGGGGCCAACGACCCTCGCGCGCCGCTGTCCCAGGGGTGGCTGCGGCTGTCCCAGCGCGAGCAGGATCCGAGACGCTCACTGCCCTGGCGGCCATGGCACACCCACCGCACGCGCGTGCCGCTGCGCCCCGGAGCAGCCTACGAGGCCGAGGTCGAGCTGTGGCCCACGTGCGTGCGGCTTCCTCCCGGCTGCCGGCTCGCGCTCAACGTCGGGGGCTCGGACTTCGCGCGCCCCGTTGCCGTGGGACCCTTCCACGGGTCGGGGCCGTTCCTCCACGACGACCCAGACGACCGCCGCGAGACCGCGAGCGTGACCGTCGACCTGCTCACCGGTGCACGCTTCCCTTCGTCGGTGCTCCTGCCCGTCGTGGACCTCTGAACCCGGCGGGAACGCCGCCCAGGGGCCGGAGCAGGGAGATCTCGCCCCCGTCGCCGTCGACGTGGACCAGGTCCTCGCCCTCGACCGCCAACGAACCGACGCCGACGACGGCGGGCACGCGCAGCGAGCGAGCCACCTCGATCAGGTGGGCGGCCCCGCTCCCCGACTCGGCCACGAGCCCGGCGGCGACCCAAAGCGCCGGTGCGAGCTGCGGGGCCGGCCGGTGGAGCACCACCACGTCGCCGGGCACCACGCGCCGAAGGTCTCGTGCCGCAGAAAGCCGGCGAGCCGGGCCGGCGGCCGTCCCCGGGGCGACGCCCTCGCCGCAGAAGTGCTCACCGTGGACGTCGATGACCCGCTGGACCAGCGCCTGCCACCGCAGCGTGCGGTGCCGGTGCCGGTGCCAGTCGCCGGCGACGGGACGGTCGAGGAGCTCGCCGATCTCCTCGACCGAGAGGCTCCACAGCTGCTCGGGATGGGCGAGGGCGCCGCTCGCGACGAGGATCTCGCCGATCTCTGCCAGTCTCGAGAGGACGTCGGCCGCTGCTCGCGGGTCGACGGGACGCATCTCGCCGAGCACCTCGAGCTCCCCTGCTGCGACTCGCTCGAGGACCTGCGACGCCGCCGCGTCCGCTTCGGCGTCCTCGGCGCCCACTGCGGTGGCGACCAAGGCTCGAGCGTCACGGACAGCCGCTCGGAGCGCGTCCGGCGGAGCGGGCCCGCCTCGAGCCGCCGGCGCAACCTCGGCGTGCTCCGTGGCGCGGTCTGGGGCCTGCTCCGTGGCGCGGTCTGGGGCCTTGCTGGGGGCCTCTGTGCCGCGTGCAGCGGAAAAGCCCATGCCGAGCAGCCACGGCAGCACGAGCCGGTCACCGAGGGGACCGCCGTAGCGGATGGCGTCCCGAGCGATGGCGAC
>JAKATJ010000028.1:0-6782 GCA_021828005.1 Actinomycetes bacterium | reverse complement strand
CGTCGCCCACCGCCGGCCCCGACACCTGCTCGCCGGTGACGGTCGCGCGCCAGCCCTCGCTCCACCCCGCCATGAGCGGCGACGGAGGGCCCCACACCGCGACGATCTCGACCGGCGATCCTGCTCCCTCGGGCCCAGGTGCGAAGGTGGCGGTTCCCGACGCCTGCGGGTCGACCATCGGCTGGACGAGGACGGCCGGGCACACGTCGGGCGGCGCCGATCCCGTCCGCTCGCACAGCGCGAGCACTGCCGGCGTGAGGGTGGAGGCCCAGCATCCCGCCACCGCGACGGCCAGCTCGCCCGGTCCGACGTCCAGGTACGAGGAGAAGGCGCCCGACCACACCGGATCGTCCTCGACACAGGAGCTCGAGCGCGCCACGAGCGACGGGCCGAGGCGGGCAGCCAAACGCACGGCGGACGACAGGTCCACGAGCGCCGCCACCTTCTCCATCAGCGTGAGGGACGCCGCGTGCGGCCCGTGCGACGCGACCTCGGGCATCAGCGAGGCCACCATCGAGCGGCCGGGACCGGCCGGGACGACGAAGCCGGGCAGGACGGGAAGACCCCGCCGGCGGGCGTCCGCCAGTCTGGCAGCCTTGGCGCCCACGGTCGCGGTGCTCACCGACGCGTCGTCGAGCGCGATCGGCACGGGACCGAGCTCAGCCGCTCGCACGAGCACCGTCGCCGCAGGGCGGGGTCGTCGCCGCGGCCAGGCTCAGGGGAGGGGCCGGACGGGATAGTCGACAGGCTCGCCCGTCATCTGCTTCACGATCTGGGTGGCCGCCTTGCGCTGCGACTCGTGGATGGCCGCCTCGGAGTAGTAGCCGACGTGCGGAGTGGCGAGGAGGCCGGGCACCTCGTGCAGCAGCGCGGCGTCGGGAGGCTCGACCTCGAACACGTCGAGCCCCGCCCCGCCGATGCGGCCCTCGCGGAGCGCGGCGACGAGGTCGCCGAGGCGTACGAGCGGTCCGCGCGACGTGTTGACCAAGATGGCGTGCGGCTGCATCATCGCCAGCTGCTCGGCCCCGATCAGCCCCCGGGTCGTCTCGGTGAGCGGGCAGTGCAACGACACGACGTCGCTTCGGCGCAGCAACGCCGGGAGGTCGACGAGCTCCACCCCTTCGGGCGCCGGCCCTTGGAGGTACGGATCGTGGGCGACGATGCGCATTCCGAGCGCGGCGGCGCCGTTCGCCAGATGGCGGGCGATCCGACCGTAGCCGACGAGACCGAGCGTGACCTCCGAGGGGCGGAGCATCGGTCGAAGGCCCGCGACGCCCCATCCCCCGGCGAGGACCTGGGCGTGGCCGGCCGGCAGACGCCTGAGCAGCGCGAGCGCCATCGCGAGCGCATGGGTGCCGACCTCCTCCACGCAGTAGTCGGGCACGTTGGTGACGACGATGCCGCGCTCGAGCGCTGCGGCGACGTCGACGTTGTCCACCCCGATCCCGTATCGGGCGATGATGCGGCAGCGATGGAGACGCTCGATGTCCGCACGAGCCAGCGGGAAGTACGTCGTGAGGACCGCGTCGGCGTCGGCCGCCGCTGCGAGCACCACCTCGCGTTCGCCGCTCGCCACCTCCAACGTGCCACCGGCCGCCGCGAAGATCTCCTCCTCGATGGCAGTGTCCGGGAAGACCTGGTCGGTGAGCACGACCTTGAACCCGTCCATCACTCCTCCTTCTCGCGCTGCTCGCGCCACATCACGGTTCGAAGACCACCTTGAGGCGGCCCGAGCCGCCATGCCAACCGGCCAGCACCTCGGGCGCCTTCGACAGTGGGAGCCGCTCGCTGACCAGCGAACGCCCGGACACCTGCCCGGACGCAACCAGCGCGACCGCGTCGTCGTAGTCGCGTCCGCGGGCTGCCCGGGGGTTCAACAGGCGGAGCTCCTTGCGGTACAGCTCGTAGAAGCCGAGCGCGTGGCGTCCGCCGACGATGGTCCCGAAGACCACCACCGTGGCGCCGAGCCCGGCAAGATCGACCGCGAGATCGACCGTCGGGCCCGTGCCCGCCGCTTCGATCACCACCTGGGCGCCTGCGCCGCCGGTCAGCTCCGCCACCGCCGCAGGCGCCTCTTCGGGCGTGCACGTCGCGGTCGCGCCGAGCGACGCCGCGAGCTCACGCGTGGAGGCGGAGCGCCCCACTCCCAGCACGCTGGCGGCTCCACGAGCACGCAGCAGCTGCACGTGCAGCAGGCCGGCGACGCCGAGCCCCACGACCACGGCGTGGTCGACCGGGAGCACGTGCACCTGCCACTGGGCGTGGACGCAGGTCCCGAGGACCTGGAGGAGCGCGGCGTCGTCGACGTCGACGTCGTCGGGAACCACATGGAGACGATCTGCCGGAACGGCGATCAGCTCAGCCATGCCCCCGTCCACCTCGCGGCCCATGAGGCCGCCGTTCGGGCAGAGGTGCTCTTGTCCGCGGCGGCAGGTCGCGCAGCGACCGCACGACACGCTCGGATCGACGAGGACACGGGCACCGGATCGAAGCTGGCCGGAGCCTGCTTCGGCTCCGGCCGCGTCGCCGGCTTCGAGCACCCGCCCGACGAGCTCGTGACCGATGACTCGAGGCAACGACACCGGCGTGGTGCCGTCGACGACCTTGCGGTCCGTGCCGCAGACGCCGGCCTGGTCGACGTGCACCAGCACGGAGCCGGAGGGCCGGGGCAGGTCGCGCACAACGAGCCGCCCCGGCTCCTCGAGCACTGCGGCGCGCATCGCGGTCCCCTTGCTGCCCGCTGGATCAGACTGCGGCGGGTGCAGAGCGGCTGGCGATGCCGAAGAGCCGGGCCGGGTTGGTGGTCCCGACTGCGATCACCTGCTCGTCGTCGAGCGCCTCCGCCAGCGCCTCCATCGGTCTGTCCTCGGACATGTCGAAGGGCATGTCGGTGCCGAGCACGACGCGATCGACGCCCACCCGTTCGACCAGGTACCGCAGGGCCGCCGCGTCGTGCGTGATGGTGTCGAAGTAAAGCTGGTCGAAGGCGTCCCACACGTCGCCGGCGGAGATGGAGATCTCCGGACGGACCGTGCAGGCGTGCGCGAGCCGGCCCGCCTGGTAGGGGACGTAGCCGCCGCCGTGAAGGAGGACCAGTCTCACGCTGCGGTGCCGAGCGAGCACGCCGGCGCAGATCAGCCGCTCGACCATGACCGTGGTCTCGAGCGGGTTCCCGATGGCGTTCTGCATGTAGAAGTCGTCGAGGCCGGCGTGGGGCTCGTTCCACGCGGGATGGACGAGCACGGGGAGGCCGAGCTCGTCCGCCGTCGCCCAGAACCGCTCGAACTCGGGCTCATCGAGCCGCCGGCCGGCGATCGAGGTCCCGATGGCCGCTCCGATCGCGCCGTCCCGCACCGCCGCCCGGTAGGCGGTCACGGCCGCCTCGGGATCCTGCATGGGAAGGTTGGCGAGCCAGTGGAGACGTTCCGGGTCGTGGCGGCAGAACCGGGCGAGCCCTTCGTTGGTCGCCTGGCAGAGCCGGTCGGCGGCGGCGGTGTCGACCTCGTAGAAGAACAGGGGCGGCGGCGGCGACGTCACTGCGGCGCCGACCTTCCGCTCGTCCATGTACGCCAGCTTGGCGACCGGGTCGTAGAAGGACGGGGTGACCGGGAACGTCGCGTGGTGGGCGCCGCTCCAGTTGTTGGCGTCGTCGAGCGTGACGCCGTAGCCGGGCTCGGCCCGCAACAGGTCGAGCACCTCGGTGGGCATGACGTGATTGTGCACATCGACGCTCATCGCGCTCCTCTCGTCGGGGACGGCCGTCGAAGGATCGGTCGGAGGCCCGACCGGCCGACGACCGCCAATCATGTCGTACCGTAATCATGTTCGGGCGCCCCGGTCGAATGACCGGGCGGCACGGCCGGCGGATCGGCGCGGCGGCACCGGCCGGCTCCCTCACATGGTCGCCCGCTGCCGGCCCACGGGCGCACGGTAAGGCCGCGTCGTCTTCCTTCCGTCAGCGGAGGGGCCAGCTCGGCCCGAGAGACCCCGCTCGAGCGAGGGGAGCGCACCGCCGGGGCCACCCGGCTCCGACGGTGGGCTCCCGCCCGCACACCGCGCGGGCTACGGGGTCGGAGGGCCGGACGATTCCTGGGTGAAGTCGCTGAGCCATATCGACTTCTTGATGAACCCCCAGGGCTGCATCTTGGGGTAGGTCTTGATGGGCACGTTGCGCAGTGTCCCCCTCACCCTCTCCACCTTGCAGATGTAGCTGTTCTGGATGGGGGACCACGTTGTCTTGCTGATCGTGACGGGGCCGCGCGGGGCCGAGATCTTCACGGCCCGCATGGCGTCGCTCAGCTTCTTGCCTGTCGTCGCATTGCCCCTGAGCGACCTCAGCGCGCTCACGAGGATCTCCGCCTTCACGTAGCCGGCGTCCGCGTAGTAGCCGGGCCACGACCCGAACTGCCTGCGGAAGGCCGCGGTGAACGCCTCGTTGCTCTTGGAGAGGATGCCTGTGCAGTACTGGGCGTCGGTGTAGATCCCGACGGCTGACGACGGCTTCTCGGCCGGAAGGGCCGACTGTGTCGTGAGCTGGGTGATGCCCAGCAGCGGGATCTTGCCCTTCAGGCCGAACGACGCGTAGTCATCGACGAAGGTGACCGCTTGCGCGCCTGAGAGCTCGACCCAGACCCCTTGGGTTGTCGAGGGGATCTGCGAGATGTAGGAGGAGAGTGTCGAGGCGTTGCTCGGCACCCAGATCGATTTCTGGATCCTGCCTCCGAGCTTGGTGAACTCTGCGTCGAACCCGCCGACGGTCTGCCAGCCGAACGAGAAGTTGGCCCCGATCGTCGTGACGTGGCGCCACTTCTCTGTCTTGTACGCCCATGCGGCGCCCGCCTCCGTCACCTGGTAGCCGTCCCATCCCGAGGTGAGGCCGAAGCCCGACGACTTGTACAGGTTCATCTGGGTGGGGCTCGAAAGGAACAAGTCGTCCTCTGGGATCTTCTTGCCCTGCACGTACGGAGACACGGCGGCGATGATGTTCGACAGCAGCGGGCCCTCCATGACCTGGACGCGTGTCGATGTCACGAGCTTCTTGGCCGCGGTGAGCCCGATCGCCGGTGTGCCGTGTGTGTCCTCGTAGTGCACCGTGATCGTGTGACCGTCGATTGTCGAGCCGAACCGCCGCAGTCCGAGCTTGAAACCGTCCTGCTCGAGCTTGGCGTTCGCAGCGAAGTTCCCCGTGAGCGGCAAGATGAAGCCGACGCTGATCGAAGACGCACGACCGGAAGCTCCGGCACCGCCGCCGACCCCGGCGACCACCACGAACGACAGTGCCGCGGCGGCAGCGCCCAGCGCCAGGGGCGTACGGACACCCCGGCCTCTTCGCTGCCGCCGGGACGACGAGCTACTCGGTGATTGCACGGTCACCCTCCTTCCGATCGTGCCCTCTGACCGGCCCCCGCCCGATGCGGTCTCGGTGTCTGGCCCCGGGCACGAATCCAATCTGCTTCTCCGAATCGTAATGCAGCGTTGGTGAGACCGCGGGTCGTGGGGATCGCGGCAGGACACCCTCGCCCCTGCTGGCTCGCCCCTGCTGGCTGCGCAAAGTTGCTGAGAGGGCTATGCTATAGGGCGAGATCGATGTCACTGGGGGGCCTGGTTGCCGGCAGCGCCCTGGTGGCACAACGTCGCTGGGGAGGACGAGGAGAGGCGAGCGGTGGCGCAAGAGCTGACTGCGAGGAAGGGCAAGACGGTCGGTGCGCGTGACCGCGTGGTCACCTGGTTGGCGGCGAGCGGCGCCGTCGACGACCCGTCGGGGATGGCGAGCGCGTCGCTCGCCAGGAGCATCGGTTACCCCGGGTCGAGCATCGCCTTCGCGCAGCTGCTGTCGGGGATGGAGCGATCCGGCCTCATCACGAGGGACGTCCGGGGGAAGCGCACGTACCGCGTGGAGCTCACCGAGGCAGGACGCGAGCGCGCCGCAGGGGGCGGTGGCGTGCCCAGGCGAACCCCAGTCCGCGGCAGGTCCACGGAAGTGACGCCTTCCCGCGGCGCCTCCACAGGGGTGCGCGCGGCGGAGGTCGACGAGGTGGTCGACTACGACGAGCTCGCTCGCCGGCTCCTCCGCCAGGTGGCACGCCGTCTCGTCGGCACGGACGAGGGCGAGAGGGAGGCCGCAGCCGGCGAACGAGAGCGGGTGGCCGACAGCGTGGTGGACGCGCTCGAGCAGCGCGTCAGCGCGCTCGAGTCCGAGCTGTCCGCGGCCCGTGCCGCCCGCATGGCGTTGGAGGAGAAGAACGAGCAGCTGCGCGTCGATCTCGAGCGGATCCGTAGCGCGCTCGACGCCGAAGGACCTCGCCGCCGGCCGGTGCGCACGCTCGCGTCGCCACCAGCCGAAGAGATCGACCATCGGGAGATCGCCCTCCTCCGTCAGCTGCTCTCCGAGCACGAGGCCCCTCGCGCACGGCGCAGGGACACGGGTCGGCCTGGTCGCGCCGCCCTGCCTTGAACCCGGCCTTCTCCCCCCGCAGCACCCGGACGTAGCCGGTTCGCAGCAGGTCCGGCGCCGGCCTCCTGCGTCAGGCCTGCGGTCGCAGCTTCCAACTCCTACGCAGGAGGTTCTCCGTGTTCAGTGCGCAAGACCCGTCCCCGGCGCCCCGAGCCTTGAACCGTGAGCTCCTGGACGACTACTGCGAGCGGTTCTCCAACTGGGGCCGCTGGGGGCAGGACGACGAACGAGGCGCGCTCAACTACATCGACGAGGAGAAGGTCCGCCTCGCCGCCCAGCTCGTCCGCCGCGGTGCCGTCTTCTCCCTCCAGCTCCCGCTCGACGATCA
>JAKATJ010000158.1 GCA_021828005.1 Actinomycetes bacterium | reverse complement strand
GGCCCGCACGCCAGCAGAGGCCCGCACGACAGCGGAGGCCCGCACGCCAGCGGAGGCCGGCACGCCAGCGGAGGCCCGCACGCCAGCGGTGCTCAGGGTGGCCGCCGCCCTCGATGCGACCACGACGACCGTGCCCGACACGGCACGGCTCAACGTCGCACTCGAGGCGTTGCTGCAAGCGGGGGGCAAGTGGGTCACCGTGACCTCCGCTCGACGGGTCGTCGGGATCCTCTCGATCTCCGATGTGGTCCGCACCTACCAGCAGGCCTTGGCCGTCAACGCCGGTCAGATCGCCGCGGTCTCTCCCAGCGCGCTCGCGATCGAAGAGCGCGTGGGGGCCGACTCCCCTGTCGCCGACGTGCCGCTCAGAGCAGCGGGACTGCCCCCGGGGTGCATCATCGTGTCCGTGCAACGCCGGGAGCACCTGCTCTTCGCGACTGGCTCGACCACGCTCGAGCACGGAGACCTCGTGAGTGCCCTGGCCAGCCCCGCGACCGCAGAGGCCGCCCGGCGGATGATCCGCGGCACGGACCAGCCCAAGCCGCCGATGGTCGAGCGTGGCAGCCAGATGGTGTGAGACGCTCGCCCCGTGACACCGCTCCAGACGGGAACCCTGGCCGAGGTCCGGCGCCACGAGCGCGAGGCGAAGTCCGCCATGGAGCAGCCCGCCGGGCAGGCGATCAGAGCGATCAGAGCGAGCAGAAGAAGTCGCGCGGCCCGGAGTGCCAGATGACCGACCGCGACGGAGCGCGCGGTCCGCTCGCCGGACGTCGCCTCTACCTGTGCACGCCCGACAGGCCGGACCTCGCACGGTTCGTCGACCGCTGCGTCGCGGGCGGAGTCGACATCGTCCAACTGCGAGACAAGGCGCTCGAGGCGCGGCCGCTCCTGCGGCGGGCCGCGCTCCTCCGGGGCGTGTGCTCGGACCTCGGCGTCCCGTTCATCCTCAACGACCGCCCGGACCTCGCGCTCGAAGCGGGTGCGGACGGCGTGCACGTCGGCCAGGACGACGCACCGCCCTCGCTCGCACGGCGGATCCTCGGGCCCTTCGCGATCGTCGGGCTCTCGACCCACGCCCCGGAGGAGCTGGACCTCTCCGAGGTCGAGCCGGTGGACTACGTCTCGGCCGGACCCGTCGTCGAGACGCCCACCAAGCCGGGGCGACCCGGCACGGGCGTCGGGTACGCGGCGCTCGCGGTCGCCCGTGCCGCGGCGGCCCGCCGTCCCGTCTTCGTCACCGGCGGCGTCACGCCGTCCACGGTCCCGGGGCTCGCCGCAGCAGGCGTGCGCCACTTCGTGGCGGTGCGCTGGCTGACCGAAGCCAACGACCCGGAAGCCGCCGCGAGGGAGTTGCGGATCGCCATCGACCGTGCGCTCGCCGGCGACCGGCACCGGCCGGATCAGCGGTGACGCTCGATCCACCCCACCAGCGTCGCCACCACACGCGGGTCGGCCCGGAGCCAATGGCCGGCAGCCGGCACGATGCGGAGGTCCGCGGGTCCCTCGGTCGCCGCGTCCGCGATCGCCCGCGCGGCAGCGACGGGCACCTCGTCGTCGTCGGAGCCGTGGATCACGAGCAGCGGGCGGCCTCCGAGATGCGCCGCCGCGTCGAGCGGCGCGAGCGCGACGATGTCCTCCGCCCACGCGTCGACGTCGGCGGGGAACCCCGGGGTCGAGACGACCCCGCTCCGCCTGCACCGGTCGAGCACCTTCTCGCGGTTGGCGACCCATGCGGTCAGGTCGGCAGGGCCCGCGATCGACGCGACGCCGCGGACTCGGGGGTCTTGGACGGCGGCGCGCAGCGCGACCGCACCTCCGAGCCCGAAGCCGATCAGCCACCGGTGCCCGTCCGGTCCCGTTTCGTGGTCCGCGACCGCCGCGAGATCTTCCAGCCACCCGTTCGCGGAGAAGTCGCCGCTGGAGCCGCTCGTGCCTCTCAGCATCGGCACCACCACGCGGCAGGCGCACTCTTGCGAGAGCCGGTCCGCCAGCGGTGGGTAGCCGCGATCGGCATCGGTCCCTCGATCGGGCTCACGCGGGAGCTCGTGGCAGAGCACGACGTCTCCCCAGGGGGACGCCCCGCCGGCAGCGGGGGTGACGTAGACCCGCACCACGCCCGCCCCGCCTTCGACGACGCGCCAGTGGCCCGGCACCTCAGATGCCGATGTGCTGGGCCAGCAGCTCGCGGTGGTACGTGGGATCGCCGAAGAGGAGCTCGGAGGACTTGGCCCGCTTGAAGTACAGGTGGGCGTCGTGCTCCCAGGTGAAGCCGATCCCGCCGTGAATCTGGATGTTCTCCGCGGCGGCATGGAAGTACGTCTCGGAGCAGTACGACTTGGCGAGGCTCGCGGCGAGCGGCAGATCGTCGGAGTCCTCGGCCGCTGCCCACGCCGCGTAATAGGCGGCCGACCGCGCGGACTCGACCTCGCAGAGCAGGTCGGCGCACTTGTGCTTGATGGCTTGGAAGCTGCCGATCGGCCGGCCGAACTGGATCCGCGTCCTGGCGTGCTCGACCGAGCTGTCGAGGCAGTGCTGGGCACCCCCGACCTGCTCGGCCGCGAGCGCCACCGCGGCGAGCTGCAGGGTCTTTTCGAGTCCGGGACCCGCCCTGCCGGGGGCGCCGACGGGCACCGCGGGCGTCCGCGCGAACTCGAGGCGCGCCTGCTTGCGGGTCTGGTCCATCGTGAGCAGCGGCGTGCGGACGACCCCTGCGGCACCTCCTTCGACCGCGAAGAGCCCGAGGCCCCCCGCCGAGCGGGCCACCACGAGAAGGAGTGTCGCGAGGTTGCCGTCCAGGACGAAGCTCTTGTGCCCCTCGAGGACCCAGCCGTCGCCGGCGCGCAGCGCCTCGAGCTCGACCGCGTCGAGGTCCCAGCGGCCGGAGTCCTCGGCCAGCGCCAGGGTCGCGATCGACGCGCCCGACGCGATCTTCGGGAGCCAGCGCTCCTTCGCCTCGTCGTCCCCCGAGGTGAGCAGCGCGTGGGCGCCGAGGACCGCAGAGGAGAAGAACGGCGCGCACAGGAGCGCCGCCCCCATCTCTTCGAGGACGACCGCGAGCTCGACGAACCCGAACCCCGCGCCGCCGTGCCGCTCGGGGATCGCGAGCGATTGGAGGCCGAGCTGCTCCGCCATCTGCTGCCAGACGGCCGGGTCGTACCCCTCGACCGTCGCCATGAGCCTCCGGACCTCCGCCTCCGGCGACTTGTCGGCGAGGAAGCGGCGCACGGCCCTGCGAAGCTCCTCCTGCTCCTCGCTGAAGGCGAAGTCCATCGGGCTGAGGTCTACCACGTGTGCAAACCTGGGGAACATGCCCGAGATCGAGCGCATCTGGGAGGACGCGGCCTGCGAGCTCCACCGCACCGTCGTCGGCCCCATGGACAACAACGTCTACGTCCTGCGCTGCCGCCGGACCGGCGACGCGCTGCTCGTGGACGCGGCCAACGAGCACGAGCTCCTGCTCGATCTCTGCCGCCGTCTCGGCGTCCGCCAGGTCGTCGAGACCCACGGCCACTGGGACCACATCCAGGCCGTCCCGGCGGTGCGCGACGCCGGGTACTCCGTCGCGGTCACCGCGGCGGACGCCGGCATGCTGCCCTCCTACGACGAGCTGCTCGAGGACGACGCTGTCCTCGAGGTCGGCAGGTTGCGCGTGCGCACGATCGCCACGCCGGGGCACACGCCCGGGTCGATGTGCTTCCACGTGGAGGGGACTTCGCTCCTCCTCACCGGGGACACGCTGTTCCCCGGGGGCCCGGGCAACACCTCGTTCCCCGGCGGGGACTTCCCCACCATCGTCCACTCGATCGAGCGACGCCTGTTCGCCCGCTTCGACGGCTCCACGCTGGTGCTCCCCGGGCACGGCGCATCGACCACGATCGGCACGGAGTCCCCGCACCTCCAGGAGTGGATCGACCGCGGGTGGTGAGACAGGGACGGACGACGCGACCGAGCCTCGGAGGCAGCCAGGGCCGGACCGGGCCGGACCGGGCTTCGCCCCGCCTCCGCCGCCGATATTTCTCCTACGTCTGTGGTAGAAATCCGACCCGGCCGGTAGACTTGGCTCGATGACTGCGCCGCTCCTCGAGATCCAAGGACTCCGCGTGGCCGCCCGCGGCGACGTA
>JAKATJ010000027.1 GCA_021828005.1 Actinomycetes bacterium | reverse complement strand
CCTCCCCCACCCAGCAGGAATGGGCCGATGCCACTCGCCACGCGTGCCTGCGCGCCGGAGTGGACCCGAAGACGAGGATCACTGCCGAGCCGGGACGCTCGATCGTCGCCAGCGCGGCGATCACGCTGTACACGGTGGGCACGATCAAAGATCTCCCCGAGATCCGCACGTACGTCGCCGTCGACGGCGGCATGAGCGACAACCCACGCCCCGTGCTGTACGGGAGCGGCTATGAAGCGTTCCTGCCACGAGTGGTGGGCGCGCCGCGTCCGAAGGTGGTGAGAGTCGTGGGCAAGCACTGTGAGACCGGCGACGTCCTCGTGGACCCGGCTCACGTCCCCGCCGAGATCTCCGTCGGCGACGTGCTGGCGACCCCGGTGACCGGTGCCTACGGCTACTCGATGGCCTCCAACTACAACAAGGTCCCGCGTCCCGCCGTCGTCTTCGTCCGAGACGGGAACGCGACCGTGGTGGTGCGGCGGGAGACGGTGGCGGACATGCTGGCGCTCGAGCCGTGACGGCACCATACGTCCTCGTCGGAGCCGGACGATCGACCCCCGGAGCCGCGCCTCGGCGGGCGTATCACGGAGCTCCGGCGACCCACGAGGCGACGTCGACGACCCACACGAGCTGGCGGCCTGACTCCGACGGCGCGCGGGGCGCGACGGGCTCGACACGTGCAAGCCGGTACCCGAGCCGCTCGGGAATCGCGGCACTCGCCGAATTGCCTGCGTCGCAGTGGATCTCGACCCGGAGGATCCCGGGCAAGCCGAAGGCCGCCGACGTGAGCGCCCGCGCCGAAGCCGTGGCATAGCCGCGGCGGACCCGGTCCTCGCTCAGCCAGTAGCCGAACCCGACGCCGCTCTCCCATTCTTCGACGGTCCGGCGCACGAACTCCACGTTCACCTCCTCGCTCGGCGCCTCTCGGGCCCACGGCATCCACGGTCGGAGGTGTACGAGGTTCCGGGTCACCAGACTGTTGAGGGCGGGTGCTTCGTCGCCACTGAAGGCCCGCAATGACACAGGGCCGGCGAGAAGCTCGCGCGGCGGAGAGGCCGGTCGGGCAGGGGCGACTGGCCGGCCCATCGGCGCGTCGTGCCCCCCGGCGCCCCTCACCCTGCCGAGGATGAGCTGGACGTCTGCGAGGACGGCGGGCGCGCCGTCGCCGCCGTCGTCGTCGGCGCCGTCGTCGTCGTCGTGGTCGTGGTCGGTCGCGGCGCGGCCGTCGTGGTCGTGGTCGGTCGCGGCGCGGCCGTCGTCGTCGTGGTCGTGGTCGGTCGCGGCGCGGTCGTCGTGGTCGTGGTCGGTCGCGGCGCGGTCGTCGTGGTCGTGGTCGGTCGCGGCGCGGTCGTCGTCCTGGGCGCGGTGGTCGTGGTCGGTCGCGGCGCGGTCGTCGTCCTGGGCGCGGTGGTCGTGGTCGGTCGCGGCGCGGTCGTCGTGGTCGTGGTCGTCGGCGGAGGCGTGGCCGGCGTTGTCCCGCCCGAGCTCGGGCCGATCACGGTGACCAGCGTGCCGATCGGCGTGTAGGGCCAGAGCTTGCCGGCTGTGGAGATCGGCATCTCGACGCACCCGTTGCTCTGCGGCCAGCCGTAGGTGGCCCGCGGATAGCCGTGGAGCGCGTCGCCGCCGTTGAAGTAGCTCGCCCACGGCACGTGCGGATCTGTGTACTTCGTCCCTGTCACGTCCGTCCCTCTCATGGCGGAGAACGGCACGTGCTCGAAGACCTGGAACGTCCCGTCCGCGGTGTTGGCGCCCGGGACCCCCGTGTTGACAGGGATACCCTTGAACTGGAGCCTCCCGTTCACCCACGCTGTGAGGTGCTCGGGCAGGACCTTTGTGACCAGCACATAGGTGACCGGCTCCGCGTTGGCCTTGTGGCTCACCGCGTCGTGCAGCAACGCTGTCCACACCTTCGGTCCCGCGATGCCGTCGACCGAGAGACCGTTCTCTGTCTCGAACATCTCGACGGCACCCTTTGTGATCGCGTTCTGCGCGCCCGGCGTCCACTGGCTGGTGAGCTCGGAGGGGAGACCGGACCACCGCCAGGTGAGTGTGCCCGGTTGGGGTGTCGCCATGTCTTGGGGGGCCGGGGTACCACCGCTGTAGGAGAGGGGCAGGTAGCCGAGCTCGGCGAGCAGCTGCTGGAGCCGCAGCGTGCTGCCTGCCGCGATGGTGAACGAGACGGTCTTCGTCGCGGCCAGGTGGGAGCCCGACACGCTCGCCAGCCCGCTTCGGCCACCCGGGATCTTGAGCGTGTACGTCTGGTAGGGAACGAAGGGCGCGGACGGCCTGAAGACCAGCTCGTCGTTGGACGCCTGCTGCCAGGTGCCCGGCAGCGCGGGCGACAGCGTCGGGGTCGGGCCGCCAGGCTCGAGCGCCGAGTCGAACGTCACCACGAGCTTCGCGTTGGACGGGATGCCTGTCGCGCCGGATGCGGGTGTGGTGGATGAGACCCTGAAGACGTGGGCATCTCTTCGGCCCGACCTCGAGGTGGCTCCTCCGCCCGGGCCTTTCCCCCCACCGCCCGAGGCGGCTCCCGAGCCCGGTCCGCCGCCGCGCGAGCCCGTGGTGCACGACGCGCCGGAGCACGAAAGGGCCGCGGGAGCTCCCCGCGAGACCGCGTAGACGGCAGCCCCCCCTCCGACGACGAGGGCGACGGCGAGCAATACCAGCCACGGCGACATCAAGCGGCGTCTGCGCGTGGTGGTACTACGGTCCCCGAGAGCCTGCAACGGCCGCTCCTCTGGTGGCACGCGGTCACCTTCGCCTTCTCCCGCGCCCTTCGAACGACCCTCGGCGCCTCGGTGCCCGCCGGCGGCGGGAGCCCGGTACCGGCCTCCCTGCCCGCACGCACCCCTGGCCCGCATCGCCCTCGTCGAGCACGGCCGATGCCGCCCCGCGACGACGACACCAGACCTGACGATAGTCAGCGGATGTCGTTGCGCGGTCGCGGGCTCGGCTCCGTTGAACGCTCGCTCACATGCGTTCGGGCGCCTCGATCCCGAGCAGCCCGAGTCCTTGGGCGAGCACCCTCGCGGTCGTCTCCGAGAGCGCGAGGCGGCTCCGCCTCGTCGTCGCGTCCGGTGCCCGAAGGACGGGGCAGCGCTCGTAGAACGTCGTGAACGACGTGGCGAGCGAGTAGAGGTACGCGCACAGCTTCGAAGGCGACGACTCCTCGACCGCGGCACGCATCGCGGAGGCGTACCCGAGCAGTGAGAGGCTGAGCGCCCGCTCCTCCGGGGTGCGAACCGCGATAGCGGGCGCCCCCCCGCCGACCTCGCCTGCTTCCCCGATCGCCGGACTGGCCGACTCCCCTTCAGCGCGGCGGAAGATCGACCGGATCCTCGCGTGCGCGTACTGGAGGTAGGGACCGGTGTCGCCCTCGAAGGAGAGCATCCGCTCCCAGTCGAACACGTAGTCGCGCGCCCTGTCCGTCGAGAGGTCGGCGTACTTGACCGCTCCGATTCCAAGCGCCCGAGCCACCGCTTGCCGACCGTCGTCGACCAGGTCGGCGTCACGACCCCTCTCCGCTATGGCGTCGGCAGCCCGCGACACCGCCTCGTCGAGCAGGTCGACCAGCTTGACGGAGGTCCCCGCCCTGGTCCTGAGCATCCGGTGGTCGGTGCCGAGAACGCTGCCGAACGGCACATGGACGGCGCTCACGCCGGCGGGGAGCCACCCGGCCATCCGAGCGACCTCGAAGCACATCTGGAGGTGCTGGGCCTGCGGCGCGCCGACCACGTAGAGCAACCGGGTCGCGCCGATGGTGCCGACGCGATCGCGGATGCACGCGAGATCGGTCGCGGCATAGCCGAAGCCGCCGTCGGACTTCTGGACGATGAGCGGCAGGGGCTCCCCCTCCCGGTTGACGAAGCCCGGAGGGAAGACGCACAGCGCGCCTTCGTCCTCGACGAGAAGACCGGCAGCGGCGAGATCGTTCACCACTTCGGGGAGCATCGGGCTGTAGAAGCTCTCGCCCTTGACATCGTCATCGGTGAGGAGGACGCCGAGCTTCGCGTACACCTCGTGGAAGTACGCGAGGCTGTGCTCGACGAGCACGTGCCACATGCGCAGCGTCTCTGGATCTCCGCCCTGGAGCAGGACCACCCGCTTCCGGCTGCGCTCCTTGAAGTCGTCGTCCCCGTCGAACGACGCCCGCGCCGCTTGGTAGAAGCCGGTCAGGTCTCCAACCGTGAGCTCGGCGACCGCGGCTTGCTCCCCGACGTCGAGAAGATGCTCGATCAGCATCCCGAACGGCGTCCCCCAGTCCCCGATGTGGTTCTCGCGCACGACATCGTGCCCGAGATGATCGAGCATCCTGCACAGCGCGTCGCCGATCACGGTCGACCGGAGGTGCCCGACGTGCATCTCCTTCGCGACGTTCGGATGGGAGTATGTGACGACCACCCGCTCGGGAGCGCCGGCCCGCTCGACACCGAGCGCCGGGTCGGCGGTCATCTCGCGGACGCACCGTTCCACGAACGACGTCGAGAGGAAGAGGTTCACGAAGCCCGGGCCGCTGGTCTCCACCCGCTCGCACACGTCATCGAGCCGGGCGAAGGCGACGACGGCGTCGGCGATCTCTCGGGGAGGCGCTCCCAGGCGCCTCGCGAGGGAGAGGGCGCCGTTCGCCTGGAAGTCCGCTCGGTCAGACGGTCGCAGCACGGGGTCCGCGCCAGGTGCCACCCTGTCGAACGCAGGCTGGAGGCGTTCGGCGAGGAGCGCAGCGACGTCTGCCATGGCCCATCTTCGCGCCGCCCGGGGCCTGCCCCTCGACGCAGCGGCGGAGATCCCTCTCGCCGTACACGGCACCAACTCGGCGGGCCCGGGGCAGAATGACCGCATGACACACCCCGACAGCTTCCACGCCCGGTCCTTCCTCCACGTCGGCGACCGTCGTTTCGAGGTCTTCCGCCTGTCCGCCGTTGCCGGGTCCGAGCAGCTGCCGTACTCAGTGAAGGTCCTCCTCGAGAACCTTCTCAGGCACGAGGACGCATCGCTGGTCACCGCGACGGACGTAGAGGCGGTCGCGCGATGGGGCGGTGCAGGGCAGGGTGCCCCGGAGTCGAAGGAGATCTCGTTCACCCCTGAGCGCGTCCTCATGCAGGACTTCACCGGCGTCCCGGCGGTCGTCGACCTGGCCGCGATGCGCGACGCCCTCCTCGCGCTCGGCGGCGACCCCGCGCGCGTCGACCCCCGCGTCCCTTGCGAGCTGGTGATCGACCACTCCGTCATCGCAGAGCGGTCAGGCGGCCCCCACGCGTTCGCAGACAACGTCGAGATCGAGTACGCGCGCAACCTCGAGCGGTACCAGGTACTGCGCTGGGCGCAGCAGTCCTTCGACCGCTTCCACGTCGTGCCTCCCGGGACCGGCATCTGCCACCAGGTCAACCTCGAGTACCTCGCCCGCGTGGTCTTCGAGACGGACGACGGGCAGGCATTCCCCGACACGATCGTGGGCACCGACTCGCACACGACCATGGTGAACGGGCTCGGTGTCCTCGGCTGGGGCGTGGGAGGGATCGAAGCCGAGGCTGCGATGCTCGGCCAGCCTCTCTCGATGCTGTTGCCGCCGGTCGTCGGGCTCCACCTGCACGGCGAGATGCCCGAAGGCACCACCGCGACCGACCTGGTGCTCACGATCACCGAGTTGCTCCGCCGGCACGGGGTCGTGGGGAAGTTCGTGGAGGCGTACGGCCCTGGCGTCGCCTCGCTCCCGGTGGAGAACCGGGCCACCATCGGCAACATGTCACCCGAGTACGGCGCGACCTGCACCATCTTCCCGATCGATCGAGCGACGATCGACTACCTGCGGTTCACCGGCCGAAGCGAGGACCACGTTGGACTGGTCGAGGCCTACGCGAAGGAGCAGGGCCTCTGGCACGATCCTTCGGCTCCGGACCCGGCGTACACCGAGGTCGTGGACCTCGACCTCGCCTCGGTCGTGCCGAGCCTCGCAGGCCCGGCGCGTCCCCAGGACCGCGTCTCGCTCGCCGGAGCGGGCAAGTCGTGGCGCGCCGCGCTCGGGCGAGAGCCGCGGAGCGCGCCCCCGCCGGGGGAGGACCCCGAGGGCCCAGCCCCGTCGCAGCGGCCCCTGAGCGACGGCGACGTCGTCATCGCAGCGATCACGAGCTGCACGAACACCTCCAACCCGCAGGTGCTCGTGTCCGCCGGCCTGGTGGCCAAGAAGGCTGTCGCCCGCGGTCTCACGACGAAGCCGTGGGTGAAGACCTCCCTCGCGCCGGGATCGCGCGTGGTGATGGACTACCTCGAGCGGGCCGGGCTCGTCGAACCGCTTGCAAAGCTCGGGTTCTGGCTCGTCGGCTTCGGCTGCACCACCTGCATCGGGAATTCCGGGCCGTTGCTCCCAGGGGTCTCCGAGGCTGTCCAGTCAGACGACCTGTCGGTCGTGTCGGTCTTGTCCGGCAACCGAAACTTCGAGGGGCGGATCCATCCGGACGTCCGCATGAACTACCTCGCGTCGCCGCCGCTCGTGGTCGCGTACGCGATCGCCGGGACGATGGACCTCGATCTCACTCTCGACCCGATCGGCACCGACCAGGAGGGCGCACCGGTCATGCTGTCCGACCTCTGGCCGTCCAGCGAGGAAGTCGCGGACGCCATCCGCGCGTCGCTCACGTCCGAGGAGTTCCGAGCCCGCTACTCGTCGGTGTTCGAGGGGGACGCTCGATGGAAGGCGATGGACGTAGCCGGAGGCGAGACCTTCGCATGGGACCCGAGCTCCACCTACGTCCTCCACCCGCCGTACTTCGACGAACTGGAGATGGAGCCCGCTCCTCTCGCGGACCTCGAGGGAGCCCGCGTGCTGGTGGTGCTCGGCGACAGCGTGACGACCGACCACATCTCGCCGGCAGGATCGATCCGTGCGGCCTCGCCGGCCGGCGCGTACCTTTCCGTGCACGGAGTCGACCCTCAGGACTTCAACTCCTACGGCGCTCGCCGCGGCAACCACGAGGTGATGGTCCGGGGAACCTTCGCCAACGTCCGGCTCCGCAACCAGCTCGTCCCCGGCGTCGAGGGCGGGGTGACCCTCCATCTCCCCGACGGGGAGCAGACCACGATCTTCGAAGCTGCGGAGCGGTACCGGGCCGAAGGAGTCCCGCTCGTGGTGCTCGCGGGCAAGGAGTACGGGTCGGGGTCGAGCCGTGACTGGGCTGCCAAGGGGCCGCTCCTCCTTGGCGTGCGCGCGGTGATCGCACAGAGCTACGAGCGCATCCACCGGTCGAACCTCATCGGCATGGGGATCCTGCCCCTGCAGTTCCGGGCGGGCGAGTCGGTGGCCTCTCTCGGCCTCACCGGGCAAGAGCGCCTCTCGATCGGGGGGATCGGGGCCCTGGGAGCCGGCACGGTCCCCGAGGAGCTCGAGGTGCGCGCCGTGGCGGACGACGGCGCGACGACGACGTTCGGGGCCCGGGTCCGCATCGACACGCCCATGGAGGCTGAGTACTACCGGCACGGCGGCATCCTGCAGTACGTGCTCAGGCAACTGGCGCGCTGACCTCGTAGGAGGGCGCGTCGCCGCTCTCGCGTGACCTGGCCCGAGGTGGGCGTCGCAGGCTCGCGCGCTCCGCGGCCGCGCTGGTGCTCAGCCGGTCAGGACGCGGCGGAACACCTCTGCGAGCGCGCCCTCGGGCATGCCTGCATGCTCGGCTGCGGCCTCCGCGCCGGCACGCAGGCGCGCCACGACCCCGTCGGGGTCCTTGATCTGGCTCCGGTGACGCAGCAGCGCGGCGATCTTCTTCTCGAACGTACCCGTGATCTCCACGGCCATGTTCCCCTCAGGGGACGCCATGAGCCACAGCTCGGCGACGGTGTGGGGGTCGAGACGCTCTTCCAGCAGCTCGGGATGGGCGAACGGGTTTCGCGCATCGGGATAGACCGCGCACGTCGCGGCCTCCCCGGCGGCGAGGTGGTCGGGATGGCTGGCGTAGATGCGGTCCCACCAGCGCTCGGGCGACGGTGCGAGCACGAGCTGCGGCCGGAAGGCGCGGACCACTCTCGTGACGTCTCGCCGGAGCGCCAAGCCCGCCTCCACACGTCCGTCCGGGTAGCCGAGAAACGTGACCTCGCGCACCCCGACTTCCGCTGCGGCGGCGCGCTGCTCGGCCCGCCGGAGCCTCGCCAGCTCCGCTGGGGTCACCGCGGCGTCGTCGCTGCCGGCTTCGCCGTCGGTCACGATGCAGTAGGCGACCTCGATGCCCGACCCGGTGAACGCGGCGACAGTGCCGGCGGCACCGAAGTCGACGTCGTCTGGGTGCGCGGTCACGACCAGGGCGCGCTCGACGCCCTCGCTCGGCGACCACCGCTCGATCAGACGACCGCCTCCTCGTAGGAGGGTTCCCATCCCGCGAGGTCCCGAAGGCGGGAGTCGTTCGAGAAGACCTCGACGATCGGGACTCGGAGCCCGAGCCGGCGCTGGATCACCTCGGCCTCGACGACCTGGTTCCACAGCACGAGGGTGACGACCACGCCGGTGGACCCGGCTCGGGCGGTGCGCCCGGAACGGTGCAGGTACGCCTTGTGGTCCTCGGGCGGGTCATAGTGCACGACCACGTCGACCCCCTCGATGTGGAGCCCGCGAGCCGCGACGTCGGTGGCCACGAGGACCGGGAGCTTCCCGGACGAGAAATCCGCGAGCGCCCGCTCGCGGTTCGCCTGGCGCAGGTCACCATGGATCGCGTCGGCCCGCACACCCTCCTCACCGAGCTGATGGACGAGGCGGTCGGCACCGCGCTTGGTGCGCACGAAGACCAACGTCTTGTCCTGCGAACGGGCGATCGCGGCCGCGACGCGCACCTTGTCCATCTGATGGACCTGCAGGAAGCGGTGGACCATCGCCGAGACGGTCTGGGTGGCCGAGGCGACCTCGTGGAAGACGGGGTCCCGCAGGTAGCGACGAACCAGCCGGTCGACCACGCCGTCCAGGGTCGCCGAGAAGAGGAGGGTCTGGTGCGGCTGCTCCAGCCGGCGGAGCACCCACTCCACCTGGGGCATGAAGCCCATGTCGGCCATCCGATCGGCTTCGTCGAGGACGAGGGTCTCGACGGCAGCGACCGAGAGCTCACCCCTGTCCCCCATGTCGATCAGGCGACCCGGGGTCGCGATGACGACGTCGACGCCCTTGCGAAGCTTGGCGACCTGCCGGTCGACGTCAGCGCCGCCGTAGACGGCGACGACTCGCACCCCGACCGCCTTGGCCAACGGTGCGAGGACGCCGTGCACCTGGACTGCAAGCTCCCGGGTCGGGAGCAGGACCAGCGCATGCGGCCGGGCTGGACGGGCGCTCCGGCGACTCCGGCCCGCGACGTCCAGCGCCGCCACGGTCCGCTGCAGCAGCGGCAGGCCGAACGCGAGCGTCTTGCCGGATCCGGTCTTCGCCTTTCCGCAGACGTCCCTGCCGGCCAGCCCGTCTGCGATGGTCAGCGCCTGGATGGGGAAGGGGGTGGTGATCCCCTGGTCGGCCAGTTCCTTGACCAAGGGATCGGCGACACCGAGGGACTCGAACGTCCCAACGGTCTCATACGTGTCGATCGTCATTCCTGCTCTCTCACCTCGGCGGGGCCCGGCGCCGTCCGACGTGAAGAGAAGGGGCCCAGACGACCTCGTCACGTCGCCGCGATCGCGTGCCGTCCCATGCAATCTACCAGCGACACGCGCTCGACCAGCGCATACGGCTCCGACACGACGTTCCGGCATGCCGCGAGCCGCCGATTGGGCGTCGGTGTGCCAAGCTGACCTGCATGGCACGCCTCGAAGCCGGCGACACCGCACCTGCCTTCACGCTCCCCGACCAGGACGGCAGACCCGTCTCGCTCGCAGACTTCACGGGAACCACCGTGGTCGTGTACTTCTACCCCGCCGACGACACGCCGGGCTGCACGAAGGAAGCCTGCCAGTTCAACGAGAACCTGTCCGCCTTTCAACGCTCGGGGGTGAAGGTGGTGGGGATCTCCCCCGACGGCGCGGCGAAGCACGTGAAGTTCCGAGAGAAGTACGGGCTCGCGTTCCCGCTCCTCTCGGACCCCGAACACCACGTGATGGAGGCCTACGGCGCGTGGGGCGAGAAGACGATGTACGGCAAGAAGGTCGTAGGCACCGTGCGCTCCACGTTCGTGGTGGACGGTCACGGGAAGGTCGCCCGAGCCTGGTACAACGTCCACGCCGACGGGCATGCCGCCAAGGTGCTCGAGGCGCTCAACGCCTGACCCGGCTCGCGCCCAACCCCCGATCGGTGAGGAGCGCCGGGGCCCGGGAAGAGGGCCGGGGCCCCTGCGGTAGGCTTGCCTGGGGCAGCGATTGACGGCCGGAAGGGGACGTGTCATGTCTCTGCACAGCGGGCTCGTCCGTTGCGCCGCGAGCGTCGCCCTGGTCGCAGCTGCCCTGGCCGGCGCGACGATCGCGCCGGGCGCGCCCCGAACGGCAGCGACGATCGCGCCGGGCGCGCCCCGAACGGCAGCGACGATCGCGCCGGGCGTGCCCCGAACGGCAGCGACGATCGCGCCGGGCGCGCCCCGAACGGCAGCGACGATCGCGCCGGGCGTGCCCCGAGGGGCCGGAGCGGCGGCCCTGGCCGGCCACTCGAGCCGCGGCCTCGGGACCGCGGCGTGCCCACCTGCGCCGCGGGGGTACTCCTCGTGCCTCGTGCACGTCCTGCGCCTCCCAGTGGCACTGCAGGCCCTCCCGGGCAGTGGCATCGACCCCGGGAACGGCCCTGCCGGGTACTCGCCGAACGAGATCGCGACGACCTACGGCTACTCGACCACGGGAGGCGAGGGGAGCACGATCGCTGTCGTCGACGCCTACAGCGACTCGACAATCTCCACCGACCTCGCCGCCTTCTCCACCCAGTTCGGCCTCCGGCAGTGCACGGCCTCCAACCACTGCCTGTCCATCGTCAACCAGGCGGGTGGCACGAGCACGGCGCCGGCGCCGCCCGGCACAACGGGCTGGGCCCTGGAGACCAGCCTCGACGTGGAATGGGTGCACGCCCTGGCGCCCAACGCCGACATCCTCCTCGTGGAGGCGGCGACCAACCGCGACACAGACCTCTTCGCAGCCACCCGGTATGCCGCCACGAAGGCGCAGTACGTGACGATGCCGTGGGGAGGCACAGAGTTCAGCGGCGAGTCGGCGCTCAACGCCGCGTTCGCCAACTCGAGCGTGAGCTACTTCGCAGCGGTCGGTGACACGGCCTCGGAGCTTTCCTATCCGGCCACGTCCCCCGACGTCGTCGCCGTCGGCGGCACGACCCTCACAGTGACAAGTGCCACCGGCGCGTGGAAGTCGGAGACCGCGTGGGACACAGCCGGAGGGGGGTGCAGCAGGTACGAGACCGCATCTGCTGCCCAGGCGCGCTACCCGAGCTACGACCAGAAGGGCGCGAACTGTGCGGGCAAGCGTGCGGTGCCCGACCTCTCCTTGGATGCGAACCCGAGCAGCGGCGTCGCCGTCTACGACACGGTCGGCTACCCGGGATGGATCGTCGCCGGCGGGACCAGCGCGGCGACCGACATGGTCGCTGCGCACGCCGCGGAGACCGGTGCGCACGTGGACGCCACATTCGTCTACGGCGGGACGATCAACGTGTACAACGTGTCCGCCGGCAGCAACGGCCACCCCTGCGAGATCGGCTACAACCTGTGCACCGGCCTCGGCAGCTGGAACACAGCAGTCGGGTCGACGAGTGCCGGGGCGGGCAGCAGCGTCGCCGGCGCGTTCGGGTTCACGTCCGGAACCCAGGAGCTGGCCGCGGGCACATGGTCGGGAGCGCTGACGGTCGCCCTCAGCAAGCCGGCAACCGGTGCCGCCGGCGTGACCGTGACGGTCGCCTCCAGCTCGTCCACCGGTGAGCTCTCGACGTCTCCCGGCGGGATCCTTCCCAGCCGTTCCCTGACGTTGCGCGTGCCATCCGGCTCCCTCGAGGTCCCGACCTTCTACTACAGGAGCACGACGGCGGGCACCCGCACGATCACGGTCTCTGCGCCTGGTTGGGCGCCCGCCGTCCAGACGGTGACGGTGACGGCGTCGCCGACGCTCGAAGTGGTCGTCGCGCCCGGCCCGTCCTCCCGCTCGAAGCGGAGCTACCACGTCCCGCTGACCGTGACCGTCACGTCCTCGGACCGTCGCGTCGCTCGCGCCCACGTGTCCATCGCCGTCTACCTCGGGACCTGCGCCGGTCGCGTGGCGTCCGGCGCCGGCACCACCGGTCGCGTGGCGTCCGGCGCCGGCAGCACCGGCTCCCGGGGCCTCGTCGTGTTCACATTTGCGGTCTCGGCTACTGGCACGTACTGCGCCAAGGTGACCGCGGCCGCGCCCGACGCCACCCCGGGGTCGTCGACCGCCCCGTTCACGATCTCGGCTGCCTTGCCTCCTGTGACAGGCGGTGCGCGCTCGAGGTCCCGGGTGCTGGTCCTGGCAGCCTGAGGGAACCGCCGCACGACCTGATCGTGCCGTACTGCAGGTTCGCGCTCCCGGGTGCTCGACGGGGTCCTCCGGGCCGCCTGAGGCGCATGCGGCCGGCCACGCGAGCTCTGGCCGCGACGTGAGCGCGGCCGGGGAGCGGCACCGCGTATGGTGGGCGCGTGCCGCCTGAGAAGCCCCACTGGTCCCACCTCTTCGAAGAGGTCGTGACGTCCGGCCTGTGCACGGGCTGCTCTGCGTGCATCGTCGCGTGCCCCTATGACGTCCTCGGCTACGACCAGGAGCGCGCGTACAAGCCGTTCCACGTCGAGGCCACAGGCGGTCTCGACGGCTGCACGCACGGGGAGCGCGGGTGCACGCTGTGCACGAGGGCGTGCCCGCGCTTCAGGGAGTGGGAGCCCGAGATCGAGCAGTACCTCTTCGGCCGGGCACGCACCGACGACGAGGTCTGTGGGATCGCCGGGCAGGTGGTCCTCGCCCGGGCCTCGGACCCCGAGCTCTGCGAGGCCGGCCAGGACGGCGGACTGGTCTCGGCGCTCCTCGTCTGGGCACTCGAGCACGACGTGATCGACGCGGCACTCGTCTCGGCGCTCGAAGGCGACGGGACGTCCTGGAAGGCGGTCCCCGCGGTCGTCTCCGACCGCTCCGGGGTTCTCGCGACGGCAGGATCCCGTTACACGTACTGCGCGAACCCGCTCGCCTACGCGCAGGCGGTGGAGGAGGGCGCCGAGCGCATCGCGCTGGTGGGAATGGGCTGCCAGGCTTCCGCGCCCGCGGTGATGTCAGCGCGCAGGGCCGGGAAGGTGGCCCGGCGCTTCGTCCTGTCGATCGGCCTCATGTGCTCGAAGACGTTCGACGATGCGATCTTCCCCGAGCTCTTCGAAGCTCGCTACGGTCTCCGGCGCGAGGACATCGCGAAGATGAACATCAAGGGCGTCTTCCAGATCTGGACGCGCAACGGCGAGTACCACGAGATCCCCTTGAAGGAGGCGCACGGCTGGACGCGGGAGGGCTGCCTGTCGTGCCCCGACTTCGCGGCGGAGCACGCCGACATCTCGACCGGGGGCATCGGGGCGTTCAACGACTGGACGCTCACGGTGGTCCGCACGGCCCGGGGCCAAGAGCTCTTCTCGTCGATGGTGGCCGACGGCGCAGTGGAGGTGCGGCCCGGCGAGGACGATCCCGGCGCGATCGCCCTCATGCGCCGTCTGAGCAGGGTGAGCCGGAAGCGGTGGCCGTCGACCGCGGTTCCGACGCCCGGCCGCCTCCCCGCGCCTCAGCCCGCCTGACCCGCCGCGGAGAGCGCCCGGGCGCGCTCGAAGACCGCGTCGAGCATCGGCTCGGTGAGCCTGCCGGTGAAGGTGTTCTGCTGGCTCGGGTGGTACGAGCAGACGAGCACCTTCCCGTCGGGAAGCTCGCACTCGGCGAGGTGCGCGAAACGAGGCCTCGGAGAGAGCCCGTACAGGGAGGAAACCACCCCGCACGCAACCCCTCCGAGGGCGACGATCACCCGCGCGCGCGTGAGGAACGACAGCTCCTCGCGCAGGTGGCACAGGCACGAGGCGCGCTCTTCGGGCGTTGGCTTGTTGCCGGGCGGCGCGCAGCGCACGGTCGCCGTGACCCACGCCCCCACGAGCTCGAGCCCGTCGCCCGGAGCGCGGCTCTCGGGCTGGCTGGCCAACCCGGCTCGCCACATGGCCCGGTAGAGCCAGTCGCCCGAGCGGTCCCCGGTGAACATGCGCCCCGTGCGGTTGGCACCGTGGGCTGCCGGCGCGAGCCCCACCACCACCACCGCGGCGTCGGGATCGCCGAAGCCGGGCACCGGCCTGCGCCAGTAGGTCTCGGCGCGGAAAGCGGCCCGTGGCGGGACCCCCTCGCGCCACGCGACCAGCCTCGGACAGCGACGACAGGCGACGATCGCCCCCGAGAGGCTGCCGAGGCGGTCGGACGTCACCGTTCGGAGCATACGATCATCGTCCGTGCCCCACTCCGAGCCCACGACGGTGCTGCTCGTGCGGCACGGGACGACGCCCACCACCGGCAGGGTCCTCCCCGGTCGCGCCCCGGGCCTGCGCCTGTCTCCTGCAGGCCGCGCGCAGGCCGAGCGGGTCGCCTCGGGGATCGCCGCGCTCGACCCGAGGCCCGTGGCCGTCTACGCGTCGCCGCTCGAACGGGCGCGGGAGACGGCCGCGCCCGTCGCACGCGCGCTCGGCGTCCGGGTCCGCACCGAGCGCGGCCTCGTCGAGGTCGACATCGGCGACTGGACGGGGCTGTCGATCAAGCGGGCCTCCAGGCGGCGGGAGTGGGTCACGGTCCAGCGGTGGCCCTCGAGCTTCGGGTTCCCAGGTGGCGAGTCCTTCGCAGAGCTCGTCGCCCGCACGACGGGTGCGCTCGGACGCCTCGTCCGGGCGCACCCCGGGCAGACGATCGTGGCGGTCTCGCACGCAGACCCCATCCGCGCGCTCGTCGCGTCCGCCGCGGGCGTCCCTCTCGACCTGTTCCAGCGGCTCACCATCTCGACGTGCTCGGTCTCCGCCGTGAGGTACGCCCCCGAGGGGCCACGCGTCCTCTGCGTGAACGCCTCGGCCGAAGGGCTCGTGACCGCGTGAACGACGGCATGGACCTCGACGCGCCCGACGTCTTCTCGGTCGGGACCAGCGGCCCGGTAGGGCAGCGCCTCTTCCTGCTCCACTTCACCGAGGGGCCGTTGCACGCGACCGTGAAGGTGGAGAAGCAGCAGGTCGTGGTCCTCGCCAGCTATCTCGGCCGCATCGTCCGCCAGTTGGGGCGCCCGGGCCACCTCCCCGACGACCTCGACTTCGACGTCGCCGTGGAGCCCGACTGGGTCGTGGGCACGATCGGCGTCTCCTACGACGAGGACGCGGACCGGCTCGTCGTGATCGTGGAGGAGGCGGGCGACGGAGGAGCGGTCGCGCGCCTGGCGATCACGAGGGAGCAGGCGGCCGCGTTCGCCATCCGCGCCACGAGCCTCGTGGAGGCCGGCCGGCCGCCGTGCCCCCTGTGCGGCTTCCCCCTCGAGCCATCGGGTCACGACTGCCCGCGGACGAACGGCCACGGTCCCCCGGCGACGTGAGCCACGTCGCCGCCGTGGACGTGCTCGAGCACGGCGCGATCGAGGTGCACGGCCGGATCGCGGGCAGCTCGAACGTCACCTTGCTCGTGACGTGCACAACGGCGGGGTGCGAGCTGCTCGCCGTCTACAAGCCGCTCGCGGGCGAACGGGAGCTGTGGGACTTCGCGCCGGGCCTGCACCGCCGCGAGGTCGCGGCGCGCGTCCTGTCCGGCTGGCTCGGGTGGGACATCGTCCCCGAGACGGTGCTGCGCAAGGACGCCCCCTTCGGGGAGGGGTCGGTCCAACGCGTCGTCGACGAGGACGGGACCTCCCACTACTTCACCCTGCGCGACGACCCGCGGTGGCACCACGAGCTTCGCCGCATCGCCGCGTTCGACGTCCTGGCGAACAACGCCGACCGCAAGAGCGGCCACGTCCTGCGCTCGGGAGACCGGCTGTGGGCGATCGACCACGGGCTCACGTTCCACACCGAGCCGAAGCTCCGCACCGTCATCTGGGACTTCGCAGGCGAACGCCTCGACCGCGCCGTCCGCGACGACGTGGCGAGGCTGCTCGACGAGCCGGTGCCCGGCGAGCTTCAGGCCCTGCTCGACGAGGAGGAGCTGGACGCGCTCGTCTTCCGGGCGCGGGCGCTCGTGCGGGCCGGGCGGTTCCCGGCACCAGGCGCGGGCCGTCCCTACCCCTGGCCGCTCGTGTGACGGCCGCGCGGGCAGCCCACCGGCCCGCGTGCAGCTCCTCAGGTCCGGGACTTCAGCGCCTCGATCAGCGCGGGAAGCACCTTGTGCACGTCCCCCACGATCCCGAGGTCGGCCACCGAGAAGATCGGCGCCTCCCGGTCCTTGTTGATCGCAACGATGTTCTTCGAGCCCTTCATCCCGACGAGATGCTGCGTCGCGCCGGAGATCCCGCACGCGATGTACACGGTCGGCTTCACGGTCTTGCCGGTCTGCCCGACCTGATGCGAGTAGGGCACCCAACCTGAGTCCACGATCGCACGGCTCGCCCCCGCCGCGCCGTGAAGCAGGTGGGAGAGCTCCTCGATCAGCGCGTAGCTCTCCGCCGAGCCGAGCCCGCGCCCCCCTGAGACCACGACCGCGGCTTCGTCGAGCTTCGGGCCGCTCGCCTCCTCGACGTGGCGCTGCACGATCGTCGCGGCGCCCGTCGGACCGACGTCGACCGGCGGCAGGGCGACCACCTCGGCGGCGCCCCCACCCGCGGGCTCCGAAGCGAACGACTTGGCGCGCACGACGTAGATGCCGGGACCTTCTCCGGTGAAGCGCGCGTGCAGGATCTTCGTGCCGCCGAAGACAGGGTGCTCCGTCAGCACCGATCCGTCCTGCTCGGCCAGCCCCGTGACGTTCGTGAGAACCGGACGGTCGAGCATGGCCGACAGGCGCCCCGCCACGTCGCGCCCGTCGTAGGAGGCAGGGATGAGCACCGCGTCGGGCTGCTCGCCGTCCCTGATGAGGGCGGCGATCGCGCCGGCGACGGGCGCCCCCGGCAACCGGCCGCCGAGGTCGCCGACGTCGTAGACGCGGGACGCGCCGTGCTCGCCCAGCACCCGGGCGATCGAAGCGGTGTCCGGGCCCCAGGCGACGGCCTCCACCGCCGGGGCGAGCGTACGAGCCTTCGTGAGGAGCTCGAGGGTCAACGCCGTCGGCCCCTGCTCGACCGTCTCCGCGAGCACCCAGACCCTGTCCATCTCAGATCACCTTCAGCTGCTCGAGGAAGGCGACGATGCGCGCGGCGCCGTCACCCTCGTCCATCACGATCTCGCCGCCCGCTCGCGCCTCAGCGTCCGCGACGTCGACAATCTCTTGACGCGCGCCCCGCACGCCGACGTCCGACGGGTCGATCCCGAGGTCCGCGAGGGAGAGGACGTCGATGGGCTTCGACTTCGCCGCCATGATGCCCTTGAACGAGGGGTACCTCGGCTCGACGACCCCCGCGGTCACCGTCACGACTGCGGGCAGCGGGCACCTCACCTCGTCGTAGCCGGCCTCGGTCTGCCGGTCCACCTCGAGCGTCGTGCCGTCCGTGGACACGCCCTTGGCGAAGGTGACCGATGGCATCCCGAGCAGCTCGGCGAGCTGGACGGGCAGCGTCCCGGTGTACCCGTCCGTCGACTCGGTCGCCGCGATCACCAGGTCCGGCTCGGCTCTGCGGATCGCCGCGGCGAGGGCCTTGGCGGTGGACAGGGCGTCGGAGCCGGAGAGCGCGTCGTCGCTCACGAGGATGGCCCTCGCAGCACCCATCGCGAGCGCCGTCCGCAGGCCCGAGGTCTCGCCGCCGGGCGCCATCGACACGAGGGTGACCTCGCTGCCGTCCACGTCGCCCGCGAGCTGCAGCGCCATCTCGACCCCGTACGAGTCGGAGTCGTCCATGACGAGCTTGCCCGACCGGTCGAGGGTGTGGGTGACCTGGTCGAGCGCGCCGGGCACGGCAGGGTCGGGAATCTGTTTCACGCAGACGACGACGTGCATGTGCGCATTGTTGACTACCCTGCGCGCTCTCCGCCATTCCGCGCGGGGGACCCGACGGGTCCGGCTCCCCTCCCGTCTCCCCTCCCGGCGCCCGAGCCGGCGCCCGAGCCGGCGCCGCCCGGCCGGAGGATCCCGATGGCCACGGCCACCCGGTCCGTGATGACCGCGTGGACCCCCAGGCTCCCCATCGCGGCGATGTCGGCGTCCGAGTTCACGGTCCAGACGTGGAGGCCGAGCCCCCGCTCGCGGGCGGCGTCGACCAGATGGGCGTCGACCTGCGCCACGAACGGATGGAGCGTGGCGCAACCGAGCCCCGCCGCGCGCTCGAGGGCGACGGCCGCGTCGGCGCGCCAGTCGACGAGGAGGCCGCACGCCACGCCCGGGAGCACCTCGCGCGCCGCGGCGAGGGACTCGGGATCGAAGGACGAGACGAGCACCCCCGTCGGGCCCGCTCGGGAGCCCGGCTCCCGGTCGCGGAGCGAGCCGGCGACGCGCGCGGCCTCCGCCGGCCCGCCCTTGATCTCGACGTTGACCCGGAGGCCCGAGCACGCGGCGAGCGCGGCGCCGAGCAGGGGGATGTCGGCAGGCAGCGCTGCGGCGACGACGTCGGCGACGTCGCCGACGCCGGGCACGAGGCTGTCGTGCAGCACCGCGAGCGCTCCGTCCGCCGTCATGCGGACGTCGAGCTCCACGCCGTCGGCTCCCGAGCGGCGCGCCGCGCGGAACGCTGCGAGCGTGTTCTCGCGGGGTCCGGGCACGCCGTGGCAACCCCGGTGTGCGTAGATGGCGGTCACCCGCCCCTCCTTGCAATTCGAAGACGTTTGCTTATACTTCTCGGAGATCCGAATTCCGTGACGGCCGTTGCGTCGGCTGGATATGTGAATTGGTTCACAACCGGAGGGCCGAGCGTATGGCACTGATGTGGAACCGGACGGTCGACTGGGACGCCGGCGACTGGCGCCGGGATGCCGCGTGCCGGAACACCGAGCCCGACCTCTTCTTCCCCGTCGGGACCACCGGCCCGGCGGTTGAGCAGATCGAAGCTGCCAAGCGGGTCTGCCGTTCGTGCGATGCGCAGGATCCCTGCCTCGACTTCGCTCTCGCCACCAACCAGGAGTCCGGCGTGTGGGGTGGGACCTCCGAAGAGGAGCGCCGCAAGCTCCGCAGGGCGTGGCTCGCGGCCCGTCGCAGCGCCGCCTCTTCCGGGGGGACGGTCGGATCGGTCGCGCCGGTCACCCTGCGGCGCTGACGCCGCTCGTCATCGCGGCGGCGGGCTTCTCGCTGGGTTCACCGATCGGCGGGTCGACGCCGCTCGTCATCGCGGCGGCAGCCGGATCTCCACGAGCGTGCCCCCGCCGGCAGCAGCACCCATGGTGATCGAGCCGCCCAGCTGGCTCACGATGAGGTCCCGCACGATCGACAGCCCGAGGCTCGCCGTGCGCTCGATGTCGAAGCCCGGCTCGAGGCCCTTGCCGTCGTCGCGGACGGTGACGCAAAGACCCTCACGCGAGTGTGCGAGGGCCACCCGCACGTGACCGACGCGGACGGAGGCGTTCGAGGGGGCGCCGTCGGCTCCGGCGAAGGCGTGCTCCACGGCGTTCTGCAGGATCTCGGCGATCGCGACGGCGAGCGGGGTCGCGGTGTCGGCGGTGACCTCCCCGAGGTCGCCTTCCACGGTGATCTCCACCGCGTGCGAGGAGACGACGGAGTCCTCCGCCATCCGCACCAGCGACGCGACGATCTCGTCGAAGGGGACCTGGTCGCTCGGGTCCCTCGACAGGATCTCGTGCACGACCGCGATCGAACGCACCCGGCGCTCGGCTTCGTGCAACGCGGCCCTGCCGTCCTCCGACGGCAGGCGACGTGCCTGGAGGCTGAGCAACGAGGAGATCGTCTGGAGGTTGTTCTTCACGCGGTGGTGGACCTCCCGGATCGCCGCGTCCTTCGAGAGCAGGAGGCGGTCGAGGCGCCGGACGTCGGTGACGTCGCGCATGAGGATCACCGCGCCGTTCGCGACGTGGTGCTCGAGCAGGGGGATGCACTGAACGAGGACGATCACGTCGGGACGTCGCTCGACCTCCTCTACGACGGGGTGGCAGGTGGCGAGCGCCCACACGACGGCGGACGCCTCCACGCCGAGCTCTGTCAGCTTGTGGCCTTCGAGCGTCGAGTAGACGCCCATGCGGTGGAACGCGTTGATCGCGTTGGGTGAGGCGAATTCGATGCGGCCCTCGCCGTCGACGAGCACGAACCCGTCGCCGACTCTTGGCGTCTCCTCGGTCCCGACCTCTTCTTGGGCGAAGGGGAACTCTGCCTCGGTGATCATCCCCAGCAGCCGGCCGAACACGGCGAAGTAGTTCTTCTCGTACATGCTGTGCGGCGTCGCGACGGCTCGCGAGTACACACGCACCATGACCGCGATCACCTTGTCGCCGAAGCGCACGGGGACGTTCTCGACCGGGACCGACTCCCCGATGAGGGGGTGGTGGACTGCGCCCCGCACGATCTCGCCCCGCTCCAAGGCCGCCGCGGAGAGCGACCACGAGCTCCTGAGCACGGTCTGCCCGACCAGGTCCTGCTCGAGCATGGTCGGCCGGTTGTTCGGCCTGATCTGTCCCAGCACGATGAGCTCCGGCTCCTCGCCCGGGACGGTGGAGGCAGGCACCACAAGCAGCAGGTCGGAGAAGGAGAGGTCGGCCAGCACCGACCAGGACCCGAGGAGCCGCTGGAGGTGCGCGAGCTCGCGGGGCGTGAGGTCGGTGGAGGAGAGCGCGAGCTCAGCCGGCGTGGTCACGACGGGCGGTCCGACGAGACGGGACCCGGAGCCGCCAGGTCGGCGAGCGGCAGGGTGTGCGCCTGGCGCCGGCGGAAGCCGGTGAGGTGGTCGACGCCGACGCTCCGGAGCAG
>JAKATJ010000157.1 GCA_021828005.1 Actinomycetes bacterium | reverse complement strand
GCACTCCTCCGCGTCGGCATGGTCGAGCTCGAGCAGCAGCGTCTGGTCGGACTGGACGATGAGCGGTCCTCCCGCCGGCCGCGCTCCTGCTCCCGGATCGCTCACGTGATCAGCTCCTCTTCGGCCTCGGTCAGGACCCTGACCCAGGCGATCCTGTCCAGCACGTACTTCTGCTCGGTCCAGCGCGGCGCGACGGCCGCCAGCACCACCCGGTCCGAGACGTCCACGACGTCGACCGTCGCCTCGAACGTCTTCCCCGCGCCCGAGGTGTACGAGATGCGCACGAGCCATTCCTGCGCCGCGGCCAGCTGCAGGAGGTCGGCGATGGTCTCGGGGGTGCGGACGATCTGCGACGGGCGCTCCAGCTGCTCGTCGTCCACGTCGTCGTCGAAGTCCACGTCGTCGTCGAACTCCACGTCGTCGTCGAGCTCCAGTGCGAGCTCGACCAATTCTTCGAACGCGTCGAAGAGCCCCTCGGGCTCGGGGCCCGGAGACGGCGGCCATGTGGAAATCTCCCCGGTGCCCGCGCCTCTGGGCCGCCGAAGCACCGTCGGGAGCTCGACGCGTGATGGCCCCGGTGGTGCGGCCTCCGGCCCGCGGCGGGCGACCGATCGCGACGTGGCACCGACCGACCGGACCAGCTCGGCCGCCAGCGCTCGCCGGCGTTCGGCCCCCGCGCCCGCCGCCGCTCCGGCGGGCTCCGGTCCGAGCCCCCAGCGATCCACCTCGAGCCCCGCGGCGCGGTCGTAGCCTGCCGCGCGCGCTCCGGACAGGGTCCGTCCCGGCTCGGCGCGCTCGCGAACCACGGGGGTGCGCACCACGGTCCCGTCGTCGGACTCCCAGACCGGGAGGTACCCGCTCGCGCGCAGCCCACTCAGCACGGCGTGCAGCTGGCTTCCGGAGACGAGGACGCCAGGGGCGATCTGCCGGAGCCCGAACTTGACCAGCTTCTTCGCCCTGAGGACCTCGGCCGCCAGCGCGGCGTCGTCGAAGCGGACGTAGCACGCCGCCTTGCCCAGCCGCATGTGGCCGTGGCGCCGCTCGACGTCGCCGACCAGGTACGTGAGCGCCTGTGGCACCCCCTTGGCGGCGTGCGCCCCGAGGAGCTCCAAGATCTCCTCCCCGCTGCGGCCGGCGTCGAACGCCCGGCGCACCGAGCCCTCGCTGAAGCGGTAGACGGTCGCCGCACCGCGCCCCTCGACGTCGGCCAGCAATGTGAGCTCGGTGCGCACCTGGGGCGGGACCCTTCCCGTCACGACTGCGGTGAGATCGGCTTGGAGGACCAGCTCCCACGCGTCGGCGCCGGGGCTGGCGAGCAGCCGCCGGGCGGCCTCCAGGTCGTCCTCCACCAGGGCCCGTGCCAGGGCGCTCGGCGCTCCCTCGACGGCCAAGCCGAGCAGCTCCATCTCGGCGAGCGCCCAGCGCACCAGCAACTCGGGGGACGCGACGACGTCGCCCCACGCGAGCGGGGCGTCCCACGACGCGGCCGCCGCCAGCGACGTGCCGGCGTCGGCGCTCCCGTGGCGCAGCTCGAGCACCAGCCGCAGGAGCGTGTCGCGTTGTGCGGGTGCCTTCGAAGGTGTGTCGGCGACGTGCTCGAGCGCGGGGACGGCCTTGCCTCGGGAGTCGAGGGCGCCGGCGAGGCTGGCCGGCGCCGCCATCTCCCGCCAGCTGCGCGCGAGCGCCCACCACCGGTCTGCCAGCCCCAGCTCGAGCCACCGGTCGGCCGCCTGCGTCGGGAGCACCGAGCCGCTGCGGCGTTCGGCCACGACCAGGCCGGCGGCTGCCGCGACCTCGACCAGGCGGAAGGCGTCGTGCTCGGGCAGCTCCATCGCCTCGGCCAGGCGCCGGACCTCGCGCACACCGACGCCGCCCGACTTGAGCAAAGGGGCCGGGCGCGAACCCCAGCACTCCACCATCTGCTCGACCGCTCCGGCCACCGCGGCCGCCCGCAACTCGACGGAAGTCGGGGAGGGCTCGGCGAGCGGCTCGAGCTCGGCTCGGGGCCGGGTGTACGAGCCAGCGGGGAAGGGGTGGTCCCCGCGCAGCGCAAGCCCGACTTCGCGGGGCATGACCGCCGACATCCAGCTGTCGCGGTAGACGAGGCCGTGCTGGAGGAGCCACGTGGAGGCGCCACCCTTTTCCGGTCCGGCCGGGTGACGGTAGGCGTCGGCTCCCACGTCCCAGGGCAGCGACAAGGAGGCAGAGCCCGCGGCGTGGCGCTGCGCGAGGGAACGGGCGTCTGCCGGGGCGCCTGCGACGAGTCCCCGGATCGCTTCGGGATCTGCCAGGAAGTCGAGGAGGCGGGCGACCAGGTCCGCCCTGCGGCTCGCACCACCCTTCCTGCCGATCGCGCCCAGCACTGCCTGGAGCTCGGCAATCGTGAGCTTCTCGACGGGCTCGGCGGCCGGCGGGCCGAGGGCGGCAGGTCCGACGATGGACAAGAACGCGGGGTGGACGCAGAGCTCGTCGTCGGACACCCGCGCCACGAGGTGCCGCTCCTCCAGCCACGCCGTCGCCCGCTCCAGCGCGAGATCGACCCCGTCGCCCGCCATGTCGCGCACGTCGGCGACGCGGACGTGCTTCTCGCCGATGATCGCGAAGATCTGGACGACCTGGAGCACCGAGAGGTCTGCGTACAGGAGCGACCGCAGGACGCTCGGGACGGAGAACGCCCGCGCCTCGAGCTCGTCCATCGACGCCGGCGTGGGCTCGGCGAGGTCGGGGCGCAGCGCCAGCAGCACGCACAGACGCTCCTCGTCGAGATCGCCCAGCTCCTCCGCATGGGCCTCCGAGGTGCGAGCCGCCGAGGTGCCAGTGCCGCGATCCGCCGGCCTCGCCGCGCGCCGTTCCTTCCTCTTCGTGCGCGCGCTCACCACTGCCGGCTGCCGGTGTTCGCTCGAAGGTCGGGCATCGGGCAGATCCTTCGTGTCGCTCGTCGCTTGCAGCGAGACCGCCCGACCGTCGGTGACGCCGTGTCGGGCCACGGTACCAACGCCGGCCCGCGCAGAAGGTGATGCCCCGGATGCTGCGGGGACGACCCCGAGGCGGTCCCGCACCGGCCCTCCTGGAGCGATATCCGTTGATCCGATTTCTGTCCATCCAGATATCGGATACCATGCCGCCCATGGCGAAGGTGAAGATCTCGGCCACCGTGGATCCTGCCCGGCTGGAGCGGGCGAAGGAGCTGACCGGCGTGAGCAGCGTCTCGGAGGTGCTCGAGCGGGGACTCGTGGCCCTGATCGAAGACGAGCTGGAGCGGATCCACGCCGAGGGGTACGCACGTCACCCTCAAGCTGGCGAGACGGTCGAAACCGTCGACGCCGGGATCTGGGCCGACCTGGACTGGGACGAGGGGGGCGAATGAGGGGGAACCCTCAGCCCGAACACGGGGACGTCTGGCTCGCCGAGGTGCCCGGCGACAAGCGCCGGCCAGTGGTCGTGCTCACCAGGAGCTCGGTCCTCCCCCGGCTGACCACGATCCTCGTCGCCCCGGTGACCAGCCGAATGAGGGACATCCCGACGGAGGTCCCGCTCGGGCCCGCGCACGGCCTCCCGCGCCGGTGCGTGGCCAACTTCGACAACATCCTGCCGCTGCGCAAAGACGTGCTCGTCCAGCGCGTCGGCCGGCTGGATGCGTCGGATCTGCGGCGCGCGTGCGCCGCGGCCCGCTTCGCCATCCAGTGTTGAACCCGGGGCAGGATCTCAGCCGTCCGTCGCCCTGAGCTCAGCCGCCCAGGTCCGCCTTCATCGCCGCGAGCGATGTTGTGCTGAGCGCGAGCGGACCGCCGAGGATGCTGAAGGAGTTGACGGTCTGGGCCGCTCGTCCGTCGATCCCCTTCTCCCCTGCGGCCGTGAAGAAGGCCGTGAGGAAGCTGCCCGGTGTCGTCGGGCTCTCGGTGAGAAGGAGCGGCCGTGCGCTGCCCTTCGGCCCGGTGGCGGCGTTGAGCGGGCTGTCCAAGACGGCTCCTGCGATCCCGTCGGGAAAGCCTGTCCCCCGGGCGAGGAGCACCCGGTGGCCCGGTGTCCAGCCGAGGCCCGCTGTCGTCGCCCACGCCTCGAAGCGGGCGAGCATGGCCGCGGTGTCGGTGCCGTCTTGTCCTACGACCCGGAGCACCGAGACGCCGAGCTTGGCCAAGGCGGC
>JAKATJ010000026.1:13065-21077 GCA_021828005.1 Actinomycetes bacterium | reverse complement strand
CTGCCTCCAGCTGAGCCTTCGGTCTGCGTGCCCCGGCAAGCTGGAGCCTCGTGCGGTGACAGAATCGGCAGAATCGATTGGCAGGATCGGGCTGCGCAGGATCGGGCTGCGGAGGATCGGGCTGCGGAGGATCGGGCTGCGGAGGATCGGGCTGCGGAGGATCGGGCTGCGGAGGATCGGGCTGCGGAGGATCGGGCTGCGCAGGATCGATGGCCGCACGCCCCCACGGGGGGTGCGATCCACGGACGAAAGGCGCGCGGCGGGCACCACGGGGCTGCGTCCGCCTGCCGTCGGGGAGTGCCGGTCTGCCGGGCCCCGCCGGCTGGCGACGGAGCGCCCGTCACGAGACGTCAGGAGAGGCGAGGAGCGATGAGCACGACCCAGCAGGCCGCGCCCGGAGAAGCGGCGGACGACCGCGCGCCTGGTCCGACGGACGCCGTCGAGACGGCGCCACTCTCGCTCACGCAGCGCTCCTCGCTGCTCATGGCTCCTCACAACCCGAGCCGCGAGTTCATGAGCTGGGTGTACCAGCTCAACGGCAGGCTCGACGTGGACGCGCTGGCACGTGCTGTCGACGACGTGGTGGAGTCCCACGACCTCCTGCGTGTCCGTTTCGAGCCCGGTCCCGGCGGTGACGTGGACACCGCGACCCAGCACGTGACGCCGTTCCGGAGGGGAGTCATGCGCGTGGTCCACCTCGAGGACCGACCGAAGCTCGAGGCGCTGACGGCGGCCGTCGTGGCGGTCGAGGCCGAGTACCGGGACCTCTCACCTTGGGAGGAGCCCCGTTTCCAGGCCACGCTCTACGTCGTCGCACCCAAGACGCACGTGCTGTCGATCTTCGTGGCCGAAGCGCTCTGCGACGGGGAGTCCGGGACCCTCGTGGGAGCGGAGCTGTCGAGGGCCTACGCGCTGCACGCCGGCAGGACGCCTCCGGACCTCCCGCTCCCGTCGCGGGGGAGCTACCTGCGCTGGGTGCTCGACAACCCGGTGCCCGAGCAAGCGCAGCAGCGAGCGGTCGACCACTGGCGGGGCTTGCTCGACGAGCCGATCGCAGCCGGCAACTGGCCGATGACGCTGCCGGCGGGGACGCGTCCGCGCACCAGGTACTTCAACGTGCCGGCGCCGCACTGGCAGCACCTCGTCGACGTGACGCCGGGAATGGAGGCGATGCCGTTCGTGGTGGTGCTCTCCTGGCTCGAGATGGCGCTCGCGCGGGTGGCGGGTGCCGAGCGCTTCGTCGTCACGTCCGCGGTGTCGAACCGCAGCCGACCGGGAGCGAAGGGGCTGATCGGGAATTTCGTGGGACCGACGCGCATGGTCGCACAGGTCGCCCGCGACGAGCCGCTGGAGGAGGTCTCGCCCAGGGTGCTCCGCTCGTTGCGCGAGGCGCTCGCCGCGAGCGTTGTGCCCGTCCCGCTGGCCGAGTCCCGCCTCCAGGCGCCCGCAGCGTTCACGCCGTCCCCTCCCACCGTGTCCTTCTTCATGTTCGAGGAGCGAGAGGGGCCCGACTTCTCGGGAGTCCGCCAGCGCCGGTTCCGGGTGAACTCGGGTCGCGACGTCCTGCGGGTCAACTGCACGCCGGACGAGTCGGGCGGGCGGAACTTCTTCGTGATCTCCGGTTCAGCCCCTCCAGAGCGGATGGACGCGCTGGTCGTCGAGCTCCAGCGCCACCTCGGGATGCGAGACTGACCCTGCACGGCCAAGAGCCGATCGAGCGTGCCGGTCTCGACGACCTGTGTCGCGACGCCCGAGCCCGATGCGCGACACGTCAGAGCCGCGCCCGGAGGACCGCGGCAGCCTCGGCGGACCGGCTCCGGAAGGCGTCCCGCGCGTCGTCGGAGCGCCCGAGCACCCCGGCGAGGTGCTCGAAGAAGAGCCCTACGATGAAGGCGCGCAGGACACGGGCGACCGCGGGCGCGCCGGGCCCGTTGCAGACGGTGGGCTCGGACTCCTCGAGCCAGCGCTCGAGGGCCGTCTGCGTGGCGTCGAAGAGCTCGACCCCGACGGCATGGGCCGTCTCCTCTCCGCGCATCACCTCGCCGAGCATGAGGCGGATGAAGTCCTCGACCTCGAGCATCGACCGGAGGATGTCGTCGAGCACGTCGGCCAGACCGTCGAAGTCGTCGCGCGCGATCGCGGCCGGCCCGGTCGACGCAGCGAGGTCCTCGATGAAGCCGCGCTCTTGGAGCACCGCGACGAGCAGCTCCCGCTTCGACGCGAAGTAGTGGTACAGGGACGCGACGTTCAGGCCTGCGGCGCTGGCGAGATCGCGCATGCTGGTGCCGTCGACGCCCCGCTGGGACATCAGGGCGAGCGCAGTGTCGAGGATGTGCTGGCGCTGGGAGACGGCGGTCCGCTCCTGAGCGCCAGTGGGAGATGGGGTGGTCACGCCCTCCATTGTCGGGTCCGGCGGGCCTGGCGTCGAGCGCGCCCGCGTTCTCCCTTGTCAAGACCACTTGCGCCTGCGCGTCGCCGTCGGGCTCCGGTCCGGTCAGCCGCTCCGCCGGCTGCGGTCTCGTGCCTCGGTCGTGCCGCCGCAGCCGGGAGCGCGGCAGCAGGCGCCGCGGCGTCGTCGACGGTCACAGGTTCCGCGATGCGGAACAGGTTGAGAGGGATATTGCTCTCTCAGGAACGAACGACTAGAACGTGCTCACCGGAGCGGCGGAAGGCTGGGGGAAGACGGCTGGGCCGGTGGATCGTGAGGCGTTGCATTCTGGACGGAGGGGGCACGATCCGCCGGTGAGCCGTCGTGTCGGGCCGTTCGGAGGTGCCTACCGGAGGTGGCTCTTCCCCGTTCATCGCAGCGGCGGGGCTCCCGAGCCCGTCGCCGTGAGCTCGGACACGACCGCGTCGGTCGCGACCCTGACCGCCCGCGCGGAGTCGAGGCCGAGCCGGACGAGCCGGACGAGGGCTCGAGGGTCGCGCAGCACGAGGTGTGCCGCCTTCAAGACGTCCGCCCGCCCGTCGGGACGGAGGAGCGATGCGGCATCCTGCGTCAGGGTGCCCGCGACGTCACTGATCGCTCGGACGACGTCCCACGGGATCCCCCTTGCCTCGCAGGCGGCGGCGATCGCCGCGGTCTCCATGTCTACTGCCGTCGCGCCGGCGGGAAGGCGGACGTCTCCCTCTCCGGTGGGTCCCCTCCCGGAGAGGTGGACCTGCTCCACCGTCGCGAGGACTGCGCCACCGGGCGCGGGCGTGCTGGGCGTGCGCACGACCCCGGACCGCACGTCCACGACGGCGGCGGGGCGGACGAGGTCACCGACCTCGAGGGAGTCGTCGAGCGCGCCTGCGACCCCGGTGATGACCACCCGCTGCGCGGCGAGCGCGTCGAGCACCCGCGCAGCGCCGGCGCCGGCCCGAGCGGGGCCGACGCCGACCGCGACGGCGACCACGCGATCGTCACGCCACGCGGGCAGATCCCCGACGGGCTCGGGCCGCAATCGGAGCGCCCGGGCCAGGGGGCGCAGCTCGCGGGGGGTCGCCCCCAGGACCACGACCGCGCGGCCGCTCACGGCCCGGACCTCTTGCGCGGGCCCACCGGTGCCGCCCTCCTGCTAACGAGCGCGCGTCCAGGCGTCGACGCGTGACAGCCGGTAGCTGGCGGTCTCTGTGATGTGCCGGGTCCCTTCCTTCACGTCGACGTGGTCGAAGATGTCGACGACGTAGCCACCCTGCAGCTGGACTCTCGTCGTGAAGGTTCCCGAGACTGCGGCACGTTGAGACGGAGCGACGAGGTTCCGCGCGGGCTGGGTGTTGTCGTAGTAGGCACCGTGGGCCGAGAAGGCGTCGATGGAGAGCAGTGCACGGAGCGGGGCGAGCACGTCGGCGGCCCTCGATCCTGTCACCTTCTGGTGCTGCTCGATCTTGCCCGACGTGCCGATGAGCTTTTCGGTGAGGTGGTCCGGTGCCGTGAAGCTGAACGAGATGACGCTCCCCGAGAGCTGGCTCGAGGTGTACGCACCGACCACCCGGCTCGCCTGGAGGGTCTCTCCGGCGCCGTTGTGCACGGCGAGGTCCACGCCTGTCGGCGCCTGGAAGGCTCCGAGGATCGCGCCTCCGGCCGCGAGGAGGCTCATCACGCCGACGAGGGCGAACGCCAGTGGGAAACGCCGCATTCCCTCAGGGTACCCGGGATCTCGGGGCCGGCCGGACAGTCAACGCGGCGGTGGTCGTGCGCCTGCCGCCTCGCGCACGAGATCGACGAAGCGGGCCGCCGACGCGGCCAGGCCGAACGCGTCGACCCGCCGCCGGGCCGCTTCCGAGAGCCTGCCACGGAGCTCCGCATCGGTGGCCACCCGGTGGATCGCGGCGGCGAACCGCAACGGGTCCTTCGTCGCGAGGAGGAGGCCCGCGTCGCCGACCGTCTCGGGCACCGCGCTCGCGCCGTACGCGACGACCGGGAGGCCGTGCCCCATCGCCTCGACGATCGGGACGCAGAAGCCTTCGTGCTCCGAGGCGCACACGAAGACGTCCGCGTCGCGGAAGTAGGCCTCCAGCACCGAAGGGTCGACCGAACCGGTGATCTCCACGACGTCGTCGAGGCCGAGGTCGTGGACGAAGGCGACCAGCGCCGGGCCGTAGCGCTCGCCGAGCGGTGAGCCCACGAGCCGAAGCCGAGCCAGGGGGTCGAAGACGCGCCGGTAGACGGAGAGCACCTTCACGAGGTCGTGCGGAGCCTTGTGAGGTGAGATCTTCCCGACGAAGAGGAGGTCGATCCCGCCCCCCGCCTTGGCCGCGCCGAGCCTTTCCGTCGTCTGGGGGTCGGGAGACGGGCCCGCCCGCGTCATGTCGATGAGCAGGGGGGCCACTGCGGTCCTCGTGAACCCTGCGCCGATGAGCTCGAGCTCGTTGAAGCGGGAGTCCGCGACGGCGAGCGAGGAGCGTGACGCGAGTCGCTCGAGCTGGGCTCGGCCCAGTGAGGCCTCGTAGGCGACTGCAGGCTCCCAGGGCGCGAGCAGCTCCGCCGGGGTGATGTTGTGGTAGTTCACCAGCTTGGGCTCGTCGCGCGCCATGAGCACGTCGAAGACCGAGCTGCCGATCGACGCCTGGTAGAGCAGGGTCCGCTCGCGGATGTGACGGCCGAGCATGCCGATGGGCCTCCCGACGTCCGCCATGTCGGGGGTGCAGGTCCCGTAGAAGATGTCGGACTCGATGCCCGCCCTGCGCAACGCCTGGGTGAGGTTCACGGTGTGCACGCCGATGGCGTCGCGGCTGGCGAGCGACGGGATCACCTGGTCGACGCGCACGGGCCACGAGTGTAGGCACGAGCACGCAGCGGCCTGCACCGCACGCGGCGAGGCGCTCTCTCATCGCATCGACGCGGGGACCGCTGGCCGATGCCGGCCGACGGCTAGCATTGCGTATCGCACGTAGCACCTACCTCGCAGCGGTGCGCCGTCTTGTCACCCTCCTCGTCGTCGCTGCGCTGTGCGGCGTGCTGACCACCGTCTGGACGTACGCCGCCGGCGCGACGGCACCGACGTCCGGCACCGCGAAGCCGGACACGTCGCTCGAGCGAACGACCCGTGGGACGAGCGCGGCTCGCTCGACGCTCACGTCCGACGCGGTCGACGTCCGGGTCGCGATGACCGAGAACGACACAGGCGAGCTCGTCGCAGCGTCTTCGAGCGGCGTTCTCGTCGCCACGGGGACCACGGGCGCAGAGGCGGTCGCCTACACGCCCGACGGCAACGGGACCTGGTCGGTGGCGACCGGCACAGGCTGCAGCGGACCGTGGACGAAGGCCGCAGGGGAGCTCGTCACGACACCGGTCGTGCGGCCCGCGACCTCGGGCGCGCTCGTCACTCTCTGCGCGGACAACGGGACACAGCTGCCGGTGCAGGGGACGCTCGAAGGCGTCTACAACTCGGCGGGGGAGGCCCGCACCGTGAACACGCTCCCGCTCGAGGAGTACGTCGCGGATGTCGTGCCGGGTGAGTCGATCTCGGACTGGGGGACAGTCGGCGCACCCGGGCCGCAGGGCCGGCCCTGGGGGTTCCAGGAGCTGGAGGCCCAGGCGGTGGCGGTCCGCTCGTTCGTGCTCGCGTCGCCGAGCGGCTATGGCGGCTACGCGACAACCTGCGACCTCACCTGCCAGAGCTACCGAGGGGCCAGGTACCTGACGGCGAACAGCACCGCCGCTGCGCAGGACACCGCGGGTGAGGTGATGGTGATGCCGGACGGCTCCATCGCCCCCACCGAGTACTCGTCCTCGACCGGCGGCTACACCTCGAGCAGCGAGGAGGGCTCCCCCTTCGCACCGGTGCCCGACGCAGGTGACGCGGTGTGCCTCACACCGTCGAACCCTGGGCTGTGCAACCAGAGCCACGACTGGACGAAGGCGGTCCCGCTTGCCTCGATCCAGGCGACGTGGCCGGAAGAGGGGACATCGCCGACGGTGACGGTCTCGGGGCGCAACGGCTACGGGACATGGGGCGGGCGCGCCACGGAGGTCTCGATCTCGGGGAACGGCACCAGCCAGTCCGTCACATCGGCCATCTTCGTACGCGCGCTCGGCCTGAAGTCGAGCTACTTCACGATCTCCGAGGCGGCCGGGTCGATCGTGATCACCGGCCACGGGTGGGGGCACGGGATCGGGATGGGGCAGTGGGGAGCCTTCGGCTACGCCGTCGGGACAGACGGCGGCCAGGGGAATTGGACCTGGCAGCGGATCGTCGAGCACTACTACGCCCCTGCGACGATCCAGTCTCTGCGTGGCACGGGCGAGACCTCCTTCTCGGACGCCCGGGTCGCGGGTCCGACAACTGACGGCACCGCCGCCCACGAGCTCGAGCATCAGTTCGCAGCTGCGTCCGGCAGATGCCCGGGTACCGGCTCGACACGGCCCGTCGTGCTCGCCACCGACGCCGCGTACCCCGACGCGTTGGCGAGCGCCCCGCTCGCGCGCGCGCTCCGCACGGGGACGCTCCTCACCCCGAGCGCGCGGCTCTCCGCTGCGGCTGCCGCGGCGATCCGCGTGGAGGGCGTGACGCGTGTCTACGTGGTGGGGGGCCCGCTCGCAGTCTCGACATCGGTGGTCGCGACGTTGACGTCGACGCCCGCGTACTCCTGCGGCGGCGGTGCGAGCACCGGCGCCAGCATCAAGGTGACACGCATCGAAGGGTCGACCGAGTACGAGACCGCGGCTCGGGTCGCCGCTCTGGCCGCGGCGCTCGGCGGCGTCGGCGCGCTGGACCTCGCGGGCGCGTACGAGAGCTCGAACCAGCAAGGTGGACCTGGACGTTACAACGCGACGAGCGGAGCGGCGTCGAGCAGGCCCGGATCGCCCGGGGCGCTCGAGACTGCGATCGTCGCCACTGGGACGGGCTTCCAAGACGCCGAGTCGGCCAGCACCCTCGCCTACGCCGATCGGCTGCCGATCCTGCTCACCACACCGGCCGTGCTGTCGGCACAGGTCTCCTCGCAGATCCGTGCGCTGGGCGTGCGCCAGGTCATCGTCATGGGGGGTCCGCTCGCCGTCTCGGACAATGTCGTCGCGTCGCTCCAGCGGCTCGGCGTCTCGGTGCTGCGGGTAGCCGGCTCTGATGCCAGCGGCACCTCGGTCGAGCTCGCCGACCTCGAGACGTCGCCGTCCCCGACAGGGGCGGGGTGGCGAGGGACGGGCGTCGTGGCGGTCGCGCGCGGGAACGGCTACAGCGACGGCCTCGCCGGGGCGGTGGTCGCGGGCGACGGGCCGCTCGCGGCGACGCCGCAGCCGCTCGTGCTCACCGAGACGCCCACTTCCGTCGGCGCGGCGCTCACCGGGTTGCTCGAGAGGGCGGGGACCACGGGGTTGGGCGGCGCACGGGTCGATCGTTTGACGGTGCTCGGCGGTCCCCTCGCCGTGGCACAGAGCGCGGTGGACCAGATGGGCAGGGACCTCTCGAGGTGACCACCGGACCGGGGGTCGGGTGCCCGGCAGCGCACGATCGGAGCTGCGACGGAGCCGCCGACGACTGCGGTGGCCCGCTGGCCGCGCTCGCCGCGGTCGACGTGCTCGCCGCGCT
>JAKATJ010000026.1:0-12965 GCA_021828005.1 Actinomycetes bacterium | reverse complement strand
GCCGCGCTCGCCGCGGTCGACGTGCTCGCCGCGCTACGCCACTGACTGCTGGAGCTGTGCCAGAGCGTCGTCTCCGACTCGAGCATCGCGTGCTCCGGCGGTACGAGGTGCCCGATCTGCCAGACGTGCTCCGTGACGCTGATTCGGTCGATGGCCGCATGGTCGGCCGCCGAGGAGGCGGCGGCGAGGCGACGCAACCCCGGGGACGCCGTCTGGCGAGGTGAGGTGCCGGAGGAGCGATCCGCGCTTCACGTGACCGGTTCCAGGGTCCGTCATTCGTGCGCGCCGCTCGCCGTGCCGTGGGCTACCTCGCGGCGAGCCTCGGCGCTGGCGGCCGACCGTGCAACCTGCGAGAGGCGGGGAAACCTGTTGAGACGGCCGAGACGCCCGAGCCTCCCCGCGTCGACGCCATGGTCGGCCGCCTCCAGCAGCCGCCGGTCTCCCCGGCTGTTGCCGTAGGCCCAGAGGACCGGCTGGGTCGGCCCGAGGCCCTGGGACCGGATCCATCCCATGAGTCGCGCGTACTTCTCTGCACCCCGGCAGTTCTTCCCCTCGTAGCGTCCGGTCAAGAGGTCCCCTCCGGAAGCGAGCCGGGTGGCGAGGGCGGCGTGCGCGCCGAGGTGCTCGGCGGCGGGCCGCACGTACGCCTCGAGCGACGCGGAGACGACGACGACGTAGTGTCCTTGGCGGCGGTGCCACTCGAGACGTTCCCGGGTGTCCGCACGGAGCCGGCGACGCAGGTGCGCAGCGACGAATTCGTGAGCGACGCGGTCGAGCTCGGCGACGGGGAACCCCGCGAGCAGCCGCATGAACAACGCCTCCTTCGCCTCGTCGGAGGCGGTTCCGCCCACGACCGCCGCGTGGGCGAGCCGCGGCAGGTCCTGGAGCACTGCCAGGACGACGGGCACGACGCCTCGCACCTTGAAGAGGAACGGCACGACGCTGCCGCCGCGGGTGAGCGTGCCGTCGAAGTCGAACGCGGCGATCGTGGGACGAGTTCCTGCACGTCCGGGGCTCACGGCGCTTCTTGTTCCGCCGCTTCTTCTGCCGCGGCCACGGGTGCGCCGCCGCGCCCCGCACCTCGAGCGAACCGGCGCGCACCTTCGAGAGGCTCGCCGGACTCGATGACGGCGCGGCCGCGCCGCGCCTCGTTGGCCGCGGCGTCCCGGTCGGCCAGCCTCCACTGCTCGATGGCCGAGAGCCGGTCGCTGCGGAGGCACGCCTGGGGAAAGGCGGCCAGCTCTCGCGCGAGCTCGACAGCAGCGCGTCGAGAGCCACCCTTTGGCACGATCCTGTTCGCGAGACCCATCGCGAGGGCTTCTTGGGCGCCCACGGCGCGGCCGGTGAGGATCAGGTCCATGGCCCGGGAGTGGCCGATCAGGCGCGGGAGCCGCACGGTCCCGAGGTCGACGAGGGGCACGCCGAGCCGCCGGCAGAAGACCCCGAAGACGGAGTCCTCTGCGGCCACTCGCAGGTCGCACCAGAGAGCGAGCTCGAGACCGCCTGCGACCGCGTAGCCCTCCACCGCCGCGATTACCGGCTTGCCGAGGGTCATGCGGGTGGGCCCCATCGGCCCCGGGCCTTCGTCGCGGACCCGACCACAGTCGCCGGTCCGCAGGCTCTTCAGGTCTGCCCCGGCGCAGAAGTTGCCGCCGGCGCCGGTGAGCACCGCGACGCTCGCGGAAGGGTCGGCGTCGAACGCCGCGAACGCGTCGCGCAGCGCGTCCGCGGTCGCGGCGTCGACGGCGTTGCGGACCTTCGGGCGGTCGACCGTCACAACCGTGACCGGCCCTTCTTGGGACACGATCACGGTCCCCCGATCCATCCGGCGATCATCCCACGCCCAGGGGGTCGGGCCGAGTCCAGCCGTCGGGCCGGAGGGGGGTCGGGCCGAGCCCAGCCGTCGGGCCGGAGAGGGGTCGGGCCGGAGAGCAGGAGCGTCCTGGTGCCCGAAATCCTGACCATGTCAGTCAACATTCGCTGCTAACCTGCCGGGAAGCAGAAACGGGCGAGACCAACGCCTCGAGACCACAAGGGGGCCAGATGGCTATTCGACTCGGCGACACCGCTCCTGACTTCACCGCGGACACGACGGAGGGCACCATCCACTTCCACGAGTGGCTGGGCGACAGCTGGGGGATCCTCTTTTCCCACCCGAAGGACTTCACGCCGGTCTGCACGACCGAGCTCGGCGCCTTCTCCAAGGCGAAGGCGGAGTTCGACAGGCGCAACACCAAGCTGATCGGCCTCTCCGTGGACTCGGTCGAGTCCCACCGAGGCTGGGCGTCCGACATCGAGGACACTCAGGGAAGCGCGCTCAACTTCCCGATCATCGGCGACGAGGACCACCGTGTCGCCGATCTCTACGACATGATCCACCCGAACGCGAGCGACACCTTCACGGTGCGTTCGGTCTTCATCGTGGGCCCGGACAAGAAAGTGAAGCTCACGCTCACGTATCCCGCGTCCACCGGCCGGAACGTCGACGAGATCCTGCGGGTGCTGGACTCGCTCCAACTGACCGCCGGGTACCAGGTCTCGACGCCTGTCAACTGGAACGACGGCGACGACGTGATCATCGCCCCGGCGATCAGCGACGAGGAGGCGAAGACGAAGTTCCCCAAGGGGTTCAAGACGCTCCGTCCCTACCTCCGCCTCACCCCACAGCCGGACAAATAGGCGCGCGGACCGCTCGTGATGTGCGGCGGGCGCGGGCGACGGGGCCCGTACCGGCACACGCACGAGCGCATCAGCTCTCCCAAACGGCTGGGTCGCCGGCCCACGCTGGTGGACCCTCAGCTCCGCCGGTCTCGACCCCCAGCACCTGGGCGCGCAGCGCCCGTTTGAGGAGCTTCCCAGCGGGGTTGCGTGGCAGTGGGCGACGGCGGAACCACAGCCGGGTCGGCACGTTGAACGCCGCGAGGCGGGTACCGACGTGGTCGGCGAGCTCGTCGGCGTTTACCTTGTGACCGGGCCGCAGCACCACGACTGCGCCGACCTCCTCTCCGAGCACGGGGTGCGGGACTCCGATGACCGCGCAGTCCGCAACGGCAGGGTGGGAGAACAGCGCGTCCTCGACCTCGACCGAGTACACGTTCTCTCCGCCCCGGATCACCATGTCCTTCTCCCTGTCGACGACGAAGATGAAGCCCTCCTCGTCGATCCGTGCCACGTCGCCGGTGTGCAGCCATCCACGGGTGATCGAACGGGCGGTGTCCTCGGGACTGTTCCAGTAGGCGCGGACGACGTTCGGCCCCTTCACCCATAGCTCGCCCACCGTGCCCGGAGGCAGCACCGGCGGCTCGGCGTCCACGTACCCTTCCGGCACGACCGCGCAGTCGTTCACGGGGAGGGCCCTCCCGACGCTGTCGGGCTTTCGAACGTACTCCTCACCGCTGTTCAGGGCGGCAGCCCCCGAAGTCTCCGTCAGGCCGTAGCCGTTGCCGGGCTGACCGGTGCTGAATGCCTCGCGGATCCGGCGCACGAGATGGGCCGGTGCCGGAGCGCCGCCGTAGGAGACCGAGCGGACCGAGGACGTGTCGCGGCGCGCCAGGTCCGGGGAGTCGAGTACCCGCAAGACCACGGTTGGCACTCCGCCGAAGATCGTCACCTGCTCGCGCTCGATGAGCTCGAGCGCGAGCGCGGGGTCGAAACGGTGCATGAGCACGATCTTCGAGCCCGCCGCGGTGTTCGTGACGAGGACCGCGTGACAGCCCGTCACGTGGAAGAGCGGGACCGTGAGGAGGTAGCAGCGCTGCGGAGCGTCGCCCAGGTCCCCGGGAGCAACCTGCCATCGCAGCTGGCTCAGCGACTGGCTGAAGAACAGGTTCATCAAGTTGGTGCAGGTGTTCCGGTGGGTCCCCACCGCTCCCTTCGGCCTCCCCGTCGTCCCGGACGTGTAGAAGATGGTCACGTCGTCGTCCGGGAGGAGCTCCACGTCGGGTGGAACGGCATCTCCAGCGACGTCCCCGAGGAGCTCGGCGAACGTCGGCCCGGGCAGGGCGCCGGTGTCCGTCGACGCGCTGCGCGTTGCCGTCACGACCGTTCTGAGCGCGTGCAGATCGCCCAGGTGCGGCTTGATCCGGTCGGACCGCTCGGCGTCGACGAACGCGACGCAGGCGCCGCTGTCTTCGAGCCCGTAGGCGAGCTCGGCACCGGTCCACCACGCGTTCAACGGTACGACGACCGCACCGGCGGCGACTGCGCCCCAGAATGCCATGACCCATTCGGGGAGATTGCGCATGGCGATCGCGACGCGGTCGCCCTTGTGGAGTCCGAGGTCGCCGCGGAGCCGGTGCGCGAGCGTTGACGCGATCCGGTAGTGCTGGACGTACGTCGTCCTCTCGTTCTCGTAGACCAGGTAGTCGGCGTCGCCGTAGCCGAGCGAGAGATCGAGCACCGACCGCAGCGAGGGAGGGGCGGCCTTCCAGGCCCGCATGCGCACGCCGTGAACCTGGACTTCTTCCATCTCGAAGAGCTGACCAGGCGCGGTGAGCCGCGCTACCGCCTCGTCGTAGCTGACCTCTGCGGGTGACGGGTCCACCGCGTGCTCGGGTGCGGGGGACGCCGACGGGTCGGTCATGGGATCTTGAACACCGCCGTGCGGTAGTACGCGAGCTCGGCGAGGCTCTCCTTCACGTCGTCCATCGCACGGTGGCCGCCCCGCTTGTGCGGAGCAGCCGCGAGCGTCTCGGGGATCCACCTCCTGGCGAGCTCCTTCACCGTCGACACGTCGATGGACCGATAGTGGAAGAACAGCTCGATCTCGGGAAGCTGCGCGGCAAGGAACCGGCGGTCCATGCCGATCGAATTCCCGCAGAGCGGCACGGTCCCGCGTTCGGAGATGTGCGCCTCGAGGAACGCAAGGGTCGTCCTCCCGGCCTCCTCCAGCGAGAGCGTGGAGGCCTCGACCGCGGCGAGCAGCCCGGACCTGGTGTGCATGTCACGCACCACGTCGCTCATCGCGTCGAGCTTCACGTGGTCGGTGGCGATGACGAGGTCGGGGCCTTCGGCCACGACCGAGAGGTCGTCGTTGGTGAGGAGCGTCGCGATCTCGACGATGGCGTCCTTTCCGGGGTCGAGACCCGTCATCTCGAGGTCCATCCACGCCAGCATCGCCGCGAGAGGCTACTGCCAACTGCACGGCGCGGTGCCGGGGTCGAATGCGTGCGGTTACCATCGGTCGGGTGGTGCGTACGCTCCGGGTTCCTGTCCACCTCCTGGACCCTGACCTCCCGACGCCTGCGTACGCCGAGCCGGGGGACGCCGGGGCAGATCTCTACGCGAGGACCGGCGCTCACCTCGCCTCGCGCGGCGGCCGTGCGCTCGTGCCCACCGGGATCGTCGTGGCGATCCCCGAGGGGTACGCAGGGTTCGTCCAACCTCGCAGCGGCATCGCGCTCAGCCACGGGGTCACGTGCCTCAACACGCCGGGATTGATCGACTCCGGGTACCGTGGCGAGCTTGCGGTGCTCCTCGTCAACACCGACCCGTTGGAGGACTACGACGTGCAGCGAGGCGACCGTATCGCCCAGCTCGTCGTCCAGCCGGTCGTGCATGCGGTTTTCGACGTTACGGAGAAGAGCAGGCTGCCGCTGGCTTCCCGGGACGTCGGCGGGTTCGGGCACAGCGGCCGGTAGTGACGGCACGGGATCCACAGACGGCGGCGCCGGCCTTCGCGGGTTACTGGCCCTGCCAGGAGCTGTCTCACCAGGCGCCGTCGTCGCGGTAGAGTGTCGTCGACACGCGGACGTGGCTCAGTTGGTAGAGCATCACCTTGCCAAGGTGAGGGTCGCGGGTTCGAGTCCCGTCGTCCGCTCCGGATAAGCTTCACACAAGTTGCGACTTTCAGTTCACAGAAGTCCCCAGGTACCCTGGTGAACAGCCGCGCTCGGGGTGAGCGCGGCGGCGTCTACTCCCGCACAACGGAAATGGCGAGGCTCGGCTTCACTGCGGAAGCGAGCCAGCGCGGCCACATCATCGCTCCGTGGCAGCGGAAGGAGACGACGCTCTCGTCGCGTGCATCGAAGGTGCCGCGCCGGCTCCGATACCGACCTGCGCGGAGCTGCACGGTGTGGTGGCCGGGTGCGACCTCGAGCTCCTTGGTCTCGTGCCACTCGATCGATGCAAAGCGAACGCCGTCGATCTCGACATCGAAGGTGCCGCGCCGGAGCTCGATGCCAAAGCCCTCCCTTGACAACTTGAGCGTGGTCGACACAGCTGGCTCCCTTCTTGCTTCGAACGCTGGCCTCGTCGTCAGCCGCGACTGCCGGTGATGAGGCGCTCACGGTCGAAGATCGCGGCGACGGCGCGCCAGCCGAACCCGTCGAGCAGGAGCAGCGCTGCCGCGAGGCCCAGTGCGAGGGCGACGGACGCGGGAATGACGTCGAACGACAGGAGCGCCACGACCCCGAGTGGCGGCAGGCTCGCGAAGACGGCGAGCTGCTGAGCAGCTCGCACATCGGACGAGCGCGCGGAGATGGCAATCCCCATCCAGATCGACCACCCCGCGAGGAGCGGCGTGAAGAGCAGCTGGACGAGCACGTGCGAGCGCTCGAAGATCGCCGAGAGGACCGCGGGGTGGGCGAAGAGCTCCGCCGTCCCCAGAAAGAGGCCGAACAGCGCGTAGGCGATGAGGACCGTCGGGGTGAACGCGGCGAGCGCCGAGGGGACCATCGTCGGGATGATGAGCAGGTAAAGCATGGAGATGCCGATGCGGTCGTTCAGCTTCGCGGAGCTACCGGTGTTGATCGCGAAGAGCTGGATCATCGTGAGCACGATGAAGAGCAGTGGCAGAGCGGACATCGTGAAGATCACAAAGCGGTTCCGCCGGTAGTCACGGAGCTCCTTGCGGAAGATCGCTTCGACGCGGGTCCAGCTGAAGCTCATCGCCGCTGCGCCTCGACATCGTCTTCAACGAGCTCCAGGTAGACATCCTCGAGCGAATGGCGCGTCTCGACGAGTGACAGGATGTCGGCATCGACTGCGACGAGTGCTCGTGCGACACGGGGAGCAGTTGCATCAGGATCGGTGACCTGAAGCACGTACGAGCCCGAGGCGGACCGCTCCCATCCCTCGACGTCGGCAAGCCTGTCGAACACGGCGCCCGGGTCAGGGAGAGGCACACGGGTGCGCACGTTCAACCCCCGCGTGAACAGCCGCTCTCGGAGCTCGTCGGGGCGCCCGATGAGGAGAAGGGTGGTGTTGAGGATCGCCACGCGGTGGCAGAGCCGCTCGGCCTCTTCCAGACGGTGCGTCGTCAGGAAGATCGTGACCCCCTGGTCGCGAAGTGCCGCGATGAGCTCGTGAACGTCGCGCGTCGCCACGGGATCGAGCCCGGACGTGGGCTCGTCGAGGAAGAGGACCGCTGGATCGTTGAGAAGTGCACGGGCGAGCGCTCACGGATGTCGGTGAGCTCGTACAGCCCCGCGAAGCACTCGAGGTTCTCTGCGACGGTGAGCCGGAGGTAAAGGCCCGGGGACTCGGGCATGATCGAGATGCGCGCCCGGATGTGGGAGCCTGCCTCGAGGTCGAGCGGGATGCCGGCGACAACCGCCGAGCCCGATGTCGGAGCCAGCAGCGTCCCAAGCGTGCGCACCATCGTCGTCTTTCCGGCACCGTTCGGGCCGAGGAAGCCGAAGACCTCGCCGTAGCCAACCTCGAACGAGACGTCCTCGAAGGCGGCGCGCTGACCGAAGCGCTTCGTCAGGTGGTCGACGACGAGTGCGGCGTCCGGTCGCGAGGCGTCGGCACCGGGAGGCATGGGCGCCCTGCCGTGCGCTGGCGTCATCGGCGCTCCTGAGCCCGGCCGAGCCTGCGCCCCGAGTCCGGACCGGAAGACCGCGAACGGAGACTCACAGGTGGCAAGCTAACCCCGAGGGGCTGTGGCGGTGCCAGGAGCGACGAGAGAGAGAGTGCGGTGGGTGTTTTCAGGATCGTGTCCCATGGCCGCCTTCAGGACTGGATCGCTGCGGACAACGGCTACTTCGCCGATGAGGGGCTCGACTACGTGCTCGACGTCGTGCTCCTCGAGAACGCCGAGCAGAAGGTCGTCTCCGGCGAGGGGGACGTGCGGACGGGGGCGTACGAGCTGTACCAGTCAGGTGGGCACGGCAAGAGGGACATGAGCTGCGCTTGCCATTGGGCGGTCAACCAGGCCGCGGTGGACTCGTACGGGAGGATGTGGGGACATGCCTACTCGGTGATCCCGAGCGGGATCTATGCGGCTCCGGGCTCCGGCATCTGCACCCTGAGCGATCTGGCCGGCGTCGCGGTCGCGGTCGGGTTCCACTCCGGCAGCCATTTCTCGACCATCCAGGCGCTCGAAGCCTTTGTCGAGCCCGAGGACGTGCGGCTCGAGTTCGTCGGCATGCCGTACGACCGTGTCGAGGCATTGCTCTGCGGCGACGTCCAGGCGGCCAACATCTGGGGCGCTTCCACGTACCTCGTGGAGCAGCAAGGATGCCGCAAGATCGTCGACAGCACGTTCATGGCGGCGTTCCTCTTCAACGGCGACATCGAACGGGGTGACGTCGAGAGGTACTTCGCCGGACTGAAGCGCGCCCAGGCGGATCTGGATCTCGAGCCGGAGCGCTACAAGCACTACTACCTGCGGGAGATCCCGAGCCGCTTCCACGATCGAATCGACGTCCGGGGGTTCGGACCCGGTGAACGTGTCGTGTTCCAGCCCTACACGAAGGAGATGTACACGCGCTCCCAGGAATGGATGCGTAGCCACAAGTTGTTCCAGGACGCAGAAGGAAGCATCCCGTCGTACGAGACCGTGGTCGACACGCTCGGGCCCGACCGGGCATCGGAGACTGCTCGAGGTCGATAGGGCCCCTCGACGCCGATAGAGTTGCGGCGGGCCGGGCCCTGATCGCGAGCGAGGCCCAGATGGAAGACGAGGCCCTGATGGAAAGCGGCGTGTCCCGTGCCGAGGGTCGTTGATTTCCCGAACCCCGTGAACGAGACGTCGGCACGGGTGGTGGCGTCGGGCGTCGTGGTGATGGCGGGCGCTGCTGTTGCGTTCGGCCAGCCCTTTCGCGCCGGGACCGCCCAAACGCCTGGCCCAGGGGATGGGGCTCCTCATGTCGACGACGGCGACCGTTCTCTGCTACGGCTTCCGGAACAAGCGAGCTGCGTGCGGCGTGCTCAGCGCGCTCACCGTCGCAGCGGGTCTCGAGGCAGGCCTCGGCTTCTGTATCGCGTGCAAGCTGTTCCCGCTCCTCACGAGGATTGGTCTCGTCCCCGAGTCTTCCTGCGAGAAGTGTGCGGTCGTCTGCTCCCGGCCCGAGCTCCGCCGGGCTCCAGAGGTGGCGGCTGCGTCACCCGCGTGACGAGCAGGTGGCGGCGCGGTCTGCCACCTCTGGCCTCCACACCCCCTGCCCTCTGCGGGCACGTCTTCGAGCACGTCGACGGCCGGGCGATCCAGGTCTTTCGTCGCGTTCACGAGCACCATCGTTGAAGGCCCGGCGCGGGCGAAGAGAGCAGCCGACCGTATGCGGCATCGGGTACCGGCGCTCCTCTTTTCGCTGCGTGAAGGGTGGTCGCCCGGCTACGCGGCCGGCTCGAGGACGAGCGTGCCCGCTGCCGTGTTGGAGATCGGGATGTGATAGTTCCAGGTCACTCGACGGACCGAGCCGCCCAGCGCCGCCCGAGCCGCCAGCCACATGAGCAGCTCGACGCCCTGACTGCCCGTCTCCTTGACCAGGTCTTCGCCTGAGAACTGCGTCACCCACCTCGGATCATCGGTGAGGCTCTCGACGAAGCGGAGATCGAAGGACTTGTTGATGAAACCCGCACGCTTTCCTTCGAGCTGGTGCGAGAGGCCGCCACTGCCGACGATGACGACTCGGAGGTCCGGCTCGACGTCGTAGGAAGAGATCGCCCGTCCGATCGCCTCACCGAGGGCGAAGCAACGCTTCGCCGAAGGGTAGGGGAACATGACCGTGTTCACCGTCACTGGCACGATCGGGACGCCGCCGCCGGGCCAGAGGAGCTTCATCGGGTTCGTGACGGCGTGGTCGACGAGCATCTCCTGGCACGTCGTGATGTCGAACTCGTCTCCGACGAGCACTTCGACGAGGTGCCAGGAGAGGTCTGGATGACCAGGGTACGGGTCGACCGTCGGAATGCCCCAGCCCTCGTCGCCGTGGCGGTACTCGGGGGCGCAGCCGACGGCGAAGGTGGGCATCTTGTCGAGGAAGAAGTTCATGCCGTGGTCGTTGTGGAAGATCACTGCAACGTCAGGCTGCACCTCGTCAAGCCATGAATGGACTGCCTCGTAGCCGTCGAAGAACGGCTTCCAGTAGGGGTCGGCCTCATCGTGGCGCTCGAGCGCGTTGGCGATCGCGGGGACGTGGGTCGACATGATGCTGCCAACGATGCGAGCCATCGCTCTACCTTCCCGCCTCGACGAGCCGAGCCTTGAACTCCTCCTTGGACAGGCCGGTCTGCATCGCACCGAGATCTTGCACGTCGAGGTGGAAGATCCCCGCGAACTTCGCCAGGTAGTAGGGGTGTCCCCCGTGCTCGAGCAACGCCAGCACGTCCCGACCCCTGATCGCGTCGCGCTGCGCGTCGGTCAGTCCGTAGCGACGGCAGTAGCCGTCCTCGTCCGCGAGGAACGCGTTCCGGTTCGCCTCTTCGTTGAAGGAGAAGCACATCTTGTTGAGGCCGTAGCCCCTCTTCGCCTCCGCCCCGTCGAAGATGATGGTCCCGGGGATGCCGTGGCGCTCCGTGTTCTCGCCCAACGTCGCCTCCTGCCGGCTGGTCGTGTGTTCGCCTGTTCGCACGCACGCTACCGGCTTGCATGAATTCCCTATAGGGCCGAAGGTCCCGAGCTCTCGCCGCGGCGACTCAGGTCGGGTGGCGTCTCCGGGAAGCCCATACAACCCGTCGTCGATTGCGGGACGGGAGCCCCCCGAGCGGCTCGCCTCGGCTCCGGCGTGGGCGCTCGAGCGGGACAGGAGTCTTCTCCGTCAGCAGGTGGACGAGTACGCCGGCGTGCCCGGCCCTGTCGCCGGATCGTCGACTTCGCCAGGCCCTGTTGTCGCGCGTAGCACCGCCCCGAGGTGGACGACGTACCACTGCCCCCTCCACGAGATCATCGAGGCGATGCCGAAGGAGCGGATCGCCCCGTTGATGCGGTAGACAATGCGCGCGTTGGGCACTTCGTAGTACCCGATGCTGTTGTAACAGGTGCCGGGGGTGACCCAGTGCGCGTACTGGGTTGGCACGTCCACTGCGATCAATGCGGCCTTCGTCGCCTGGGTCCCGAGCAGCGCGTGCGCCGCAGCCACGTCGAGGGCGAACTGGCCGACCAGCCGTGCCCGCCAGTCCTCCTGCGGGTCGGGGATGGCCTTGAGCTGGAGGTAGGCGCCGAGAGGGAAGAACGCAGGCATCGCGACGCTCACCTGGTCTCTGACGACGCCGTTCCACAGGTCCGCCATCACGCTATGGAATTGCCGGGACGTGGCGGACGGCATCACGGTCGTCTGGGGCAGTGTGCCGGGCCCCGCCGTGGTCGTCGTCGAGGGCGCCGGCGAGGTCCTGGTCGTCGAGGGCCCCGCCGTGGTCGTCGAGGGCCCCTGCTGGTGCACGCTCGAGGAAGCGGCGCGCGGAGCTGGCGACCGTCGAACCCCGTACGCGACATAGAGCGCCACCGCCGCGGCGATCACCGAACCGGCAAGCGCGAACCGCAGAACGAGCCGGGCGGGCCCGCGGGGCTGGCGCGCCGGCCGCGAGCTCCGGCGCGGACGCTCGCCCTCGGCACGCATCGACCATCCATGGTACCGGGGCTGCTTTCGCGCCCGCTGAGGGGGCGAAGCGGTCGCGGGGTGGGCGCCGTCACCTGATGACGGGGCGCACGTAATCTCCCCCCATGGTGCGCAGCCGAAGAGGCCGCGCCGCAGTCCTCGCCGGATGCGCCGCGCTCTCGACCGCGCTCGCGGCGTGTGGCGTGAGCGCGGCGGGCCACGCGCTCGCGACTCGATCCTCGCCGCCGGGCTCGTCTCGCTCGGCAGCAACGTCGCCCGCCAGCCCGCGGCGTGCTCCGCCGAAGCCGGCACCCCCCATCGGCCTTGCTCCGCCTGCAGCCTTGGCCCGCTTCCCCACAGCGCCGGCCGTGGCCGGCGAAGGCTCCTGGGCGCCCTCGGGCCGGCGGGTCGACGGCGTCCCTGCCGTCTTCGAGACCACGCTCGTCCCGCCCGGGGGCTCGCAGCCAGCCGGGATCGCATGGATGGACACCCGTCTCCTCTCCGCTCGGCTGTACTCGGGCTCGATCAGCCCAGGTGGCGGGCCGTACCCGTACACCGCCCCGATCCAGCAGGCGCAGGCGAGGTCGCTCGTGGCAGCGTTCAACGGCGGGTTCAAGATGGCGGCGGCAGGCGGCGGCTACTACACGACAGGCAAGACGATCGTCCCGCTCGTCGCAGGTGCCGCCTCGCTCGTCATCTACGCGGGCGGATCGATGACCGTCGGCACGTGGGGAGCGACAGTGACGATGACGCCCGACGTGGTGAGCGTGCGCCAGAACCTCGTCCCCCTCGTCGCAGGTGGCCGCCCGACGCCCCAGGCATCGAGCCCCGACTGGCTGTTGTGGGGGGCGACGTGCGGGGTCACCACCTGCACAGGGCCGGGTGTGGAGCACCAGTGGCGATCGGGCGTGGGGGTGACCGCCGACGACGCGCTCGTCTACGTCACGGGCCCGTCCCTCTCACCGGTCCAGCTCGCCGACCTCCTTGTGCGAGCGGGGGTCGTCCGCGGCATGCAGCTCGACATCAACCCGTACTGGGACGTCTTCGTGACCTACGACCCGCTGACAGCGGATGGCCTCGCAGCGCCGGCAAACGGCAGCAAGCTCCTCTCGTCGACCGTGCAGGGTCCGGCGACGTTCTTCGACCCGGCGTGGGCGAGGGACTTCGTCACGTTGTCCGCTCGGCCGCCAGGCTGAGGAGCTCCCC
>JAKATJ010000025.1:1631-21085 GCA_021828005.1 Actinomycetes bacterium | reverse complement strand
CTGGCCCCGAGAGCCTCGGTCGTCGCCGGCGAGCCGTCGTCGCTGTCTTGGTGCCAGGTGCCCGACACCGTCATCTCGCAACGATCTGCGTCGACGGGATCGACGTTCAGCTCCCCCTCGAAATGGCTTCGGCCGCCCGGCTCGGACAGCCGCCAAGCCAACAGGTAGCTCACCGCTCCCGCCGCGCCGCCTGCAACCAAGGGCTCGATCGAACAGTCGGCGACGAGCGGTGGTGGGCGGGACGCCGCGCCTTCGAGCTCGCCGACCTCGTGCACCGCGGCGCCCAGGGCGGCGCTCCAGTTGCGACGAGCGTCGAGCACGCGCTGCACCACGGGTGCCGGGAGCTCGACTTGGACGAGGTCCGAAAGCGTGACCGCGTGGGCGTACGAACGGTGGGCGTCCACCGGCACCGGGTACTCGCCGGCTTCGATGACGGCGTCGCGAGCAGCCAACTCGGCGAGGCTCGTCCCGGCCAAGAGCTCGGCCAGACGGGCCGTCGCCTCGGTCCAGGTCTCGTGCAGCGGGCACACGGCCTCCCAGCGACAAGGTCCCTCTCCGAGAGCGCAGCGCTCCGCGCGCAGCGGCCCCTCCGCTGCCTCGACGACTTCCAAGACGCTGATGTCACCGGGTGAGCGGGAGAGCCGGTAGCCGCCATCGCGGCCTGCCCGTGACACCGCCAAGCCGGCCCGTACCAAGTCCGCGAGGATCTGCGAGGCGAAGGTGCGGGGCACTTCGGTGTCGGCGACGACCTCCCGGATCTTGCGAGGCTTCCCGCTTTCAAAGGCGCGAGCGAGCGCGATCGCCGAACGCATGACGTAGTCACCGCGCTTGGACAGCGTCATGTTCATGGCGTGGCCTGAAGGCTACCGTGATTCGACGGCGGCGCCGATGACCCCGCCGTCGCTCTGTCGCCGACCCGAACCCGTCACCGAGCGCCGACGGACGACGGCGCCGCGGAAAGCTCCCGGACGCCGGCCAGGATCCGACGTGCGAAGGCGACGGCGGCCACCTTGTTCCCCCCGCGTCGGAGCGCCGATGTCGCCACGACCCTGGCACCCCGGCGCTCGAGGGCCGCCCCCATGTCGGCGAGCGTCGAGCGCGGGTCCACGCCGAAGGTGCAGAACACCGCGACGGGCATGCCTCCGAGCCGCGGGAGCTCGTCCAGCCAGGCGCGGACTGCAGGCGGCGGGCCGACCCTGGTCACCACGAGTCCCTTCACCCACGAGCCGACCACGAGGAGGTCAGCAGCCGCGAGCTCTGCCGGACCGACCCGCTCGATCGGCAGCACCCGGACGCTCAGGCCCTTGTCCGTGAGCTCCTCGCCGACCGTCCGGGCCACCTGGGCCGTGCGACCGCCCTCGCTCGCGTAGCAGACGAGCGCGCGGCGGTAGCGCCCGGACTCCTCGCGGCCTGGCCGATTGGGTCGGGCCGCGAGGAGCGCGCCGGCGGCGCGACGGCCTTGGGCCATGGCCTCGACCACCGTCGCCGGGCCGACCAGCGCGTCGCCGACCACCCAGAGCCGCTCGCGCACGGGGAGCGAGGCGGCCTGCAGCCCCACCTCTCGGCCAAGCGCGAGCTTGCCGACGGGGTTGTGGTAGGCGAATGCCGACGCACGGTTGGCGAGCACGCCCGAAGCGGTCCACCGGCGATCCGCCAGCCCGCGCGCCTCTCGGCGAACCGGGGTGCCCGGCAGCACGCCGGCGACGGCGGGGTCGACGCGGTAGCCCATGGCCATGACGACGAGGTCCACGTCGAGGGTGTCTGGGGCCTCGCCGTGCAGGACGGTGGGTAGCCGGTCCGCCTGCTCCTGGCGGGTGGGTGCCAGCAGCGCGCGCCGGACTCGCTGGTCGTCTCCTTCGACACGGGCGACGGTCCTCGAGAAGCGGACGTCGACGCCCTCGTCGCGAGCCTCTGCCAGCTCGTCGGGTCGAGCAAGCGAAAAACGCTCGTCCAGCCAGTCCACGCACGTGGCGCCCAGGCCGAGCCGTCGTGCAGTCCGGGCGACGTCCATGGCCGTGTTGCCCGCGCCGAGCACCAGCACGTGCGGCGTACGGCCGGAGCCGCCCAACGCGTCCAGGCCCATCGTCGCCCGCCACGCGGGCACGCCGTCGCCTGCCTCGAGCGCAGCTCGGGCCGTCTTCAAGAAGGTGGTGGCGTCGGTGACTCCCTGGAGGTCGGCTCCGGGGATGGGCAGGCGCACCGGGACGCTCGCGCCCGTCGCCACCACGACCGCGTCGTGCGAGGAGAGGAGCTGCTCGAGCCCGGCGGCGTCGATCTCGACCCCGCAGCGCAGCTCGACCCCTGCCTCCTGGAGCTGGCGCCACGGCCTGCTCGCCACCGCGTCCGGGAGGGTGAAGTCGGGGATCCCCCAACCGAGCAGCCCCCCTGGCACCGGGTCCCGCTCGTAGACCGTGACCGACGCACCCCCCTCCACGAGGGCCCACGCGGCGCCAATGCCTCCAGGGCCGGCCCCCACGACGCCGACGGACAGCCCGGCGTCCGCGGCAACCTCTGGAGGCGGAACGGCGTACGTGTCGGCCACGAACCGCTCCAGCTGCCCGATCGCGACGGGCGCCTCGCCGGCGAGCGACCACGTGCACGCACCCTCGCACTGCGCAGCCTGGTTGCACACACGTGAGCAGACGTCGGGAAGCACTGAGGTTCGACGAAGAACCTCGTGCGCCTTCGCGAGGTCCCGCTCTGCGATTGCAGCGATGAACCCGGGGATGTCGTTGTGCGCCGGGCAGCCTCGCATGCAGGTCGGATCGGGGCACGAGAGGCACCGCTGCGCCTCTGCCAACGCATCCTCCCAGCTGCCGAGCCCCCGGCGGATCTCCTGCACGTCGGCGAGCAAACGCTCGGGGTGCACCACCTCGGTCGTCGCCCGGGACCCGGCGAGCGCGGGCCCCGTCACCTCGATGGCGCTGAACGGGCAGGTGCGCACGCACTGACGGCAGCCGACGCACCGCTCGTCGTCGGCGAGCACGACCCAGCGCCCCGGGTCCATGTCGAGCGCGCCGACGGGACAGCGGACGACGCACTCCTGGCAGCCCGCGCACCGGTCCACCAGGACCTGCACGTGGGGCCGGTCCGTCCCGGCTGCCGGCTTGTCGGACATGATGATGGCCATTAGCTCCTCCAGTCGGTCCGGCGGCCGTCAGCTCGCCGCATGCATCAGGACGTACAGCACGCTCGCGGCCGCCCCGCAAGAGAGGACGACGCCGAGCGTCGCCAGCCGGACGCCGAGGGCATTCCGGCTGACCGGCACCAGCTCCCGCCCGGCGATCCTCCAGGTGGCCCACGCTGCGGCCGCGGTGCCGACGATGATCACGGCGACCTGCACCACGACGATCCAGCCGACGGAAAGGATGTGGAAGCCGTAGATCGGGGACTGGGCGGACGAGAATCCGGCGATGTGGGCGACGGCGGGCACGACCCGGGCGGAGTGCTTGAAGAACTTCGGCAGCTGGCGGGCGAAGTAGTCGGCACCCATCACCGGGATGAGCCCGTAGGACATGGGAACGAAGAACGCCCGGAACCGTGAGGTCCGGTCTACGAAGCTGTCGAGGTGGGTCTCGACGACGTCACGGCGTCCGAGTCCACGGGAGAACAGCCAGGCGATCCCGGCAAAGGCCAGTGCGACCACGCCGATGATGCCGACGTAGTCGACTGGGTTCGGGTAGTGGGGCAACAGCATCCCCCGGTTCAGCCAGGAGTCCAACGCGGCGTAGGCGTTGGTGGCGTTGAACTGCTGGAAGACGACCAGGCCCCACAGGATGGCGATACCCCAGGCGACGTCGGCCCGGCGACGGCGAGGGGCGACCACCGAGGTCAGAGGGCGCTGAAGGAACAGACCGACGTTGCCCTCGGGGCAGGACTTGAAGCACTCCGAGCACAGCCCGCACGACAGGTTCGAGTCCGCGCTTCCCGGCCACGTGTACCAAGGGCACCCGAAGCCCTGTTCCCCGCCGCGCATGCAATCCTTCGTCTTGCACGACAGGCAGACCTCGCGGTCCTTGGTCCGGAACCCTGCCACCGAGCCCATCGACCCGACCGTGCCGATCAAGGTGGTGAGCGGGCAGACGTAGCGGCAGAACGTACGTCGCTCGAAGACCAAGAAGAAGATGAGCGCTGACGAGACGATGCCGACGACCATCCACGAGGTGTCCGCCGGATTGCCCGGCCCGGCGATGTTGAAGAACTCCTCGATCCAGGTGAGGACGAGGAAGCTCACCACCGGGATCAAGAAGCCGAGGCGGGCCAGGGGCTCGGGGAACTTGCGGCCGAGGCCGAGGGTCTTCTGCGTGCGGCGCCAGAAGGTGCGCCGCTGCACCCACTCTGCGAACCCCCCGAACGGGCACATCGCGCACCAGGCCCGCCCCACCACGACCATCATCACGAACACGAGGCAGAACCAGACGTACCAGGTGATGGCTGCACCGAAGTTGAGGCCCGGGATCGCCGTGCCCAGGACCCCTACGAAGATCACGGTCCAAAAGACGATCTGGTTCGGCAGGATGAGGAGGAACTGGAACTTCCGATTGCGCAACAGGCGCGCAACCCGCGGATTGCGCGTCACCTCCATCCCGGGATCCGGGTCCGTCGCGGCGAACCGCTCCTCGAGCCCAGCCCTCTTCGCCGGCCGCAGGCGCACCGCTGCGGACACCGGGTCTCCTTGGGCGGCGCTCCTCCGGTCCTGCAAGTCGACGGCCATCGTCCCTCCTCGTCCCTCGGTTTGCGGCATCGCCCCGAGGCGTCCAGCCGGTCTCCCGAGATACGGTCCGTACGTATAGTTCTTGACTACACCTTTACCGTAGTGAGTCTCTCGCACTACGTCAAGTCGTGCGGTAATATTTAGTCGGTGGACCTCCGGCTCTCACATCGGGGCAGGTACGTCGTACGGGCGGCGGTCTTCCTCGCGGCCGCGTACGGCTCTGGGCGCGTGCGCACCCAGCGAGAGGTGTCCGAAGCGATGGCGGTTCCCAAGGCGTTCGTCCCCCAGGTCCTGAGCGATCTCGTCCGGTCGGGGCTGGTCGTGTCGATCTCCGGAGCGCGCGGGGGCTACCGTCTCGCGCGCCCTCCCGACCAGGTGCAGCTCTTGGAGGTGGTCGAAGCGGGGGAAGGGCCGATGGTCGCCGGGTGCGGCCCCTCGTCTGCCGCCGACAGGCTCGGACCTCCCCTGCTCGCGCTGTTAGCGGACGCCAGCACACAATTCCTGCACGCGCTCTCGGTCACGAGCCTCGCCCAGCTCGTCGACGGAGAGAGCCAGGACGCCCGGCGGACCGCGATGCTGCCCTGCGGGGTGCTAGCGATCCGCCGCCCGAGCGCGGACCTGCGGACGCGGGCCGACGGCGTCGTCGCCGAGCAAGTCGGAGAGGAATTGGTCGAGCGGCGCCGAGACCGGGTCAGGGCGCCGGTGAGCCCTCGCAGTCGTCGCGGCGACGATGGCGAAGAGGGCGCCGTACACGAGGACGACCAGCAGTGAGCTCGCCACCAACACCACCGCGCACAGCCCGAGGACCGACCCCACAATTCCAGCGTGGGCCGCTCGACGCAGACCGAGAACCCAGAATCCCCTTCCGTGGTGCTTCGGTCCGCCTCCGTGACCATTCGGAGCTGACCACGGCGCCTGCCGAGGAGCTCCGCAGCGAAGAAAAGCGGGTCCGGATCGTCATCGTGGAGGACCACGCGCTCGTGCGCGAGGGCACGGCGGAGCTGCTCGAGGCGACTCCCGACCTCCACGTGGTGGGCGATTGCGGCACCGCGGAGGAGGGAGCCGAGCTCGTCGAGCGGCTGGCCCCCGACGTGGTGCTCGTCGACGTGAACCTGCCGGGTGCAAGCGGGCTCGCGCTCGCAAGAGACCTTGCCCGACGCTCGCCGACGACCCAGACGCTCGTCGTGAGCGCCTACGACGATCACGCGTACGTCGTCGAGGCGCTGGAGATCGGCGTCGGGGGCTACCTGCTCAAGACCGCTTCGGGGCGAGAGCTGATCGAGGCTGTGCGACTCGTCGCCGCCGGCGTGTTCGTCCTGGACGGCGCGGTGTCGTCGAGGCTAAGCCGCAGGCGAAGGGAAGGGGCTTCCGGGCGCCGCGGCTCCGACGCGCTCACGCCAAGGGAATCCGAGGTGCTGGCGCTCATCACGCAGGGACGATCCAACAAGCAGATCGCCGCCGAGCTCTCGCTCGGCGTGCGCACCGTGGAGTCCCACGTGTCCACCCTCCTCGCGAAGCTCGGTGCCGCGTCACGCACCGAGGCCGTCGCCCACGCGCTGAGGGGAGAGAGCTACCCGCGCAGCCACGAAGATGGCCAGAACATCGGTTTCTGAGGCGGGCCCGGCGCGTATCGCCGAGGGCCGCGGCAGGTTCGCCGAAGTCATCCGGACTGCACTGCGGCCGCCAATCCGGGACCGGCGCTTCTGGGGGATCCAAGCCCTGGTCGTCGCCCTTGCGGGGCTCCACTTCTTCGTCGACCTGCACTCCCTGGCCGGCGCGGAGGGGTTCCCCGACGGCATACCGGTCGCACTGCTGATCGTCCCGGTCGGCTACGCAGCCCTGCGGTACGGGCTGACCGGCTCGGCGGCCACCGCAGCCTGGGCGACCGTGCTGTGGCTGCCCGACCTCCTGCTCCCTCTCGACCAGGGTCACGCCCCCTCCGACGTCGTCAACCTGCTCCTCGTCGACGCGGTCGCCTTCTTCTTCGGCGAGCGGATCGAGGCGGAGCGCCGAGCGCACGCGCGCGTCGAGCGTGCCACGCTCGCCCGCTTGAGCGCGGAGGCCGGCTACCGTCAGCTCTTCGAGGCGAACCGGGCACCGATCCTCGTGCTCGACGCAAGAGGGGTGGTGCGCGCGGCCAACCCGGCCGCGACGTCGGTCTTCGGCACTGACGCGATCGGCATGCCGGCAGGTGCCCTGCTCGGGAGCGACGAGCCGATCGAGTCGCTCCATCACCGGGTCGTCAGCCTGCGAGACGAACACGACTACCGGGTGGGGCTTGCCGAGCTCTCGGAGGGTGGCGCCGCCGCGTCGCAGCTCGTCTTCGAAGACGTGACCGTCGAACGCAGCGAGACCCGCCGTGCGGCACGACAGCGCGCGCTCATGGTCGCAGCAGAAGAAGAGCAGCGGCGTCGGCTCGCCCGCGAGCTGCACGACGAACCCCTGCAGCTCTTCTTGCACCTCGCACGGAAGCTCGCCTCTCTGGGCGAGGACGCCGGTGTCCCCGCCGACGTCGCGGCGAGCCTGGACGATGCCAGGGCTCGGTCCCTCGAGGCCGCGGCCAGGTTGCGCAACCTCGCGAGGGACCTGCGCCCGCCGGCGCTGGACCAGCTCGGACTCGTTCCTGCGCTGGTCGGGTTCCTCGCAGAGACCGAGGACGACAGCGGTGTCCCAGTCGAGCTCGAGGTGTCCGGCGAGACGCGTCGAGCCCGCCCCGACGTGGAGCTCGGTGCCTTCCGGATCGTCCAAGAGGCGGTCCGCAACGCCGTAGGGCACGCCCGGGCACGCGAGATCCGCGTCAGCGTCAAGTTCGACAGCGACCTCCTCCATCTGCGCGTGCTCGACGACGGCGAGGGCTTCGAAGTGGAGGATGAAGGCCACTCGACGAACCACTTCGGGCTCGTCGGCATGTCCGAGAGGGCCGGCCTGCTCGGCGGCAGCCTCCAGGTCCGCAGTGCACCCGGGCGCGGCACCGACGTGACCTCGAGCCTTCCTTACGACCTTCGGTACGGGTCGTCGCTCCCGGCTGACGAGCTCACAGTCGCAACGGTCAGTCCGGTCAGAGCCAGCTCGTCCTCGCCGCTGGCGCCGGCGTCCGGTGGTGCTGCTGGGCTTGCCTGATCGAGGGAGCTCGAGCGTGCTCGGACGCGACCGACCGCCCGTCTTGTGACCGGTGGTCCAGTGCCGGCCGGACAAGCCCTCCCACGGCTGCGGCACCGGTCACCTGCACACGGCCTTCATCACCCCGAGCGTGCGATCCCTTCGAGCCCGTGTCCGAGCCCGTGTCCGAGCTGGTGTCGGAGGGAGCCTTCCAGCTGCGGTCTCCGGAAGGCGAAACCCGCCGCCTCCAGCCGCCGCGGCGCGACGCGCTGGCTTGCGCATGCGACCTCCCGCACGCCCTCCGCTCCGACGAAGATGCCGAGCGCCGACGTGGGGACCGGGACGAGCGCCGGCCGGTGGAGCACACGGGCAAGCGTGGCCGAGAACTCCCCGTTCTGGACGGGTGTCGGCGCGACCGCGTTGAGCACCCCCGCGAGATGCTCGTCGAACAGAGCCCTCGCGTACACGTCGGTCAGATCGTCGAGATCGATCCAGGAGAGCCACTGGCTCCCGGTGCCGATTCGCCCGCCGAGGCCGGCAAGGAACACCGGGCGCAGGAGCTTGAGCATGCCGCCTCGGCCGGAGAGCACGACGCCGGTCCGCACGGTCACGACCCGAAGCCCGGCGTCGATGGCGCGTTCGGTTGCGGCCTCCCAGCGAGCGACCACGTCGGCGAGGAAGCCGCCGCCCCTTCCGCTTGCTTCGTCGAGGAGCTCGTTCCCACGATCTGAGCCGTAGTACCCGATCGCCGAGGCGACGATGAGGATGCGCGGACCGCCCGACCGCGCGACCGCGTCCGCCAGCCGGCGCGTAGGCTCGACCCTGCTCGACGCGATGGACGTCTTGTGCTGCTCGCTGAAACGGCCGGCGATCGACGCTCCTGCAAGGTGCACGACCGCGTCGACGCCCTCGAAGATGCCGGGATCGGGGTCGTCGGGGTTCCACGCTCGTTCGCCGTCCGTGCGCGGCACTCGACGGACGAGGCGGACGACCCGGTGGCCAGCGGTAGAGAGGAACGCACAGAGCGCGGCGCCGACCAGCCCCGATGACCCCGTGACCGCGACGGTCCGCGGGGTCGGGTCGAGCTGTCGAAGCTGGGCGATCGCGTCGAGATCGTCGCGAAGCTGGGTGTGACGGTAGACGAAGGTGCTCCGAAGCAACGCGGCCGGGACCGGAGTCGTGACCGTGTCCGTGACACGCGTCCGGGATGGCCCCTCTGGCGCGAACGAATGGACGTGGTGCCAGTGCAGCGGGAGCGAGACGAGGTCGTCGACGAAGCGGCGCGGCGGGTCGTAGCCGCCGTGCTGCGCGACCCAGCGGAACCCGCCCGGGAGCCCGATCACCGCCTTGCCGTCCGCGAGCGAACCAGCTTCCTCGACCAGGCGTACAGGCTGCCAGGGCGGCGCGAGGCGGGCGAAGGCGCCCGGGCGCTCGTGCCACGCGAACACCGTTTCGATCGGGTGGCCGACCGTGCTCGAGTGCTCGATGCTCACGGGTCCAGCTCCTCAGGAGGCCGAGCGTGCATGCGAGCGCACGCGACCCACGAGACCGGCGCGCCCGTCCGCTCCAGTTTGCCCGACGCGCCCGACGTCGACCACAGGGTGCGAGCACACGTACCGGCAAGGTGGGCCCATCGCACCGAGGCGCCCCATCAGCTTGAAGACCCGCGCGCGGTGTCGCCGCGCGTGAGCTCGGCAAGAAGACGGAGCGCTTCGTCGTCGGTTGTGCGAACCAGCCACGTGCCGAACGCGCCACATGCTGCGCAGTGCATCGCGCACAGGACCGCGGTCGACCTGCCGGCATCGATGGCCACAGGCACGGTCTCCTCGATCACGAGCTCGTGGGCTCGGAACACGATCTCGCACGAGGGGCACCAAAGCAGTCCTTGACGCGCTTCGAAGCTGCGGCCGTAGCCACGGCGCGCGAGACGGGCATACGCCTCGGTCGCGGGTTCACGGGAAGCCTGTTTCGTGTTCGCCTCCTCGCTCGTGCGGCGGAGCCCACGGCGATCGCGGGAGCTCGGTCGGGGACGGCCGCGAGGTCGTTCCCCCCGTCGGGCGCCGCCATCTTCGGTCATTACCGTTGCAACCACGCTCAGCGCCAGCCTTTCATACCGGGCGCACGAACAACCGCTCGAGCAAGGTGCGGGACGCTTCGGATCGCTCGGGCGCGCGGTCCAAGGGGCAGGAACGCCGGTGGCCCGTGAAGGCCGTGCCCGGGAACCGGCGGCCCGGGAAGGCCGTGCCCGGCGACAAGTGCCCGCTCAGCTCACCGGCGCCGCAGCAGCCGCACCGGTCTTCGCCTCGTCGAGCTTCGCACGTACCTCATCCATGTCGAGCGCCTTGATCTGGGTGATGAGGTCCTCCAACGAGCTGCCGGGCAGAGCGCCCGGCTGGGCGAACAGCACGATCTGGTCCCGGAAGGCCATCAGGGTGGGGATCGACATGATCCCGAAACGCGCTGCGAGCGCGTGCTCGGCCTCGGTGTCGACCTTGGCGAAGACGATGTCGGGATGGCGCGCCGACGCCGCCTCGAAGATCGGCGCGAACATCCGGCACGGCCCGCACCACGCCGCCCAGAAGTCGACGAGCACGATCTCGTTCGAGCCGACGGTCTCGTCGAACGACGCTTCGCTCACGTGAATGGTTGCCATGGTGTGCTCCTCTCGATCCGCCAACGCCAACAGCAATACCCATATGGGTATTCCCCTTCCACCGCCTCACGGTGACGGCGAGGCTAGAGCTGGCCGACCTCGGCTCGGATCCTCCGGCGCGCCCGGTACAGGAGGGAGCGCACCGCCGGCACGCTGAGCCCGGTCCTTCGAGCAACCGCGTCGGCAGGCAGCCCCCGGCCGACCGAGAGCAGGACCACGAGGCGCTCGCGGGTCGGCAGCTGCTCGAGGGCGGAGAGCACCGCCCGGCGCCGGTCGGCTTCGAGGGCGGCCTCCTCGGGACCCTCGTCGGGATCCGGGCTGGAAGCGTCGCGCGTGCGCGGCCCGAGCGCGTCGATCGAGACAGCCGGCGGGCGGCGGCGAAGCATCGCGCACTCGTTGACGGCGATGCGGTGCAGCCACGTACGGAGCGTGGCCTCGGAGCGGAACCCTTCGAGATGGGTGACGGCTTTGACGAGCGCACCGTGGGCGACGTCTTCTGCGTCCTGGTGGTGGTGGCAGAGCTGCTCGGCAAGGCGTTCGAGGTCCGCTTCGTAACCCCAGAGCGAGTCCAACAGGCCCGCGGATCCCTCCCGCTGGCTCGCGGGCCGACGCGTGCTGCTCACGCGGTCACCTGACCCGGGTGCGGGACTCCGCGCGGGGCTCACTCATCCTGGGAGGAAGGCCCGTCGTCGTGGTCGGTGGCGAGGGTCCCTTCAGCGGTCGAGGTCGTCGGCGCGCCGGAGCTCGTCGCCGCGTCGACGGCGACGTCGACGGCGATCCCGTGGCGTACGCTCTCGGTCACCACGCAGAAGTCCTCGAACAACTCGAGGCAGCGCCCCACCCGCCCTACCGAGTCGCCTGCGACCACCGGGTGCAGGCGAACCTTGATGGCGCCGATGCGCAGGCGTCCGCGCTCGTCGCGCACCGGGGTGACCACCACCTCGGTTTCCAGGCTCTCGACCTCGAGGTGCGCTCGGCGCAGGCAGTAGACCAAGCTCGCGCTGAGACAGTTCCCCACCGCAGCCCCGAGGACAGTTGAGGCGTTCGGTCCAGCTCCTTCCCCGAGCGGGGGCGGCTCGTCCATGGTGAGGGTCTGGTCACCGCCCATGTCGACGACGAACCGGTACCCTTCACGGAGATCAAGGTGCACGACAGAAGCGTCCCGTTCGGCCATGCACCAACGGTAGCGGAGGGCAGGTCGCCAACACCGGCTCGTGCCATGCCTCGGCCGACGCAACTGTGGACGCGGGTTGCATCGGACCGGCGCGCCATCTGACCCGCTCGTGCATCTATGGAGATGTCAAACACCCAGAGTGGACGCACGCAAGCGCCCAGGGGAAGGAGGACGACCATGGCTTCACTGCTCAGATGGCAGCCAGTCCGGGACCTCGACGGTTTCGTCGACGACGTCGAGCGATGGCTCGGGCTCGCCGAGCGCTCGACGGGCGGCGCCGTACGCTTCGTTCCCGCGTGCGAAGTCGCAGAGCGTGACGGGGAGACGGTTCTCCGCTTGGACGTGCCCGGCGTCGACCCCGAGCGCGACCTCGAGGTGCGCGTAGACGGCGAAGTGCTCACGATCTCCGGCGAGCGCCGCCGGGGAGCCGAGAGAACGAGCGAGACCACCCGCTACCGTGAGGGCTCCTACGGGCGATTCGAGCGCTGCCTGAACCTGCCCGAAGGGACGGATCCCGCATCGATCCGAGCTCACTACGAGCAAGGGGTGCTCGAGGTGGTGGTCCCCACCGCGGCCGCGCCCGCGCCGGTGCGCGTCCCGGTGACGCATTCCGCGGCGCCCATCGACGCTGCGGCCGATGCCGCCTGAGACAACCGAACGTCCATCGGCGAGCCAGCCGGCACCGGGTCACGTGCCCGGTGCCGGCGAGGGCGCGTCGGCGCCGTCGGGCGCACGGGCCGCGGTGGTGCACGGGGCCACAGGCGGCTCGCCGGCCACGGGCCGCCCCCACGCCGTCACGCCGCGACCAGCTCGCCTCCTCGGGGCGACGTCGTTCGCCCACTTCGTGAACGACGGCGTCGTCTTCTTCGTCCCGGTGGTCGGCGACCTCCTCGCCCAGGGACGCCACACCTCGACGGCCATGGTGACGGTCATGCTCACGATCTTCTACGTCACCTCGGCTGGCTTCGGCGTCGTGGTCGGGCTCTTCGCCGACAAGGTCGGCCGGCGCACGACCATGATCGCGGTCGGGATCGCCGCGCTCGGACTGTCGCTCCTCGGCTTCTACGCTGCCTTCTCGCTGCGCGGTGCCGGGAGCGACGCGCTCGTGGTCGCTGCCGCGCTCGTCGCCGGCGTCGGCAGCTCCTTCTACCATCCGCTGGGCGGCTCGATCCTCCAGCTCGCGTTCGCAAAAGGTGCCCGGGGCCGGGCGCTCGGCGTCAACGGCGCGTTCGGCAGCCTCGGACGTGCGCTCTACCCCGCCCTCTTCTTCCTCATCGCCGCCCTCGGGGTCACCAAGCCCGCCACGGCGGGGATCTTCGGGGGCCTCAGCCTGCTCGCCGCAGGGATCGTCCTCGCGGGGCTCCCCGAGCAGGCGGCCGAGCCCCGCCCGGACCAGCCGCGTGGGGCTCGAGCTCCGGCACCTCTCGAGATGACCGCGAGCGCGGCCGCCGGCTCGGCGCTCACACGGCGTCCCCGCTCGCACGGCCGACCTGGCTCGCTGCGACCGTTGCTCAGCCGGAGTGTCGTCGCGCTCACGGCGATCTCGTTCCTTCGCTCGCTCGGCTTCATCGGTGTCGTCTCCTGGGTTCCCATCTACCTCACGGCCGTGCGCCATGCGGGGGTCTCCACCACGCTCGGGTTCACCGTGACGGTGATGTACGCGGGCGGGATCGTCGGCCAACCGCTCTTCGGGCTCCTGGCCGACCGCTTCGACAAGCGCCTCGTACTTGCGCTCGACAGCGTCGGCTCTGCCGGAGGGATCTTCTTCTTCCTCACGACCTCCGGCGACGGCGCGAGCGCGCTCGTCGCGCTCGGGGTGTTCGGGCTGTTCACCTTCAGCGGCTTCCCGCTCTTGCTCTCCTTGGTGGCCGACTACGTGCCCAAAGAATCCTCGACGACCGGCAACGCGCTGGTGTGGGGGATCGGCTCGACCGGGGGCCAGGCTTTGGGACCGTTGACGGTCAGCCTGCTCGTGGCGGGCGCCGACGCCCACCTCGGCTTCGGCTTCGCCGTGCTCGGCGGGGTCGTGGCTGCGACGGCGCTGGCCACCCCGCTGCTCGTGAAGGCGCCCCGGTCCGCTCGTGTGGCGCTGTTCGGATGAGCCACAGGGTTCGGATGGGCCACGGGCGGGAGAACGATCGTCAGACGTCCCGGGCGCCCGACCTGAAGAGGGCCTGTATCGATCCCGGCAGCTCGTGCGTCTGTGAGGCGTAGTTGGGAACTCGATCAAAGGAGCGAACGATGAAGAAGAACATGGGAAGGATCGATCGGAGCATCCGGCTCCTCGTGGCAGCCGGCGCTGTTGCCGGAAGTGGCGTTCTCGGCTTCTCGACGGCTGGGGGGATCGTGCTGCTGGTCGTCGCCGCGGTCATGGCCGCGACGGCCGCGAGCGGGTACTGCCCCCTCTACCAGCTTCTCGGCATCAAGACCGTCTCGGCTGGCGACACCGCGACCGGCGACACCGCGACCGGCGCGCACCGGGTCTTCCACCTGCACCGGGCCGCCTGAGGCCGTCCTCGAGCTCCACAGGACGTCGCGCCGACGGGGTTGCGAGTCTCGGTTCGTGCGCAGGACCCTTCTCTCGGGCGGCGGGCGGTGGACCGGACGCGAAAGACTGGGCGGGTGGCGACCGACCCGGCCACCAACCCAAGTGGCGACGTCGCCCGCAAGGTGGCGGCCGAGCTCGCCGGCCTCTACCGTTACGCCCGCTCGATCACGGCCAACGATGCCGACGCCGAAGACCTCGTCGGCGACACCGTGGTGCGTGCGCTCGAGCGGGCGTGGCAGTACCGGGGCGAGGCGTCGCTGCGCACCTGGCTCCATCGGATCCTCTACCACCTGGCGGTCGACCGGGCTCGTCACCACGCCCACGAGCTCAGCGACGCGGACGTGGAAGCCCGATGGCGCGACGACGCCTACAGCGTCGACGCCGCGGTGGTCGTGGAGCGCGCCGAGTCTGCGGCGGAGCTTCGGGACGCGCTCGCCCACCTGCCCTCTCTCTACCGCAGCGCCGTCGTGCTCCACGACGCCGAGGGGTTTACGGCAGCCGAGGTCGCAGACGTCCTGGACGTCTCGCTCCCTGCGGCCAAGCAGCGGATCCGGCGAGGAAGGATGATGCTCGTGAGCGCCTTGTCACGACAGGAGGAACGGCGGGCGGCGAACGCCGGCATCCCCCTCAGCTGCTGGGAAGCCCGAGAGCAGGTGTCGAGCTACATCGACGGCGAGCTCGAAGACCCCGAGCGTGCCGCGCTCGAGGCCCATCTCGTCGGCTGTGCCACCTGCCCGCCTCTGTACCAGGCGCTCGTCGGCGCCACGACCTCGCTCGGCGACCACGACCCTGACACCGTCATCCCGGCCGGCCTCGCCGACCGCGTGCGTCGTCACCTCGGTCTCGAGGCGCCCGATCGCGCCCTCGATCCGGCCAGCGAGGGTGGATCACCGGAGGAGCTGCCTGGGTGAGACCCGACGCCCGAGCCGCCACAGGTCCTCGACCAGGCTGCCCGGGAAGCGGAAGCGCAGCGGGTCCAGCGCCGCGTCGACAAGAGCACACAGACCAGCCAGACCATGAGGCGCGATCGCCGCGCCCGCCTCGCTGGAGCCTCGGTGGCTCCGCGTCACTCGACGTCCAGGTCCTCTTCTTCCCCATGGCTCCCACCGCTCGCCGAACCGTCCTGCGCACCGACTTCTCCGGTTGCAGGCACTCCAGGGCCGTCGGGGTCCCAGCTACCGTCGGATGCCCGGCGGTAGGGGTACCAGCACCCGTCGCGGCCGAGGCGCACCTGGCGTTCACCGGCGGTCGCACGGTTGCGCCGGACGGATGCTCCGCCCCCGAGCAGCCGCCGGCCCTCTGCCATGGCGCGCGCGCCGGGGTCCCACTGCTCTTCGAGCACGACCAGCGCCGGAACCCCTCCGGCCTGCCACGCCAGAGCCCGGCGGAACAGCTGGCGGGGCGGCAGGTTCGCCCGAGCCGCGAGCGTTGCCAGGTCGACGCCCTCCCCTGCGGACGGGCCCACCAGCGCGGCGGCACGTCTCGCCAGGTCCGCGTCGGACGTGAGGTCCAGGCCGTGGTCGGTGCCGCCCGACGCCAGCTGCAGTGCCCGCGCCGCCGCGTCGGCTGCCACGGCGCGGAGGCCAATAGGGTCCACGGCCGCGCCAGCCGGTGGCTCCCCGATCAGCATGGGTGGGCGACCCGGGCGGCTCGGTGGGAGCGGCACGAGGGGAAGCACGGCGACCCCGCCCGCCTCGCCGAGAGCGCCTGCACCGCCCGGGATCGCCTGGAGACTCCCCCGCCAGGCGTCGGCCGCGGGCACGCCCCGGTCCGCCGCCGTCGTCAGCTCAGGAACCTCGTCGTGGGACTGGTCGGTCGCCGGCTGGGCGCGCCGGGCCCGAAGCCCCGCGAGCACCTCGACCCGGGTCCGGCCCCGCAGGAGGAGGATCCCGAACGGGTCGACGTCGAGCGCGTCGGCCACGAGGTAGCACACGGCGGCGGCGTGCTTGCATGGATCTGCCCAGTCGGGGCAGGTGCAGCGCGGCTGGATCTCGCCCGGACCGGGCAGCAAGTCGAAGCCCGCGCCGGCGGCGTCGGCCGCCACCTCGGGGGGGAGCTCCCCGTCGAGCAGGGCCGCGGTGTGGCCGATGGCGGAGGCGAAGGCGTCGAGCACCGCCTCCCACCCGGCGTCGTCGAAGGTCCGCACCCGCACCGTCACCCGGTACGGCGTCCGGCGCGAGCCCTGCACCGGGGCGGTGACCTGACCGGGGCCGAGCTCCAGCTCGCCGACCGCCCCACCCCGGGCGTAGGTGCGTCCCCGGGGGAGCCGGTTCGGGTCGAGGCTGGCACGCCCTTCGAGGGCCTCCACCCATGCCCGCCCCCACCAGGTGGCGCCGAAGGGTCGCCGCCCGGGCCGACGGGGACCTGGCCCCGGACGTCGGGGACGATGCTCCGGCCACTCCCCGGACCAGCCAGGGGAGCGCCGCGGGCTCACGAGGCGCTCCCCAGCTGCACGAGCGAGGTCAGCTCGGCGTCGGAGAGCTGGCCGATCCACGCCTCCCCACCGCCGACCACCGACTCCGCCAGCTCCCGCTTGCCTTCGATCAGCTTGGCGATGCGATCCTCCAAGGTGCCTTCGGCTATCAGCCGGTGGACCTGCACCGCCCGAGTCTGGCCGATGCGATGCGCCCGGTCGGTGGCCTGGTCTTCCACCGCGGGGTTCCACCACCGGTCGAAGTGGACGACGTGGCTGGCCCGGGTCAGGTTGAGGCCGACCCCGCCTGCCTTGAGCGACAGGAGGAACACGGGAACCTGCCCCGCCTGGAACTCGTCGACCATCTCGGCCCGGCGCCGGGCAGGCACCTTGCCGTGGAGGAGCAGGCAGCCGACACCGAGCTCGCCCAGGCGGGCTTCGACGAGTCCCAGGCACTCGACGAACTGGCTGAACACGAGCACCGACTCTCCTTCGCTGGCGATGACCGGCACCAGCTCCTCCAAGGCAGCCAACTTGCCTGACCGTCCCGCCAGCGGCCCCGACTGGTGCAGGTACTGCGCCGGGTGGTTGCAGATCTGCTTCAGCGTCGTGAGCAGCTTGAGCACCAAGCCCTGGCGCTCGAAGCCCTCGCTCCCCTCGATGACCGCCATCGCCTCACGGACCACCGCCTCGTACAGCTCCACCTGCTCTCTGGTGAGCGCCACCGGCAGGTCGCTGATCGTGCGGGCCGGCAGGTCCGGGGCGACGTCGGCATCGGTCTTGCGGCGGCGCAGGAGGAAGGGCTGGACGACCCGGGCCAGGCGGGACGTGGCGTCGGGGTCGTGGTACCGCTCGATGGGGGTGGCCACCGTCCGCAAGAAGCGCTCCAGCGGGCCGAGCAGCCCGGGGGTGGTGAAGTCGAGGATCGACCACAGGTCCGACAGCCGGTTCTCGACCGGCGTGCCGGTGAGCGCCAAGCGGGCCGGAGCCGTGATGGCGCGCAACGCCCGGGCGGTCGCGGTGGCCGGGTTCTTCGCATGCTGGGCTTCGTCGGCGACCACGAGCGCGAACTCCGCCGCGTCGAGCTCGGCGGCGTCCGAGCGGGCCACGCCGTAACTCGTGACCACCAGCTCGTCGGGGGCGAGATTCGCAAGGCTGCGCCCCGGGCCGTGGTGTCGGCGCACCGGCACCGACGGGGCGAAGCGCCGCACCTCGCGCTCCCAATTGGCAAGGAGCGAGGTGGGGCAGATCACGAGCGTCGGCCCGAGGGACTGGCTCGCCCGGTGCAGGTGCAGGGCGATCACCTGGAGCGTCTTTCCCAGTCCCATGTCGTCTGCCAGGCACCCGCCCAGCCCGGTGCCGGTCATCTCGGCCAGCCAGGCGAGCCCCCGCTGCTGGTAGGGGCGCAGCTCGGCTCGCAGGGCAGCAGGGACCACCAACGGGGCACCGACACCGCCGGCCGCTCCCCGCAGCCGGTCGGCCAGGTCGGCCATCTTCGGCTGGGCGGTCACCTCCACCAGCTCGCCGCCGACGTCGACCGAGCCGGACAGCACCGCCGCCAGTGCCTCCACTGCCGTGAGGGTCCGAGGTGGCCGGCGGCGCAACCGGTCCACCAGCTCGGGGTCGACCGCCACGAAACGCCCTCGCAACCGGACCACGCCCCGCTTCGCCTCGGCGAGGAGCGTCACCTCCTCCTCGGACAGCTCCTCGCCGCCCAACGTCGCCTGCCACCGGAACGACACCAGCTCATCGAGGGTGAAGCCGGACCCGACGACGGCCCCGGGGGCACCGATCGACCCGGTGAGCCGCACCCCGTCGCTGAACATGCCGGCCGGCCACAGCACCGAGATGCCCACCCCGCCCAGGTCGGAGGCGGCATCCCCCAGCAGGTCCGACACCTCGTCGTCGCTCAGGTCCAGTCGGTCCGGCACCGGGCGGGAAAGCATCGTGGCCATCGGCGGCCACGCGCGGGCGCCGCGGCGAAGCGCCCGCAACACGTCGGCCTCCACGTCGTCACCGAAGCGGGCTGCCAGTGCCGCCGGCGCGCCGAACACCCGCTCGGCGTCGACCACCAGCGACGGGTCCATCCGGCTGGCCACCTGGACCACGGCCCGAGCCGTCACTGACGTCGGATCGGCGGTGACGGGCACCATCTCGTTCGTGCCCGCTTCCGGTACCGTCGGCGGCAGTCCGCCGTCGAGCTCGATGCGCAGGGCGACGTCGGCGCCGCCCTCGAAGCCCGACGACCACTCACCCAGCCAGCTGGCCAGGTGACCGGCGCGCTGGGGTTGCGCGGCGGCGAACAGGTCGCCGCCGGCGACGACCGGCGCGGCAGCGGTGCGGACCAGCGTGTCGGCCAGCGCATCCCACATCGACCGCACCAGGCGGTCCGGGCTGGCCACGGCCAGGGGGCGCGATCCGGGGACCCAGAGCGCGTGGGCCGCCGCCGGGAAGGCGGCGGCCAGGTCGGCGAGCACCTGGCGGTCTGCAGCGTCGAGCGGGCCGACCACCCAGGCGTCGAACCCGGCGCCAGAGACCGTCGGGTACACGCGCCCCCGGGCGATGAGAACGAGGCCGGCGGTCAGGGCTCGAGCCCAGGCACGGGCGCCCGTCGACCCCGCAGTGCCGTCGGGACGACGCTCGAGCTCCGCCAGCACGCCGATGGCGTGGACCACGGGGAGCGGAATCGCCGCCACGCGCCGGCGCCGCACCCGCGAACCGGCGGGCACGACGACCTCGACCTGGGCAGCATCCGCAGCATCGAAGGCGGCCGCGCTGGGGCCAGCCGGGTCGTACCACGCAAACGAACCGGAGCGTGGAGGATCAGCCGGCACGAACACCAGCTCTGCGCCT
>JAKATJ010000025.1:0-1531 GCA_021828005.1 Actinomycetes bacterium | reverse complement strand
ACCAGCTCTGCGCCTGGGGAAACCAGCTCTGCGCCTCGGGGGCCGTCGACTGGGCCGGGCTCGATCGACAGCCTGCGTGCCGGACGTGTGGCGGGCGATGGGGGTGGGGCGGTCATGTACCTGGCACAGCTCGAGTCATCGAAGCGCCCGGCGTCGATCGGATGGCAGCAGAGGGCGCGTACGTTCGCTCACGCTTGACGAAGGAGAGCGTAGACGCCCTGTCCCCCCTGTCACGGGAACGCGACGATGGAGCCCGCGACCCCGCGCCCCACCGGGCACGACCGGGCTGCAAGCCGCCCTCGGCCGCACCGCGTGCGCACCGGGCCTTCACGTCCCGAAGGTGCCTCTTCGCCGGGTTCCTTCAGACCCGGGCGGTGTCCTTGCGGGACCGCCGGGTCGCCCCGGCACTGAAGATCACGAGCCAGGTGACGAGGTTGGCGACCCAACTCCAGTCGAAGCCGCCTTCGGTGAGCAGGATGAACAGCAGGCACCTGGCAGCCGGGGTGCTAGCCGCCGCCCGGTCCGTGGGCGTGAGGCGAGCCCCGGTCGCCGAAAGAGGCTGCCATCGTCCGCATCGAACACATCACGCTACGGCCAGGACAGAATGCCAACAGGGTCGCCAGCGCGTGAGCGACCCGTCTCGGGCATCCACGGCTCGACGCGACAGGGTGCCCGCCCCCACGACACGGCAGGGACTGGGCACCCCGTCTCATCTGTCCCCCAGGACAACCGACGCGGAAGTGGCGGTCGCGGAGTCGTAGGAACTCCAGGCGTTGCAACGATCCTCTTGTCGAGGCGCTTGCCAGCTTCAAGGCCGCCGCCTTCGTCCCACCGTTCGATCAGGTGGCAGAAGGCGATCCCGGATCGGCCGACCCGGTTCTGGAAGTTTTAGCAGGTCAAGCCTCCCAAATACCTCCTTCCGGGCCCTCGTTGGGGGGCCCAACACGATCTTAGGCGCACAGCGCGCGACCGGACCCGCGGGCACAAGACATGCATGCCGCTCGCTTGGCGGCGACGATCCGCGAGCCGCCAGCTCGACCACGGGCTTCAGGACGTGATCGACTCGCGCCTTTGCTGCGAGGTGATCTCGATGCGCCGCGGCTTCGCGTGCGGCGCGACCGGGATCGAGAGCGTCAGCACGCCACTTTCGTAGTCCGCCTTGATGTGCTCGACATCGAGGTTGTCGCCCAGGAACATCTGGCGGACGAACGTCCCGTAGGGGCGCTCTGCGACCAGCGTCTCAACCCCCTCCTTGGTGCCCGGAGAGGGGCGCTCGGCCTTCACGGTCAGGACGTTGTCCTCGACGGTGAGCTCGATGGCGTCACCATCAACCCCCGGCAGGTCGATCTGGACGAGAAACACGTCCTCCTTACGGTAGGCGTCCATCGGCATTGACAAGGACGCCATACGGGTCCGCCCGTCGACACCCCAAAGCTGTTGGGCGAGCCGATCGAGCTCCCGGAACGGGTCACTTCGGACGAGAGCCATGACTACACCTCCTGCTCACGTGGGCTCCAAACCTACTCCTGTG
>JAKATJ010000024.1 GCA_021828005.1 Actinomycetes bacterium | reverse complement strand
GGCCGCCCGCGTTGGAGGCGACCTCGACTCCTCTCAGCCCCATCGCCTTCAGCGCTGCAAGCTCGTTCGTGGCGAGGTCGACGTCTTGGAGCGGCACCATCCCCATGCCGCAGATGCGCGTCGGCGCAGCGGCGCAGAGCCCGGCCACGAAGTCGTTCACGCGCCGTGAGAGCTCGAGGCCCTCCGCTCCGGGAAGGCTGTCGTCGAGGAGGGGCGGCATGGGTGAGACCACCTCCACGGAGACGCCGTTGGCGTCCAGCGCCTCGAGCCGCGCCTCGGAAGCGAAGAAGACGGCCTTGGCCGGAAAGCGCATCGGACCGTTCTCGAGGAGGCGGGTGGCCGCGTCCTGCCCGGGGCCGACGCTCAGCCCGGGATGCCCCTCGCCCTTCCCCGCCGGGGAGAGCCGGTCCAGGATCACGTGCGCGTGCAGGTCGACGATCATCGGGTGCTCGTTCCTCCCTCGGTCCTGCAGGGCCCTGCGCTCGTTGGGTTGCACGGTCGGTCTGGTCGGCCGGCGTCAAGGCTTCGGGCAGACCGCCACGTGCACGGCCTCCTCGCCGTCGACCTCGCCTGCGAGCGTCTCGATCGCCCGGACGGTGTCGGCGGCGTCGACGCCGTAGGCGCCGACCATCGTGATCGCCTTGTTGATGAGACGGTCGGTGGTGATCTCGATCCCCTTCCCCCCTTCAGCCCGGCGAGAACGACCCGCGCCCGTGGCGCACCGACTCGATGGCGTCGAGGACCGGCGCGCTCGCGATCGGGGTGGGCTCGAGGACCACGACGGCGCCGACGCCGCCGGTGAGGTCCATCACCTTCTCGACGGTGCTCTCCTCCCCGACGTTGATGGTGTGGTCTGCGCCGAGCTCCTTGCCGAGAGCGAGCTTGGCGGCGTCCCTGGCGAGCCCGGTCACGATCACCGTCCCTGCACCCGCCAGCTTGGACGCGATCGCTGCGGCGATCCCCCGCTGACCTGGACCGAGCACGAGCACCGTGTCGCCGATGCCCGTCTTGCCGTAGTCGACGGCCCGCCTGAACCCGGCCCCGAGGGGATTGAACATCACCGCGACGTCCGCGGGGATGTCCTTGCGCATCTTGTGCACGATGGAGTCGGGATGGAGGCAGATGTAGTCGGCGAAGCCGCCCCACAGCGAGGGCTCCTTCTCGATCGGCGTCACGCCGTGGCCGCCGCGGCGGTTGCGGCACGCCTGGTAGCGGCCCGCAAGGCACAGGTCGCAGGTGTGGCAGGGGATGATGATCTCGATCGCCACCCGGTCGCCGGGTTCGGCCCCCCATCGGGCCGCCGCGCGATCGCCGATCTCCTCGATCACGCCGAGCGGCTCGCGTCCGGGGATGGACGGCTTGGACCCTTCCCGCCAGAGGTGGCCCTTGTACTGCTCGACGTCGCTGCCGCAGACCCCGCACGCCTCGACCCTCACGAGGGCGTCGTCGGCACCGATCGCCGGACGCTCGAACTCGCGCAGCTCCATCTGGCGCGGCCCGGACTGGACCATCGCCCTCACCTTCTCGGTCAACTGGTCAGCTCCTCTTCACCTCCGGCGCTGTCAGACGTCGCCGTTGATCACCACGCTCTTCAGCTGCGTGTAGTCGAGGATCGATTCGGCGCTCATGGTCCGGCCGAACCCGCTGTGCTTGTAGCCCCCGTGCGGCGCCCCGATCACCCCGCGAGACCAGGTCGTGTTGATGCCGGGCTGGCCGGCCTCGATCCCCTTGGCCAGGCGGACCGCGCGGCCCACGTCGCTCGTCCAGATGGACGAGACGAGACCGTAGCGGGTCCCGTTGGCGATCGCGAGGGCCTCCTGCTCGTCCTCGTAGGTCAGCACGGACAGCACGGGGCCGAAGAACTCCTCCTGGGCGACGCGCATCTCGGGGTCACGCCGTCGAAGATGGTCGGCTCGACGAAGAACCCCGAGTCGTACGTTCCCCAGGAGAGCTTGTGGCCGCCGGTGACGACCTTGGCGCCCTCCTGCCGCCCGACGTCGAGGTAGCCGAGGACCCGAGCTTCCTGCTTGGCGCTGATCAGCGGGCCCATGTCCACCTTCTCGGGCCAAGGTCCGACCGTCATCTCTTCGAAGGCCGACGGCAGGGCTTCCACGACCTGGTCGTGGATCTTCTCGTCGACGACGAGGCGCGAGCCGGCCGCACAAACCTGGCCGGTGTTGAAGGTGATCGCGCGCACGATCGTCGGGATCGCTCGATCGAGCGGGGCGTCGCGCAGCACCACCTGAGGCGACTTGCCGCCGAGCTCGACGTCCAACGGGACGAGGTTCTTGGCACAGGCCTCCATCACCCTCGAGCCCGTCTCCGGCGAGCCGGTGAAGCTCATCCGGCGGACTCCCGGATGCGCCGGAAGGGCCGCGCCCGCCTCCGGGCCGTAGCCCGTCACGACATTGACCACGCCCGGGGGGATCCCCGCCTCGAGCGCGAGCTTGCCGAGCAGCAGCGCGGTGAGGGGCGCGTCCTCGGCCGGCTTGACCACGATGGTGTTCCCCGCCGGGATGGGGGCGACGTCGGCGACCGTGAGCGGACCGGGCGTGTTCCAGGGGATGATGCTGCCGACGACCCCGTACGGCTCGCGCAGCGTCATCCCGATCACGTTCGGCATCGACGTCGGAAGCGTCTGGCCGGTGATCTTGTCGGCGAGGCCGGCGACGTAGGTGAGGATGCCCGGAATGCCCGAGGGACCCCAGAAGGGTCGGCCCGCCTACAGCCGTTCGAGCAGGTCGATCTCGTGCTCGTGGACGCGGCAGACCTCTTCCCACCGGTAGAGCAGCTGGCCCCGGAGCGTCGGGCTGGTATCCCGCCAGGACCGCAAGGCTGCGGCAGCAGCGCTGACCGCGACGTCGACGTCGTCCGCCGCACCCCGCGCCACGGTGGAGAGCAGCTCCTTGGTGGCCGGGTTGATCACCTCGATGACCTCGCCGCTGGCGGCAGGAACCCATTCGCCGCCGATGAGGTTCGACCCGCCAGGCAAGAGCGAGCCGACATCGAGGTACACGTCCCTCTCCTTCGCCACTCTGACGGTCATCTGCCGCTCCTTCCGGCTAGAGGGCGCCGGGGCTCACGAGGGCGCCGGGTCTCACGGGTTCTCGTAGGCGTCCTGCATGACGCCGACCTCGGGCCCTACCTCGACGTGCATGCCGGTGAGGGCACGGACCTCGTCGATGCTGAACCCCCGCGCCACCTCGGTCAGACGGAACGCACCGTCGACCCGACGCAGGAGGGCGACGTCGGTGACGACCGTGTCCACGACCCCGACCGCGGTGAGCGGGTACGTGCAGCGCTCCACGAGCTTCGGGCGTCCTGCGCTGTCGCAGTGCTCCATCGTGATCATCACGCCCCTGGCCCCGACAGCGAGGTCCATCGCCCCGCCGATCCCGCCTCCGGCCATCTCGGGCGTCGCCCAGTTGGCGAAGTCGCCGTTCGCGGCCACCTGGTACGCGCCGAGCACGACCACAGAGAGCCTGCCCGAACGGGCGATCTCGAAGGAGGTGACGCTCTCGAAGAAGGAGGTCCCGGGCTTGGTCGTGACGAACCAGCCACCCGCGTCGTGTACGTCGGGGTCGAAGTCGTCGGCGTCTGCGAACGTCCCGTAGTCGAGGATCCCGTTCTCGGCGTGGAGGATGATCTCCCGTCCCTCGAGGTAATTCGTGATCAGGTTCGGGATCCCGGCTCCGAGGTTCACGTACGTGCCGCCCTCGAGCAGCAGCGCGGCGCGCCGGGCGATCTCGTTGCGGGCGAGCGCCCGTTTGCCGTTGTAGGTCCGGGCGCTCGTGGCCGAGCGGTTCGGGCGCATCGGCAGCGTCTTGGTGTCCATCGTGTAGGTGCTCTCGACGACCCGGCTCACGAACGCCCCCGGGATGTCGACGAGGTCCGGCGGGATCTCGCCCGGCTCGACGATCTCCTCGACTTCGGCGATGGCGATCCGCGCCGCCTTCGCGAAGCTGACGTTGAAGTTGCGCGAGCCGCCGCGCAGCTGGATGTTGCCGAGGCGGTCGCCTCGATAGCCCCGCAGGAAGGCGAAGTCGGTGGTGATCGCCAGCTCGAGGACAAACGGCTTGCCGTCGAAGTACCGAATCTCCTTGCCCTCGGCGAGGGGCGTCCCGACGGCCGTCGGCGTGTAGACGGCCGCCAGCCCCGCCCCGCCGGCTCGCATCCGCTCGACGAGGGTGCCCTGCGGGACCACCTCGAAGGCGAGCTCGCCGGCAGCGATCTGGGTCTCGGCCTCCGACTCGCGCACGCCTGGACGAGCCGAGAACGAGGCGACGAGCCTGCCGAGCTGGTGGTTCTCCGCCAGCAGGTGGGCGGTCGGATGCCCCGGCTGACCGAGGCCGTTGCAGTAGACGGTCAGCCGCTTGGAGCCGAGCTCGGCGAGCGCCATGATCAGGCTCGAGGGAAAGCGGTGCGCCAGTCCGAACCCGGCGATCGCCACGCTCGAGCCGTCGACGACGTCGACGACCGCCTCCGCGGGCGAGCCCACGATTTTGTTCATGCTGCGCTCACCGGTCGCCCCCATGCAACCCCAGGTCGTGCACTCGTGCTCGAGCTCCTCTCCGACTGTGGTGCGATGCGGACCGCGCAGGTCCCGGAGAGCTCCGCTCGCAGCACCGTAGAGCACTCTCGACGAATCGTGCAACGCGACCGCAGCCGGGAGCCCCGGGCTGGCGCGGCGGCACAACACCTTCGGAGCCTTACGACGAAGGCTCGGGCAAAAAGCCGGCGCGTCCCCCCCGTCCAGCACGAGGTACTGCCCCGTCATGTGCTCGGCGTCTTCGCTCGCCAGGTAGGCGACGGCGACGGCGATGTCCTCCGGGCGGCCGACGCGGCCCAGCGGGATCCCCTGCCCCCTGCGTTCGAGCTCGGCCTCGACGTCGAGGTCGGAGTCCTCGCTGAGAAACGCCCGGCTCGTGCCGACCGCGCCCGGGGCCACGGCGTTGACGGTGATGCCCCAACGGGCCACGTCCATCGCCAGCGCCCGCGTGAAGCCGAGGATCCCGGCCTTGGACGCCGAGTACGCGGTCGACTACGGCGCGGCGACCACGCCGGCCATCGACGACACGGCGATGATGCGCCCCCATCGCTGCTCGCGCATGATCGGCACGGCCGCCCGTGACATGAGGATGGCACCGCGGAGGTTGATGCGGATCACCTCGTCGAACACCTCGACCGGGAGCCGGCGGGCGACTGCCCGGCCGGCGCCGTCCCGCTTGGCGTTTCCGAACAATGCCCCCTGGATCCGCCGCACGTAGCCGACGAGGGGGCTGCCGGTCAGGCTGCCGGTCTTCTCGTCGGGCGGACTGACCGAGGTGATCACGACGGTGCCGGCCTTGCCGCACATCGAGACGGCGTTCGAGACGTCTGCCTCGGCGAGCAGGCCGGCGGTGAGGATGATCTTGTCCGCCAGCTGGCCCCGGGTGAGCTCCACGGTCCTCTCCCCTGCCTCAGCCGGGTCCGCGAAGGCGAGGGTCGCACCGAAGCGCAGCGCCTGCTCGCGCTTGTAGGCCACCGGGTCGACGACGATCACGTTCTTCGCCCCCGCCAGACGGGCACCCTGCACGGCGTTCATCCCCACGCCGCCGGTGCCGAAGACCACGACGGTCTCGCCGACCCGGACGTCCGCCGCGTAGACGGCGGATGCCCATCCGGTGGTCGCACTGCATCCAACGAGGCAGGCCACGTCGAAGGGGATGTCGTCGTCCATCTTGATGAAGGAGTACTCGGAGACGACCGAATACTGGGAGAACGAGCCGACCACGCAGAACGCGCCGAAATCCTCGCCGTCACGGTGGAACCGGAAGGTCTCGTCCTGCAGGCAGCCTCTCCCGGCGTACAGGCCGCGGTCGCACAGGTTCTGCCTCCCGGTCGAGCAGTACCGGCAGTGCCCGCAGGCCGGCATGTAGGAGGTGACGATGTGATCGCCCGGCTTCACCCGCTGCACAGCCGCGCCCACGGCCTCGACGATCCCGGAGCCCTCGTGACCCCCGACGAGAGGCATGCGGATGTGGGACCCACCGCTCGCGCGGATGTGCTCGTCGGAGTGGCACATCCCCGAGGCCATGAACTTGACGAGCACCTCGTGCGACTTCGGCTCGTCGAGCGGTGCTGACGCAGAATCGGGTGCGCTGCTCCTGCCGCCTTGACTGCCCTCGTCAGCTTCCAGCAACGGTTGGGTTGGTTTCGGGCGGCCCGAATCGCGCTCTTCACTTCATCGTGACGCCTCGGAACGAGAAAAGGCGTCGGCCCGAAGGGCCGGCCGGCGTTGCGCGGGTCGGCGGACCTACCCACGGCTACCCAGGTGCTGGGCGGGAGCGCCCGATGAGCTCGAGGAACGGAGCGAACGCCGAGAGCGACAGCTCCGAGCGCTCGATGAGCTCGATCACCGTTCTCCGCGCGGGCTCTGAACCGCCGTCGAGGTAGACCCAGCGCACCTGGTTGCCCGGCCCGGTGCCGTCGATGAGCAGGTCCATCGGAGGGGACGCGTGCGTGGCCGCAGCCACCTTCTCGTCGAAGTCGTCCGCGAGGAAGGCGAGGTGGTGGAGGCCCTCGCCGTGCGCGGCCAGGAACGCTGCGTGAGGGGAGCGGTCGTCGAGCGGTTCCAGCAGCTCGAGGAGGACGCCGCCCAGGCGGGTCCCCAGCTCCTCCTGGGCGGCCTGGCAGTCGCGCACCACCCATCCCACGTGAAAGATCTCCGGGAGCGCGAGCGAGGTCACGGTGCCCCTCCGACGTCGACGACGCACACGTACCCGCCGACGGCCACGTTCTCGCCCTCGGCGACCGCATGCTCCACCATCACGCCGTCGTCGGTGGCCCCGACCTCCTGGCTGATCTTCTCGGTCTCGATCTCGTAGATGGGCTCGCCGCGACGGAAGTGCTCACCCGGCTGCTTGAAGAACCGCACAACCGTCGCCTCCTCCATCGTCATGCCGATCTTCGGCAACTTCACGTGCACGCGCATCGCGTGGCGTTCAGGCCGTTGCCTTGTGGGTTCGGCCGACGAGGGAGAGCACCGCGGCGACGATGCGCTCCTCGCCGGGTATGACGTGGCGCTCGGCGTTCGGCGCGTACGGCATGGCGACGTTGGGCGTGGTTATCCGGCGGATCGGGCCCTCGAGCGCGTGAAAGGCTTTCTCGGCCACGATCGCTGCGATCTGGCTCGCCGCGCCGCAGCACTCACGCGCCTCGTCGACGACCACCAGGTGCCCCGTCTTCTCCACGGAGGCGAGCAAGGACGCCTCGTCGAAGGGCACGAGGGTCCGTGGGTCGATCACCTCGACGCCCACACCCTGATCGGCGAGGGCATCCGCGGCGGCGAGGGCCGGCTTCACCATCCGGCCGATCGCCAGCACCGTCACGTCCCCGCCCTATCGCCGCACCGCCGCTCTGCCGAACGGGACGAGATGCTCGCCGTCGGGCACGCCGCCTACCTCGCCTCCTCGGCCCGACGCTTCGAGCAAGAAGCTGGGGTTCCTTCCGCGGATCGCCGTCTTCAAGAGGCCCTTGGCGTCCGCAGTCGTGGACGGCGTGAGCACGTTCAATCCGCCAAGGTTCATGAGGACCGGATATGCCGGGTCGGAGTGCTGCGCGGCGTTGGCTGACCCGCCGCCGTAGCCGGCGATGATGGTGATGGGCAGCTCCACCTGGCCGCCCGTCATCAAGCGCAGCTTCGCCATCTGGTTCCCGATGGCGTCCATGCCGGTGGAGAAGAAGTTCGAGAACATCATGTGGACCACCACGTGGTAGCCGGCCGAGGCGAGGCCGACTGCCATTCCGGTGAGCGTCGCCTCGCAGATCGGCGTGTTGCGGATCCGGTCGTGGCCGAAGTGCTCGTGGAGGCCCCGCATGTCGCCCGTGATCGACAGCTCGACGTCCTCTCCGTAGACGACCACCTTCGGGTCCCTCTCCATCTCCTCGAACAGTGCGTCGTTGACCGCCTGGATCAGGCGTCGTCGACTTGAACGAGGACGCGCGCCTCGATCGCCTGGAGCATGTCGGCGGCTCCTGACGCGAGCAGGGTGGCCCGGCAGCGCAGGACCGGGTCCTTGTCCTCCTGCTTCCACGCAGCGATCTCTGCGTCCTCGCGATAGCGTCCGCCCGACAGAACGAACGCCTCGGCCTCGCAATGGCCCTGGATGCGGTAGGTGTGCGCCTCGATGAACGACGGACCGCCGCCCGAGCGTGCCCGGGCGACCGCGCCGGCGGCGGCCTGCCAGACGGCCGCCACGTCGTTGCCGTCGACCTCGGCGATGGGCATGCCAAACGCGCGTGCCCGGTCGGCGATGCGTCCCGCGGTCACCTCCCGTGAGGGAGTGAACTCGGAGAACGTGTTGTTCTCGCAGACGAAGACGAGCGGCAGCTCCCAGAGGGTCGAGAGGTTGAGCCTCTCCATGAGGACACCCTGGTTCGAGGCGCCGTCTCCGAAGAAGCAGGCCGCGACCTTGCCGTCGCCGTCCAGCTTGGTCCCGAACGCGGCCCCCGCCGCGATCGCAAGTGCCTCGTTTCCGGCCGTTCGTATCCGGCCAGCTCGGTCTTGCCCGGCGCGGTCGTCTCGAGCAGCCACGACGCGCTCAGGAGCTGGCGGCGACGCGCTCGACCCTCATGCCCCGGGCCTTCGGCATGACCTCGCGGGCGAACAGCTCGAGGCTCGCCCGCGCCTGGCCATAGGGCATGCCCCCGTAGGCGCACTGGAGAGAGCTCGAAGTCGCCGACCACGTCGCGGATCGCCTCGATCTGACCGAGGATCCGCTCGGGCTCCCCCACAACGTCGTCGCTGCGTAGTTCTGCGCCGCCTTCTCCAGGCCGGCCGCACGAAGGGTCTGCGCGCTCTCGGCGTAGCGCTCGTAGCCCTTCGTCGTCGCGAAGTGCTCTCCTGCCATCTCGTAGTGGTCGACGTTCGATACGAAGAGGCGCCCGCCGTACTCGACGTGGCGAGCCTCGGCCAGCGCGTCGTCCTCGTGGCAGTACATGGCGACTCCGAGCGAGATCGGCGGCGCCACCTCGCCGTGCTCGGCCTCGTAGAGCTCCCGCTAGCGGGTGAACTCCGACATGAGGTCCGCTGCCGGCCGCACGATGAACGACATCATCTGGGCCTTGAGCCGCGCCGCGGCTGCGAGCGAGTCGGACGACCCCGCCACGCAGAAGCGCCTCTTGGCGAAGCTCCCCCTCGGGCGGGGCCGGAGCTCGGCCCGAGGCTGCGGGTAGTAGGGCCCGTCTCCCTCGATCACGCCGGTCTCGGCTGCGTCGAAGATCATCGCCGCGGCTTCGTCGAACCGGTCCCGGCTCTCGTCCATGGGGATGCGGAATGGCTCGTACACCTTGCGCGAGAGCCCCCTCCCGAGGCCCAAGAGGAGCCGGCCGTCCGACAGGGTGTCGAGCATGAGCGCCTTCTCGGCGACTCGCAGTGGGTCGTTCCACGGGACGATCACCGCGGCGGTCCCGAGCATGCATCGAGAGGTGCGCGCCGCGAGGTGGGCGAGCATGACGAAGTTGTCCGGGCACAGCGCGTAGTCGTCGAAGTGGTGCTCGACCACCTAGACCGTGTCGTAACCGAGCTGGTCCGCCAGGACCCCGACGCCGACGTCCCCCTCGTACATCTCTTGGTCCGAGAGGCTCTCGTGGAGGTTGCCGAATCCGAGGTTGATCCCGATGCTCAGCAAGTGCCCGCACCCGTTCCCAGCTGGCGGTCGAGCTCATCGAGCACCCGGTAGCAGCCGAGCACCTGGGCGATGCTCGCGTTGGGCTCCCGCCCCTCTGCGATGGCGGCGAGGAACTCGCGGTCCTGCAGCTCGATCCCGTTCATCGATACGTCCACCTTGGAGACGTCGATCGGGTGCTCGTAGCCGTCGACCAGGTCGTCGTAGCGGGCGATGAAGGTGCCGTTGTCGCAGATGTAGCGGAAGAAGGAGCCCAGCGGACCGTCGTTGTTGAAGCTGAGCGAGAGCGTGCAGATCTTGGCTTTTGCGGTCCGGAGCTGGATCGACATGTCCATCGCGATCCCGAGCTCGGGATGGATGGGGCCCTGGACCGCGTTGGCGACGGTCACCTGTTCGCCCGTCTGGTACCCGAACAGGTCCACCGTGTGCGCGGCGTGGTGCCAGAGCAGGTGATCGGTCCAGCTGCGAGGCTGGCCCAGGGCGTTCATGTTGGTCCGGCGGAAGAAGTAGGTCTGCACGTCCATCTGCTGGATCGTGAGCTCGCCGGCCAGGATTCGCTTGTGCACCCACTGGTGGGAGGGGTTGAAGCGCCGGGTGTGGCCCGCCATGCAGACGAGTCCCGTCTCGCGTTGGACCCGATCGATCTCGGCGGCGTCCGACCAGCTGTCGGCGACGGGGATCTCCACCTGGACGTGCTTGCCGGCTCGCAGCGCGGCGATCGCCTGGGCGGCGTGCAGCTGGGTCGGCGTGCAGAGGATCACCGCGTCGACGTCCGCCCGCTCCAGTGAATCGGCAAGGTCGGTCGAGACGTGGCCGATCCCGTAACGCTGCGCGACCTCCCTCGTCGGCTCGAGGCGGCGGCCGACGAGGGAGGTCACCTCGACGCCGTCGATCTTGGCCAGGCCGTCGAGGTGCTTGATCCCGAAGGCTCCGGCCCCGGCCAGAGCGATGCGCATGGGGGCTCCTAACTCGTGGGCTCGAGCACGATGTGCCCGAGCGCGGTGTTCGAGGTCGGCACGTGGTAGAAGCGGTAGAGCTCCTTTGCGTGGTCGCCGAGCGCTCCCCGCATCACGAGCCACATGACGAGCTCGATGGCCTCGGACCCCGCTTCCCTCACGTACTCGATATGGGGCATCTTGCGGAGCGCCTCGGGGTCGGTCGTGAGCCGGTCGAGGAAGGCGGTGTCGAACTCCCTGTTGATCAGGCCGGCCCTGGGCCCCTGAAGCTGGTGGCTCATCCCCCCGGTCCCCCAGACGTGCACGTTCAGGTCCTCTGGGTAGCTCTCGACGGCGCGGCGGATCGCCTGGCCGAGCAGGAAGCACCGGTTGCCGGTCGGGGGCGGGTACTGCACGACGTTGACCGCTATCGGGATGATCCTGGTCGGCCATGCCTCCGGCTGGCCGAACATGAGCGTGAGCGGCACGGTCAGGCCGTGGTCGACGTCCAGCCTGTTGATGATGGTCATGTCGAACTCGTCGAGGATGGTCGACTGGGCGATGTGCCAGGCGAGGTCGGCATGGCCCTCGACGGCCGGCACAGGGCGCGGTCCGTAGCCCTCGTCCGCGATCTCGAAGCGGTCTGCGCAGCCGATCGCGAAGGTCGGGATGAGCTCGAGGGAGAACGCCGAGGCGTGGTCGTTGTAGACCAGGACCACGACGTCGGGCATGTTCTCGGCGATCCACCTCTTCGACCACTCGAAGCCGGCGAAGATCGGCCGCCAGTAGTCGTCGTCTGCCCGTCCCTGGTCCCAGGCCGCGGCGATCGCGGGCACGTGGCTGCTCGTCACACCGGCGCTGATCCTCGCCATCTCAGCGACCCTCCTTGATCGAGCGGGCGCCCTCGATGGAACGGCCGCCGCGCAGCATCATCTCGGCGTACTCCTCCTGGGTCATCCCGGTCATCGTGCCCGCCGCGTACTGATAGCTCTTGCCGTCCGTCGCGAAGATCTTCGCAAGGAAGTAGATGTTGCCTCCCTCGGCGATGCACGCGTTGTAGTCCCGAGCGAGCACGGCCTGCTTCTGTGCCTCGGTCATCGGCCACTCGTCGAGGTACGCGCGCTCGTCGGCCTTGAACCGCTCGCGGTTCTCCGCCCTCATGAGGCTCATGCAGAACTGATTGAGCCAGTAGCCCTTTCGGGAACGCTGGGCGGTGAACAGGGTCGTCCCCGGGATATCGTCGAACTCGGACACGTCGGTCATTTGTCGTCTCCCCAATAAAGACGCGTGGGGTTGTCCACCAGCAGCTTCTGGCGGAGCTCCTCGGTCGCCGCGATCCGTGGCACGTAGTCCACGAGCTTGCCGTCGTCGGGCATGTGGCTCTTCAGGTTCGGGTGCGGCCAGTCGGTCCCGAAGAGCACCCGGTCGGGGAACGTCTCGACCACGCGGCGGTGGAACGGCACCACGTCGTCGTAGCCGGGCGGGCCCGAGAGGCTCAGGCGCTCCGCGCCGCTCACCTTCGACCAGAACTGGGGGTGCTCGCCCATCAGCTTCAGGAAGAGGCCGAACTCCGGCCCGTCGACGGGCTTCCGGACATCGGGTCGGCCCATGTGGTCGACGACCACGAGGGTCGGCAGCGAGGTGAAGAAGTCCCATCGCTCGGTGAGGTCCTGTGCCTCGAAGTAGACCACGACGTGCCAGCCGAGCGCCGCGATCCGCTCGACGATCGACCGGTAGTAGTCGTCGGGCTTCGGGTCGACCAGGCGGCGGACGAAGTTGAACCGGACCCCTCGGACCCCGGCCTCGTGCAGCTCGGCGAGCTCGTCGTCGCCCACGTGCGGCCCGACCGTTGCGACCCCCCGGGCGCGCCCCTTCGAGGCGACGAGGGCGTCCACCATTGCGCGGTTGTCGGCACCGTGGCAGGTCGCCTGGACGATCACGTTCCGCTCGAACCCGAGCAGGTCGCGGAGCGCGAAGAGCTGGTCCTTGCCGGCGTCGCAGGGCGTGTACTTGCGTTCCGGCGCGTACGGGAACACGTCGCCGGGGCCGAAGACGTGGCAGTGGGCGTCGACCGCCCCGGGCGGCAGGCGATAGGTGGGCTTCGAGGGGCTGGGGTCGAAGCAGAGCCAGTCGGCGTCCATCTCGAAGGCGCCCATCTCAGCGCCCCTGCGCCTTCAGGATCGCGTCGAGGCGCGGGTACACCCGGCGCGCGTTGCCAGAGAAGACCCGCGCGCTGTCGTCGGCGGCGAGGTCGAGGGCGTCGAGGTAGCGCCGGGTGTCGTCGAAGTGGTGGCCGGTCTCGGGGTCGACGCCCCGGACGGCCCCGATCATCTCCGAGCCGAAGAGGATGTTGCCGTGGTCGACCACCCGGAACAAAAGGTCGATCCCCGGCTGGTGGTACACGCAGGTGTCGAAGAAGACGTTGCGCATCACGTGCTCGTCGAGCGGCGGCCGCTTCAGCATGTCGGAGAGGCCCCGGTACCGGCCCCAGTGGTAGGGGACGGCCCCGCCGCCGTGGGGGATGACGAACCGGAGGTCCGGGAAGTCGGTGAACAGGTCGCCCTGGATGAACTGCATGAAGGCGGTGGTGTCGGCGTTCAGGTAGTGCGCCCCGGTGGCGTGGAAGTTCGGGTTGCAGCTCGCCGAGACGTGGATCATCGCCGGGACGTCGAGCTCCACCATCTTCTCGTAGAACGGGTACCAGGCTTTGTCGGTGAGCGGCGGAGAGGTCCAGTTGCCGCCGCTCGGGTCCGGGTTCAGGTTGCATCCGACGAAACCGAGATCGGTGACGCACCGCTCGAGCTCGGCGATCGAACCGGTGATGGGGACTCCGGGCGACTGGGGGAGCTGGCAGACGCCGACGTAGTTCTCGGGGTAGAGCTCGACGACCCGTCCGATCAGGTCGTTGCATGCCCTGGCCCAGGCAAGGCTCACCTGCTCGTCGCCGACGTGGTGCCCCATGGCCGAAGCCCTCGGGGAGAAGATCGTGAGGTCGGTCCCGCGCTCGGCGACCAGGCGGAGCTGGTTGGCCTCGAGCGACTCGCGGATCTGGTCGTCGGAGATGGCGGGGTAGGGAGGAGGCGAGTCACCGGCGTCGAATGCCGCCTTCTGCGCCTGACGCCAGAGGTCGTGCTCCTCCGGCGCGGTCGTGTAGTGACCGTGGCAGTCGATGATCACCGCGCTGTCCTCGTTGTCGTCGTCATCTCCCTGTCTCCCAGCACCGTCTCCCCCTGCACCCTGTCTCCCAGCACCGTCTCCCCCTGCACCCTGTCTCCCCGCACCGTCTCCCTCTCTGCTCGCGCCCTCTGCTCTCCCGGTCGCCGACCTGCGTCCGGCAACGCCGAGCGAGGGACTGCTGCGTGGTTCACCGGCCCTCTGGCGAGTCGACGTAGACGAGGCCCCTCTGGGCGAGCTTCTCCCGCATCGAGTACAGGTCGAGCCCGAGCTCGCCCTCGGCGAGGCGCGCCCGCTTCTCCGCTTCGTTCGCCTCCCGCGCCCGGGAGCGCTCAAGGACCGACTCGGCCTCCTCCCGGCGGATCACGACCACCCCGTCGTCGTCCGCCAGGATCACGTCGCCCGGCCTCACGTACGCGCCAGCGCAGACGATCGGCACCTGGACGTTCGCCACCGTCTCTTTGACGGTCCCCTGGGCGAAGACCGTCTTGGACCAGACCGGGAAGCGCATCTCGGTCAGGTCCGCGACGTCGCGCACGCCGCCGTCGATGACGAGGCCGCGGACGCCGTGAGCGACGAGGCTCGTCGCGAGCAGCTCGCCGAAATAGCCGTCCTCGCAGGGGCTGGTCGGGGTCACGACGAGGACGTCTCCGGGCTCGGCCTGCTCCACCGCCACATGGATCATCCAGTTGTCGCCGGGCGCGACCTCGACGGTCAGCGCGCAGCCAGCGACCTTGATCGGCCGATAGATGGGGCGCAGGCGAGAGGAGAACAAACCGGTGCGTCCCTGAGCCTCGTGCACCGTGGCGACGCCGAGCTCGGCGAAGGCGTCGACCAGTCCGATCTCGGTGCGTGCGACATTCTTGACCACGACAGCCATGCTCACTCCTGTCCCCGGCCCCCGCGCCCCTCGTGCGACGGACGCCCGGAAGAACGCCACCGCGGCCATGGTAACCATCAGAGATCGGCCCAGAGGTCGACGGAGCATTTGTAGTCTGCCTCCTGCAGGTGTGCCGCACTCGAGCTGGAGGTCCCCCGATGCCTTCCTACGCAGTGAAGACCCCACCCCAGCACGGGACGTGGCAGGAGTTCCTCGAGGTCTGGCGTGCGGTCGACCAGATCGAGCTGTTCGAGTCGGCCTGGACGATGGACCACTTCTACCCGCTCACGCCTCCGGCCGAGGGGCCGCAACTGGAGAGCTGGACGATGCTCGCAGCGCTTGCCCAGGCGACGACGCGCGTGCGGCTCGGTGCCACGGTCAACGGCATGCACTTCCGCCATCCCGCCGTCACTGCGAACATGGCGGCCACGCTCGACCACATCTCGGGCGGGCGCCTCGAGCTCGGGCTCGGCGCCGGCTGGTTCTTTCTCGAGGCCGACGCCTATGGGATCCCCCTGGGCTCGCCCGGCGAGCGCTCGGACCGTTTCGAGGAGGGGGTGGAGGTGGTCCACCGGCTCCTCACCCAGGAGACCACCACGTTCTCGGGCCGCTACTACCAGCTCACTGATGCCCGCTGTGAGCCGAAGCCCGTCCAGCGGCCCAGACCTCCGATCGTCATCGGCGGCAAGGGGCCCACGCGCACCCTGAGGACCGCGGCGCGCTTCGCCGACCACTGGGACATGACCTTTCCCGAGAGCCCCGGAGAGTGGAAGGCGCTCGACGAGGTGCTCGTGGGCCACTGCGCGTCGATCGGCCGGGACCCGGCGAGCATCCGCCGCTCGGTCCACCTCAGCTGGCCGGCGGACGCCGACCCCTCGGAGCTCGCCGACTCGGCCCGGTCGTTCACCGCTGCCGGGGTCGACCTCGTCATCTTCTCGATGCGCGGTCCCTACCGCGTCGAGCTGGTCGAACCACTGGCCAGGGCGCTCGCCGACCGCTGAGCAGACCAGGGGGCGAGCCGTCCTCGTGGACGGCGGTGCGGTCGTCGCTTACCCTTCCTGGCAGCTCTGCGATCTCGGGAGGGGGCCAGCGATGCCGCGCGAGGACATACTCGGGTCCTACTGGACCACGGCGGGGCCGGCCGACCCCACCGGCACCCCTCCCCCCCAGGGTGGCCCCCAATGGAGCCCCTTCAGCTGGGCCGACCGCTGCGCCCAGGCAAAGCGGGTGGGGCTGCAGGGACTCGGGATCTGGCACGAGGACCTCCGCCACCTCCTCGAGGTCCACACGCTCGCCGAGCTCGGCCGGATCTTCGCCGACGCCGGGCTCGTGCACCTGGAGCTCGAGTTCCTCATGAACTGGTACGTGCCGGACGCCGACCCCCGGCGCGCCGACGCCGATGCCACCACGCGGCTCGTCTTCGAGGCGACCGCGGCCCTCGGGGCGCACCATGTAAAGGTGGGCAACATCTCGGGCATCCAGGTGGAGCGCGCACAGCTCGTCGACGCGTTCGCAACGCTGTGCGCGCAAGCGGCCGAGGAGCACGACGCACCGGTCGTCTACGAGCTGATGCCGCCGGACGTGAACGTCGACAGCCTGGACAAGGCGATCGATCTCGTGACGGCCGCCGGGGCGCCCAACGGCGGGCTCGCCCTCGACACCTGGCACCTCGGCAAGCTCGGCATCGAGCCCGCGATGCTCGAGGCGATCCCCCCCGCCTACCCCCTCTACGTCGAGCTGAGCGACGGCAGGCGAGAGAGCATGCCGAGCATGAAAGAGGAGACGACGAGCTTCCGCCTCCTCCCCGGCGAAGGCGAGTTCGACCTGCCGAGCTACGTGCGCACCCTCCACGGCCTCGGTTACCACGGGCCCTGGGGCGTGGAGGTGCTCTCCGCCGAGCTGCGGTCGTTGCCGATCGGCACGCTCTTCGATCGCACCGCGCGCTCCACCCACGCCCTGCTCGCGGCGGCCGACGACCCCGTCGCGTCCTGAGCGAGATCGGCGGTCAGCTCCGCGTGTCGGGGCGGGAAGGGCCGCGCCGGGCGAGGCGGTCAGAAGCGTTGCAGAACCTGCGCAGATCGGGGGCGGTGACGTCGGTGATCGGCGCCGAGACACCGGCTTGGATCGCCATCGCGAGGAACGCGAGGTTGAGCACGTGGCGCTCGGGGAACCCGAAGGAGATGTTGCTCGCGCCGGCGGTCGTGCTCACGCCGAGCTCTTCGCGCACCAGTCGGAGCGTCTCGAGCGCCCGCGTCGCCGCGTCCGGGTCCCTGCCTACAGGGGTGCACACGATGTCGACCACGACGTCGTCTCGGGGAATTCCGAACCTCCCCGCCGCCTCGAGTATGCGTGCGGCAAGGGTGACGCGCCGCCATGGGTCGGCCGGGATCCCGTTCTCGTCGCAGGGGAGGGCGATGACCGCCGCCCCGTGCGCGGCAACGACGGGAAGGACCGCCTTCATCGAGGCCTCCTCAGCGGTCACCGAATTGACGAGCGCCTTGCCGCTGTAGACGGCGAGCGCCGCGGTGAGCGCGGCCGCGTCGGGAGAGTCGATGCAGATCGGCACGTCGACGCAGCTCGTCACGAGCTCGACGGCGGCCGCGAGCGTGGCCGCCTCGTCGAGGTCGCCCGCCCCCACGTTCACGTCCAGGATGTCGGCGCCGGCGTCGACCTGGCGCGCCGCTTCGGCCTTCACCGTCGTCAGGTCCCCTCGGCGGAGGGCCTCCGCGAAGCGCCTCCGCCCAGTGGGGTTGATCCTCTCGCCGATGAGCACCGTGGCGAGGCCGGGCCCGAAACGGACCGCGCCGCCTCTGGCGCTGACCTCGGTCATCCTCCGTCCCCCCATCGTTGCCGCCGTACCCGTTGCATGCGCTCTGCGGATCGGACCTCCACGAACGCAGAGGCTCGCGCGAATAGAGTCGTGCCGTCGGGTTCGGTCCAGACGGGGTCCAGAGGAGAGTGCATGAAGTTCTTGCTCGTGGATCCCACCCAGCAGCCGACGGGACTTTCCGTCACGCTGGCCGCCCGACCGCCCGCGCTGCGCGGTCTGCGCCTCGGGCTCGTGGAGAACACCAAGGCCAATGCTGCCGCGCTGCTCGAGGAGGTGAAGGCCTTCGTGCGGGACGAGCTCGAGCCGTCGGCCGTCCGTCGTTACAGCGTGCCGGGCACGCTGCCGGCTTCCGACGAGGACCTCGACCGGATCGCGGCGGAGTGCGACCTCGTCATCCAGGCGGTCGGCGATTGAGGGAGCTGTAGCGCGGCCAGTGTGGCTGACACGATCCTCCTCGAGCGGCGCGGTGTGCCACGGTACGCCAGGTCGCTGTCAGCGCGGCCATGGCGGGATGCCGGCCCGAGTACCTGCCCGTGGTGCTGGCCGCGTTCGAGGCCGTGGTCGACGAGGGCTGGCCGGCCGCGGGCGCCTGACAGAGCACGACCGGCGGCGGCCCCTTGCTGATCGTGAACGGTCCGGTCCGCACCGAGCTCGGGTTCAACTCGCGGGCAACGTCTTCGGGCCGGGCTTCCCCGCCAACGCGACCGTCGGTCGGGCGATGCGCCTCGCCATCGTGAACGTCTTCGGCGTGCGACCCCACGAGCTGGACCAGTCGACCCAGGGGACCCCGGGAAGTACAGCCTGTGCATCGCTGAGAACGAAGAGGACAGCCCCTGGGAGCCGCTCCACGTCGAGCTGGGCAGCTCGCCGAGCGACAGCGTCGTCTCAGCGTTGCACACCCGTGGGATCGACTTCGTCGACAACAGGAACACCGCCGACGCCCGGCGCATCCTGAACGATATCGGCGACTCGATTGCCCGGACCGGCACGGTGCTGCGGCTCCAAAAGCGCGTCGAGGTCGTCATCGGCCCTGAGCCCGTGCAGCTGCTGGCGTCACAGGGGATGTCGAAGCGCGACGTGAAGGAGTACCTCGTCGCGAATTCCTTCCGCAGGGTCGACGACCTCCGGCGCGCCGGCAAGGACGGGGAGATGAAGATCCCGAAGGGGACAGACTCCTCGACCGGTTCGATGCACGGCATGGCAGAGCCGACCGGCCGCACGGAAGGCGACCCAGGGGGGGACGAGCGGTTTCGCGTGCTCCAGCGCCCCGACGACGTGCTCGTCGTGGTGGCGGGCGCGCCGAATGCCGGGGTGTCCGCGGTCGCACAGCCGCTCGGGTTCCCTCCGCGCTTTCCCGGGCGCTCCTTGGTGCGCCCGAAGCGCTGACCCGCTCCGACCGGGCGCCGCAACGAGGACGGCGCGAGGGACTCAGGGGCGAGGACGCTCAGGAGCTCTCGTGCCGACCGTCGGGCACCGGCTCGTCGCAGGGATGCCAGCAGGCAAAGCGGTGGCGTCCGCCGCCAGGGGCGGCGAGCTCCGGGGCACTCGCCCGGCACCGGTCGTCCGCCCACTCGCAGCGCGGCGCGAAGGCGCACTCCGTGGGCAGGTGGGTGAGGTCGGGCGGGCGGCCCTCGACCACGGGAAGGATCGTGTGCGTCGGCCGGTCGAAGCGTGGGATCGCCTGCAGCAGCGCCTGGGTGTAGAGCATCTGCACGTGGGCGAAGAGCTCGCGCGTCGACGCCTGCTCCACCGCCCGCCCGCCGTACATCACGATCACCTCGTCCGCGTAGGTAGCTGCGAGGCCGAGATCGTGGCTGACCAGGATGAGCGCCATGTCGCTCTGCTCTTGCAGCTCGAGCAGCAACTCCATGATCCTCGTCGAGCGGTGCTGTTCCTTCGTCGTCGTGCGACATGGAGCGTTGCGGCCACCAACCAGACGGGGTCAATCAAGATGCTCGGCCACGCCGGAGCACCGGGAGCCATGACCTGAGACGGCCACGCGCCTGGTGGTGTCCGGATCCGCTGACGCGGCCTCGATGGCCCGAGAGCGGATGGTGCCGTCTCGGAGGCCGTAGTAGCAGAGCGTGACGATCTTTCGGGTGACGGCGACCCGGGCGACCTTGCGCGCCCCTTGGGTGTCGCCGTGGTTGGTGGTGATGCGGGCGAAGTCGGCCCGCAGCTTGGTGCCATGAGCCTGGTGCTGGGCCGCCTCAACAGCTGCCCAGCGCACGAGGCGCGATCCCTGCTTGGTGATCGGGCCGCGCTTGAGCGTCGTGTCGGACTCGCGATGGCGGGGGGTGAGCCCGGCCCAGCTGCAGAGCTGGGCGGGCGAGGTGAACCGCCTCACGTCGCCGATCTCGGCCACGAAGGTCGCGGCGAAGACCGCACCAACGCCGGGGATCTGTTGGATCGCCCGATAGCCGGCTGTGTCAGCGAGCTCCCGAGCGACGTCACGCTCGAAGATCTGCACCTGGCGGTCCAAGCTCTCGATCACGTCCAAGAGCGACTCGACGCGCGCCGCGTAGGCAGGGGCGAGGGGTGCGGTGGCGAGCAGCGCCCGCCCGGCCGCCCCGAACAGGTCGGTCATGGGGACGACCACCCCCTCTTTGGCGAGCACCGCGTACACCTGGAGCTTGAGGTTCGTCCGCAGTGAGACGAGCTTGGCCCGGTGGCGGACGAGCTCTCGGAGCTCGCGGACCTCCTTGGGGGCGATCCAGGACTCGGCGAGGCGCCCGAGGCGCAGCAGGTCGACCAAGTCCTCTGCGTCTCGAAGATCGTTCTTCACCCTGCGATTCCCCCAGGCGTTGCCGAGCGGGTGAGCGAGGTGGACCCTGCAGCCGAGGTCGCAGAGCAGGTCGACGGCCCAGTACCACCCGTACGTCGCTTCGATCACCACCTCGGGGTGCTCGCCGGCAGCGGTGACCGCGCCAGCAAAGGCGAGCACGTCGTCATTGGCGACCTAAGTGGCCGACAGCGTCTCGCCCGCGGCACTGCGCTGGACGATCACGTTCCGGCGCCGGTGCAGGTCGATGCCGACGTAGGGTTGTTCGTGTTCCACGGTGACCTTCTTTCGTCGTCGGGATGGTCTGGAAACCCCGAGTGTTGTCGCACTGGGACACCGACGGCGAGAGGAGGCCCCGCTCATGCCTCCTCGCCGATCTCTTCGACCAGCACCACCTCGCCGCAGGCCGGGCACCTCCCGCCCGGGCCCAGCCTGCGGCAGAACACGTTGCACTCCGCACAGCAGCATTCGAGCAACCGCTCCCCACAGCCCGGGCACTCGTAGACCACGCTCACGACATCGACGACCACCGCACTTCTCCTCGAGCTGGCGCCTACCTCGGCTCCAACACCGAGGCCCGTCGGTGGACTCCCCCGAGGACCTGGTCGTCGTCGCGGGCGCCCGGAACGCGGGCGTCTCGGCCGTCTGCCACACGCTCGGGACCCGAAGAACGTTCCCGGGAGAGCCCCCGTCGAGGTCGGGAGCCAGTCCGGAGCCAGTCCTTGAAGACCTGAGGTCGGGGGCCCGCACGAGTCGATGGCCCTCCCTCCCCCTTTGTCGCCGCTGCCCGTCAACCGGGCGCCACGTCGACGACGACGCGTCCCACGATCTCGCCGCGGTCGAGCGCCTCGTAGGCGGCGCCGGCCTCGTCCAGCCCGAACCGCCGCGACACCATCGCCTGCGGCCTGAGGACGCCACGTTCGACGAGACGGAGCAGGGCCGG
>JAKATJ010000023.1:3353-21553 GCA_021828005.1 Actinomycetes bacterium | reverse complement strand
CCCACGACACCCTCGGGCGGCCTCGGGCCGCCGGGCTTCGGCGACGTCGGCGGGACGGGTCGGGGGTCGGGCTCCATGTTCGGGTGGCCACGATGAGCAGACGCGGCCGTCCCCGGCACCTTCTCCACCGAGCCGGCGCCTTCGCCCTGCTCGTCGCGGTCGTTCTCGCCGGCCCGCTCATGCTCGCCACGGCAGGCCCGGCCGCTGCGGCCCCTCCGGCACTCCGGCTCACGCTCGCGGCCAGGACCGTCGCTGGTGGCCGCCCGACGATCGAGATGCTCGCCCGTCTGGCCGCCCCCGGAGACCCGACCGCCACGGACCGGGCCATCAAGGGGGTGACGATCACCTTCGCCGTCCACCTCGACGAGTTCACAGGGGCGCCGCTGCTCACGCTCGGCTCGGCGACGACCAACGCCGCAGGCGACGCCCGCCTCACCTACTCCCCGACGTTCGGCGGTCGCCAACCGCTCGTCGCCACCGCTACCGACAGCTCCGGCAACACGCTCGCCACCGCCACGACCAGCTACCGCGCGACCGCTGCGGTGCATCCGCTCGCCGGCAGCACCGAAGCGATCCGGCCCGACGGTGCCATCGGCAGGGTCGTCGTCGGCGTGCTGCTCGGGATCGTGGCGCTGCTGTGGATCGTCCTCATCACTGTCGTCGTCCGGGTCCAGCGCAGCCGCGAGGCGACCCCCCTGTAACTGGTCGGGTCAGCCGGCCGCGCCGGCCGGTTGGGGTTCGGAGAACGTCGAAGGTTCTTCGGGGACGGGCGCAGGCTCGAGGTCCGCCGTGGGTGCCGGGGCCTGTTCGAGGCTGTGGGCAACCCGGCGGAGCACGGAACGGACCGTCGCTCGAGCGACACGGCCCAAGAGCACGTCGTCGAGGGCATGGCCGGCGCGGCCGAGGGGCGGGCGGTAGCGCCCCAAGAGCGACAGCTCGCAGCGTTCGGGGTCGAGGTCCACGACGTCGAGCGTGCCTTCGAAGCGGGGGAACAGCGCGCTCGCCCCCGTCGCTTCCCAGACGATCGCCACCCGCACGCCATCGCCTGCACGCTCGGGTCTGCCGAGGCGGACGGCGACGGTCTTACCGAGCCAGCTTGGGCCCCCCGGTCCGACACGCAGCCGGAACGCGTCGACGTCCGCTGCGGCAGCGGCCACGTGCGGCGCCATCCAGGAGTCCCCTTCTTGGAGCCGGGCGGCCACCGCGGCGGCCGGCAGCTCGACGTGCACCGAGTCGGCGACGGCCACCGCAGCCACCCGGTGGCGTTGCGCGTCGGTGGGCGCCCAATGGGTGCCGGCTTCGATCGATCGGTCGGTCTCGGCGAGCTCGGCAAGCGTCGTGGCGGCGAGCTCGTCCCTGAGCGCTTGGCTTGCCCTGCGCCAGGCGTCGTGGAGGGGGCCGATCTCCTCCCACCGGCTCGGACCGTCCCCGAGGGCGCAGCTCTCTGCGACGAGGCTGCCCTCACCGGCCTCGACGACCTCCAAGAGGCTGATGGCGGCGGGGGGTCGGGCGAGGCGGTAGCCGCCATGGAGGCCGGCCGACGAGACCGCCACTTCCGCACGCACGAGGTCACCCAGGATCTGGGAGACGTAGGTGCGCGGTACGCCCGTCTCGGCCGAGACCTCGCGGAGCTTCGTCGGCCGATCCGAGGGATAGGCACGGGCGAGGCAGATCGCCGAGCGCACGACGTAGTCGCCCCGCTTGGAGAGCCGCAGGTTCACCACCATAAGTGTAGTTATCCACTTGACGTCATGTCCAGAGGTTGCGTAAAGTGCACGTACGGAACGGGAACCACGGAGCGCAGCCCCGTGGTGGACCCGGAGGCGCGGATGGCAGCAATCGTGCAGGACGAGATCGCCCCGTTACGCGACCCGCTGCCCACTGCGGTCCACCTGCGGGGCCCGGAGCGTGCCGGGCTCGCCGAGCGCTTCGCGCCGACGGACCCTCTCCCGGGTGCCGAGCTCACCGCGCACCCGCGCGTCGCCCGAGTGGTGCGCAGCCGCAAGTTCCAGTTCCTCCTGATCCTGCCGAACCAGATCATCTTCTGGACGGTGATCTTCGTCGGCCTGCTCGGCACGGCGGTGCCCGGCCTCAACTTCGGGGCGGCGATCACGTGGTACGTGTGGTTCTGCCTGGTGTTCGTGATGATGGTCGTCGTCGGTCGGGCCTGGTGCGCCATGTGCCCCTTCGGCGGCTTCGCCGAGTGGGTACAGCGCCGGAGCTTCTTCACCCGGACGCAAAAGGCGCTCGGCCTGGGACGCACGTTCCCCGAGCCGCTGGCCCGTGTCGGGTTCTTGATCCCGGTGGCGAGCTTCTTGGTGCTCACCTGGATCGAGGAGTTCTTCAACATCGCCGGTCCCGGGAACCCGGCCGACACCTCATGGATGGTGGTGGGCATCGTCGCCTCGGCGCTGGCGTTCTTCTTGGTCTTCGAGCGGCGCACCTTCTGCCGGTACGTCTGCCCGCTCACCACCCTGATCGGCACGGTGGGCTCGATGGGCTCGGTCGCCGGGTTCCGCACCCGTGACCGCGAGGTGTGCTTGACGTGCCGGACCAAGGACTGCATGCGCGGCGGCACCGACGGGTTCGGCTGCCCGTGGTACACGTGGCCCGGGAGCGCGGACTCGAACTTGTACTGCGGGCTGTGCTCGGAGTGCTACAAGGCCTGCCCAGAGGGAAACGTCGGCCTGTTCCTCCACAAGCCGCTCACGTCGGTCGTCGCCCCACGGCGGCGCCGGGCGGACGTCGCGTGGGGGATCGCCTTGCTGTGGGGGCTCGTCCTCTACCAGCAGTTCAACGCCACCAACGCCTTCGCCGCCGCCGAGACCTGGCTCGACGCGCACCTCGGTTTCCCCCATTACCCGAACCCGATCGACTACCTCGGGATGATCGCCGCCGGCGCGCTCGCGTTCGCCGCGATCGCCGCGCTGATCGCCAAGGGCGTTGCCAGCCCTGCCGTCGACTTCGCCCGCCCCGGGCGGTTCTTGGAGCGGACGTCGCGCTTCCGGGCGTTCTTCGTGCCGATGGCCTACGGGCTCATCCCGGTCATGGGGGCCGACTACTTCGCCCGCCAGCTGCCGAAGTTCTTCCAGCACGCGCCGCGGGTGGTGCCGGCGGTGGCGGACATCGCCGGCCTTTCCTCGACCCGCTCTTCGGTCTACCGCTTCTCGATCATGACCAACGGCTGGATCGTCGTCGTCCAGGTGGCCGTCGTCTGCCTCGGGGCCCTGGCGGCGGCGTGGGCCACCTGGCGGATCACCTCCAAAGAGCTGGTGCCGATCAGCGACCACAAGGTGGCGGTGCGAGTGGCGACCGTGGGTGTGGCGCTCGCCTGCGGAGCCGCCGCAGCGGTGCTCTACGTGCTCATGCACGCGGCGGACTGAGCGGGTCGCGTGACCGTGCTCGACGAAGCCACCCTCGAGAGCTCCCCGGTCGTCCGCCCGCAGGTGAGGGTGCTCGTCGACCGCTGTGCCGGCTGCCAGGAGTGTGTGATCCGCTGCCCGGCTGCTGCGCTGCACATGGACACCGTCACCTGGGTGGCGGTCGCCGACTCCGACGCGTGCGTCGGCTGCCGCCAGTGCGTGCGCACCTGCCCGTACTCGGCGATCACCGTCGAGGGGCCGATCGTCGTCGCCGAGCGCCACGAGCCCGCCCAGGCGCGCCCGGCTTCGCTTCTCGGCGACCTGAGCGAGGTCCGGTCAGGCTTCGGCACCTGGGCGGAGGCGCTCGCCGAGGCGCAGCGCTGCCTCGCCTGCCCGGACCCGACCTGCGTGCGGGGCTGCCCGGCGCACAACGACGTCCCCGCCTTCATCGCCGCCGTGCGCGACCGCGACCTCGCCCGCGCCCACGAGGTGTTGCGGGCCACTTCGGTGCTGCCCGACGTGTGCGCCCGGGTGTGCAACCAGGCCGCCCAGTGCGAGGGGGCCTGCACGTGGTCACTCGCCGGCGGGATCCCGGTGGCGATCGGCCGCCTCGAGCGCTTCGTCGCCGACCAGCTGCCCGTCCCGCCGCCCTCGACCCCGCCGGGACGTGGCGGCGAGGCTGGCGGCGACGTGCTGTCGGTGGGGATCGTGGGGGCGGGCCCGGCGGGGATCGGTGCCGCCTGGGAGCTCCTCGAGGCGGGTGCCGAGGTCACCGTCTACGAACGCGACGAGTGCCCCGGGGGTCTGCTCGGCTGGGGGATCCCCGACTTCACCCTGCCCGAGGAGATCGCCGCCAGACCCTGGCGCCAGCTCGAGGCGGCCGGCGTCGACCTGCGCTGCGACACCGAGATCCTCCCCGACGATCTGGGCGCTCTCCTCGCCGAGCACGACGCGGTCGTCCTGGCGAACGGGGCGGGCGAGCCGTTGCGGCTGCGGGTGCCCGGCGCCGAGCTCGACGGGGTCGTCGACGCCACGAGCTTCCTGCGCGGCGCCAAGGCTGCCCTCGAGCCAGGCGGCGGCCGGCTGGACTTCTGCTCCTCGCTCGGGCTCCACCTTGGACACGGCGGCACGCCCCCGCTGGTGCTCGTGCTGGGCGCGGGCAACACCGCCATGGACGTCGCCAGGAGCGCCATTCGCCTCGGGCTCCGGGCGCTGTGCGTCGACTGGCTCGAGGAACGCTTCGCGCTCGCCCGGCCCGACGAGCTCGACGAGGCGCGACGCGAAGGGGTCGAGGTGCGCTTCTCGCGCACCTTGGCCCGCCTCACGGGCGAAGGCCGGGTGGCGCAGGCTTTCCTGTCGTCGACCGCCCAGGCCCGCCCCGAGGATCGCCCCAAGGTCCTCCGCCGCGCACCCGAGGTCGTCGACGTCGGCCTGGTCGTCATGGCGATGGGCTACCGCAACGACCCGGCCTTCGCCGCAGTCGCGCCCGGCACCCCGCAACGGCCGAAGGTGGACGGCCTTCCCGACCGACGCTGGACCGCCAGCGGCGTGCTCGCCGCACCGGCGTCGGGCGCCTCGCACCGCGACCCCGTCGGGCGCCTCGCCCTCCGGCGCGAGCAGGGCCTGTGGGCGGCTGCCTTCGCGCCCCGAGACCGCCTCTACGTGGCCGGCGACGCCCTGGTCGGTCCCTCGACCGTCGTCGAGGCCATGGCCCAGGGACGGCGAGCGGCCGCGGCGCTCCTCTCGGCGCGGCCGACCCGGCCCGGGCGTCGACGTCCGGGTGGCGCCCGGCGGGTGCTCGTCTGCTACGAGAGCCGGGGCGGGCGCACCGCCCGGGCGGCCCAGGAGATCGCCGCCGTGCTGGCCGACCACGACCACAGCGTGCGCAGCCTTTCCATCGACCGGGTCGGCCCGCTCGAGCTGGCGAGCGCCGACGTCGTGGTCGTCGGCACCTGGGTCGAGGGGCTCGTGGTCGCAAGGGTCGGCCCCGCCAAGGGCACCGTCGCCTGGCTGGCCGGCCTGCCGCGTCTGGCCGGGAAGACCGCCGGCATCTTCTGCACCTTCTCGGTGGCGCCGAGAGGGACGCTGCCCGCCGTGCGCCGGGTGCTCGAAGCCAAAGGCGCCGACGTGGTCGCGCAAGCCGCTTTCGGGCCGGGCGAGCTCGGCACCGAGCCGACGTCGTTCGGCCCGGCGGGCTTCGCGGCCGAGCTCGCCTCCCGCCTCGCCCGCGACGGCGTCCCGGCCGCGCTGGCATTCGACCGAAGAGCATGAGGAGGTGGTGACCCACGCCGGCTGAGCCCCGCTACCGCCCGCAGGCCGCCCGGGTCTGCACCCGCGTCTACCGCCCAGCGCGTGCGAGCGGTCGGCGCCGCGCCCGGCTGGACCGGGTGACGGCGCGGCTTTGGACCCGGCTCGACGTCATCTGCTACCGCTGGGTCGGCGCGAGCATCGGCGCCTGCGCTCTCGGACTGTCAGACGTGCTGGTGCTGCGGACCCGGGGCCGCCGCAGCGGGCAGGTGCGCGCCGTCCTCGTCGCCTGCGTCGAGGTCGACGGGGTGCCGGTCGTCTGCGGGGCGAACGCCGGCTCCGACACCGATCCCGCCTGGTTCAAGAACCTCGTGGCGGGCAGCCCGGTGGAGATCGAGCGCCACCGCCGGCGCATCGCGGTCACTCCGGTCCTCCTCGAGGGTCCCGAGCGCACCGCCGCGTTCGACGCGGTCTACCGGGCGTTCCCCCACGTCCGGCTCTACCTCGCCCGCACGAGCCGTCCATTCCCGCTTCTGCGCCTCGAGCCCGTCGACCCGCCGCGCGAGCCAGGTGCCGCCCTTGCGGGCAACCGCCTGAGCGAGGCAGCCGTCCCCTGAATCCACGACCGGCCCCCCGGTCCGACGACCCCGGATCCGACGACCTTGGGCGCGACGGCTCCGGGTCCGCCCGCTCCGGGTCCGCCCGGTCCTTTGGAATGCGGGTCGGTGGCCGCCGGCCCTGCGCGGCGCCCAGCGGTCATCCGCCCATGACGAGGACCACCTTGCCGAGCTTTCCGACGGCGGCGAAGCGCTCGTAGGCGGCGCCGCAGTCCTCGAGCGGGAACGTCGCTTCGATGGGGACGCGCACCCGGCCTGCCGCGACGAGCGGCAGCACGTGTCGCTCGACGAGCCGGGCGGCAAGGGCCTTCTCTTCGAACGGCCGGGGCCGTAGGGTCGAGCCGCGGATCGCGGCGCGACGGGCCATGAGCACCCGGAAGTCCATCTCTCCGAGGAAGCCCGCGCTCACGCCGATGACTGCGATCCTGCCGCCGATGGCCAGCGCCTCGAGGTCGGCACCGATGTTGGGCGCCCCTACGAGCTCCAGCACGACGTCGAAGGGACCGAGCCCGAACGCCTCCTGCGGACCGGCCGGCGTGGCGCCCAGCTCGGCCAGCGCCGGGCGCAGGCGCTCCGACCGGACGCTGGCGACGACCGTCGCGCCGGTCGCGACCGCGAGCTGGACGGCGGCGACGCCGACGCCCCCGGCCGCCCCGTTCACGAGGACCCGTTCCCCGGTCCGCAGCCCGCACTGGGTGAGCAGTGCGTCGTGGGCGGTCGTGAACACCTCCGGGAACCCGCCCGCCTCGGGCCAGTCCCAGATGTCGGGCACCGGCATGGCCAGACGCTCGTGGACGACGACGAGCTCTGCCTGACCGGCGGCCGACGTGACCGCCATGACGCGGTCTTTCGGCTCGAAGCGGGTGACACCGGGCCCGACGGCCTCGACCACGCCGGCGGCCTCGAGCCCGAGGAGGTCGGGCGGCAGCCCCGGCGGCACCGGGTACCTCCCGGCGACCTGTTGCAGGTCGGCGCCGTTCAGCCCCGCCGCCCGCACACGCACGAGCAGCTCGCGGGAGCCGGGCACCGGATCGGGCCGTTCCGCGCAGGCCGCAGCACCCCCCGTTGCTACGACGCAGCGCACGGGATCCGGTCGAACGGATGCACGGGACGGAAGGATATCGAGAGCGACGGGCTCGACGCGGCGCTGGCCCAGGCAAGGGCTCCCACCGGGAAGGTGGGCGGCGGCGGCCCTGTGCTCGAGGAGGCGCGTGTAATTTCGGTCCCAGCTGGACCGGCCCTCGGCGCCGGGCGGACGTGGAGGATGTCGATGCGCTGCAGCGCGTGCGGGACCGAGAATCCCGGCGGCCGCAAGTTCTGCGGCGGCTGCGGAGCTGCCCTGACCCGCGCGTGCCCCTCGTGCGGTTCGCCCAATGCTGCCCAGTTCTCCTTCTGCGGGGAGTGCGGGAGCGTGCTTGCAGAGGCGGGAGCCGATGGGCTCCCTGCGACAGGCGCCTCCTCCGCCGCCTCCGCCTCCTCCGCCGGGCCGCTTCCCGGGACCGTCTCGGAGCGCCGGGTGTGCTCGGTCCTCTTCGCCGACCTGGTGGGATTCACGCCGCTCTCGGAGTCCAAGGATCCCGAAGAGGTCCGGGAGATCCTGTCGCGCTACTTCGACGTGGCCCGGAGCACCGTCATCCGCTACGGCGGGATCGTGGAGAAGTTCATCGGCGACGCCGTGATGGCGGTGTGGGGGGCGCCTGTCGCCGACGAGGGCGACACCGAGCGGGCTGTCCGTGCCGCATTGGATCTCGTTGGCGCGGTGGGCGTGCTCGGGGCCGAGGTCGGGGCCCCCGGCCTTGCGGCACGGGCTGGGGTCGTGACCGGCGAGGTCGCCGTCACCATCGGTGCCCAAGGCGAGGGCATGGTCGCCGGCGACGCCGTGAACACCGCCTCCCGGGTGCAGTCGGTCGCCGGACCCGGCACGGTGCTGGTCGACGCCGCCACGAGGAGGCTCTCGGAGTCCTCCATCTTGTTGGAGGATGCCGGCAGCTTCGCGCTGAAGGGGAAGGACCGCCCCGAGCAGCTCTTCCTGGCCATCCGCGTGCTCTCGGGGGTGGGAGGCAAGAAACGGGCGGACGGCCTGGAGGCGCCGTTCACCGGCCGCGACGTCGAGCTCCGGGCGCTGAAGGACCTCTTCCACGCCTCCGTCGAGCGAAGGACGCCCCGGCTCGTCGTCGTCTCCGGGCCCGCCGGGGTCGGCAAGTCGCGCCTCGGGTGGGAGTTCGACAAGTACATCGACGGTCTCGCCGACACGGTCCTCTGGCACCGGGGACGCTGCCTCTCCTACGGAGAGGGCGTCGCCTTCTGGGCTCTGGCCGAGATGGTGCGCCAGCGCTTCGGCATCGCAGAGGAGGACCCGACCGAGGTCGCGGAGTCGAAGCTGCGCGAGGGCATGGTCCGCTACGTCGCGGACGAGGCCGAGCGCGCGTACGTGGGCGTCCGGCTCTCCCGGTTGCTCGGAGTCCCGTACCCCTCAGAGGCGAAAGTGGTCTTTTCCCAGGACGAGCTCTACGCGGGATGGCGCCTCTTCCTCGAGCACCTCGCCAAGGTCGCCCCGGTCGCGATGCTCGTCGAGGACGCCCAGTACGCGGACCAGAGCCTCCTCGGGTTCTTCGAGCACCTGGTCGACTGGACGAGGGACCTCTCGATCTTCGTGATCCTCTTCGCCCGGCCCGGTCTCGAGCCGATCGACTCGGGCTACGGCGTGGGCCGCAACCGGACGACGCTCTCGCTGGACCCTCTCGACGACGCGTCGATGGCCCTCCTGGTCGGCTCGCTCGTCCCCGGGATGCCTCCCGACGCATGCAGGGTCATCACCGACAGAGCTCAGGGGATCCCGCTCTTCGCGGTGGAGACGGTGAGGTCGCTGATCGACCAAGGCGTGGTCGAGCGCGACGGATCCGCCTACCGCCTCGTGCAGGACCTCGGCGCCCTCAGCGTCCCGGGCTCCCTCCACGCGCTCTTGGCGGCGCGCCTCGACGCGCTGCCGGCCGAGGTGCGCACCCTCGTCGCCGACGCGAGCGTGCTCGGGACGACCTTCCCCAAAGAAGCGCTCGTCGCGGTCTCCGGAGCTGGTGCGGAGGCTGTCACGCAAGGACTGTCCGAGCTCGTGAAGCGCGACGTGCTCCAGGTCATCGCCGACCCCCTCTCCCCCGAACGCGGCGCCTACTGCTTCAGCCAGGAGATGCTCCGCCAGGTCGCCTACGAGACGCTCTCGAAGAAGGACCGCAAGGCGCGGCACTTGGCCGTGGCTGCGCACCTGCGGTCCGCGTTCCCCAACGACGCGGAGGAGATCGCAGACGCCATCGCCCGGCACTATCTCGACGCGCTCTCCTACGGTCCGAGCGACCCGGACGTCGCAGACGTCACGAAAGAGGCACTGCGCCAGCTGATCCGCGCCGCTGAGCGCGCCGAGCGCTCCGGGGCGCTGCTGCGCGCCGCCGAGAGCTACCTCCAGGCAACCGCCGTCGCGCCTCACGACGAGTCGGCGGGGCTGTACGAGCGCGCTGCCGACATGTACCTGAACTTCGGCGACTACGACGCGTCCGTCCGGTGCTCGATGCAGGCGATCGAGCGGTTCGGCACGCTCGGCAGGTCACGGGCCGCGGCGAGGTCGCGCTCGAAGATGGCGTTCGCGCTCGGGCGAGCCGGGCGCGGCGCGGAGGGCCGCAAGGAGGTCGCGGCAGCGCTCGAGGTCCTCCAAGAGGGGCCCGACGTCGACACCGTGGAGGCCCTGGTCAACGCGTCGGTGCTCCACACGCTGACGCGCGGGGACCTGGCCGAGGCGCAGCGTCTCACGACAGAGGCGCTCGCGCTGGCGCAGGCGCTCGGCACCGGCCTTGGCTCTCAGGCCCGGCTCTTCATCGCCAAGGGGCACGCGGCCGCCTGGACGAACCGCGTGATCGAGGCGGAGAGCGCGTACCAGACGGCGGTGCGTCTCGCCGAGCGGGCGGGCGACCTCGGCGTCCTCGCCCTTGCACAGCTGAACCTCGCCGACTGCCTCGCGTGCGACGACCCCCGCGGTGCCGCAGAGGCGGCGCGATCTGCGGCGACCCACGCGCGCAGGACCGGGACGGCCGACTTGCTCGCGTACGCGCTGAGCAATCTCAGCGTCGCGCTGGTCGAGCTGGGCGAGTGGGACGAGGCGCTCGCCGTGCTCTCGTCATTCGGCGAGGGCGGCCCGCTCACCCATCCGGCTCTCCAGCGCTGGGCCGGTGTCGTCGCAGGGCTGCGCGGCGATGCCGACGGGGCGGCGTCGGCGGTCCTCGCGCTGTCGAACGTGCCAGTGGGAGACGACATCCAGGCGCTGGCCGGGTTGGGGCTCTTGCGGGCGCTCGCCGCCGCAGCGGCAGGCGACGAGCGAGAGGCGCTGACCCGATCCGCCGAGGTCCTCACGCACCGAGACCAGCTGGCCATCAGGCACGAGTGCGAGCGCTGGGCGTGGCCGGTAGCCGCCCGCGCGGCGCGGACGCTCGGCGACACCGACACGACCCGCCAGCTTCTTTCGATGCTCGATTCCTACCCTGTCGGCCACCTCCCGCCGATTCTGCGTGCGCTGCGGAAGCTCGAGGCCGCGCTCCTCGCGGCCGATGGTGAGCCGTCCGCGACCACCTCGTCGGCGCCTGCCGTGCTCGATGCCGTCGGCACGCTGCGCGAGGTCGGGAACCCCTACCACCTCGCCCACGGGCTCATCGATCTTGCCGAGGTCCTGGCGCGTGCCGGCGAGGACGGCGGCGACGCGGCGCTTGCGGAGTCGCGGGCGATCGCCGAGCAGCTTCGCTGCCCGCCGCTCCTTGCGCGGGCCGCGTCGGCCGGCTCGGTCTACGCACGCTGACGCACACCGGTGCAGGTGGACGCTTCGTCAGCTGCGGACCGCTTCGAGCACCGCGTCCCGTGCGTGGCCGCCTGCGCCCAGGTGGACGCTGACGCGCATCGTGTCGAGCATCCGGCGCATGCCGCCACCCATGTGGTCGGCGACCACCACGTCCACGTGGTGGTCGCGAAGGAACCGCGCCACCCTCGCGTGGTGCCCGGCTTCGCTCCCGGCGTCGTGAAGGGCATCCCACCCGACGTCGAGCTCTTCCCAACCGACGATCGCGCCGTCCTCGACGCTCGCGAGCGCCACACGCGCCGCCCTGCCCCATCGCGGATCGACCGTCCCGCCGCCGTCAACGGGAATGCACACGATCATGTCCTCGGTCCTTTCCCTCGCTGTCGGTGTCCTCCTCGCAAAGACGGTACCCGCGTCCGGACAGCTGCCGTCGTGCCCCGGACACCGGCAGCCGGGTCGGCACGAAGCCCGGCCCGGCCCGCCTCCGGCTTCTCCCGGTCCGAGATGCGACGCGGGACCCGAGATGGTGTCGCGGACGCCGCTGCCGGGCGGTGGCGTGGACGAGCTCTCTTCGCAGTCTGGTTCCGGCGACGGAGGAAGGCGCCCCGTCGGGGAACGTCGTGATCTCGGCGATGCTCGTCGTTCCGGACGCGCCCCGTGCCAAGCACTGGTAGCGAGCGCTCGGTGCCGAGGAGCGCTGGGACCTGGGCAGCGTCGTCGGACCAGCCAGCGTGCGCGCGGATCGAGCTCTTCGTCGACGATCCCGAGGCGGTGCTCGAACGGGCACTCCTGGAAGGGGCGACGTTGGGTTCTCACGTCCAGGAGCACCGTGGGGGGTGCACCGTCAGGGAGGCTCTCGCGACCCGTCCGGGCACAACTGGTCGGTCGGCGACAAGACCCCGACCATCCGTCGCGAGGATCGACGCCGGCCCCGGGACGCCGACCCTCACCGCTGACGTTGCGCATCCGGAACGTCACCGGCTGACCGCGAAGACATCGCGCCCCGGACCCACCTCGCAACGAATCTCGACTTACTCAGTCAGGATTCTCCGTTACACTGCTGCACTTCGGGCTTGCTGCGTGCGCCCGGCCGGGGCGCAGGGCCCTGCACCCATGACAGAGGAGGACGCGACCATGACCGACTGGGGCTTCGAGACTCGTCAAGTCCATGCCGGCGCCGTGCCGGATCCGACGACCGGCGCCCGGGCCGTGCCCATCTACCAGACGACGAGCTACGCGTTCCGTGACACGGCGCACGCGGCGGCCCTCTTCGGGCTCGAAGAGCTCGGCAACATCTACACGAGGATCATGAACCCGACCCAGGCCGTCTTCGAGGAGCGCATGGCGTCCCTCGAGGGAGGTGTGGCCGCCCTGGCCACCGCGAGCGGTCAGGCGGCCGAGACGCTCGCCCTGCTCAACCTCGCGGAGGGTGGCGGGCACATCGTCGCGTCTGCCTCCCTTTACGGCGGGACGTACAACCTCCTCCACCACACCTTCCCGAAGCTGGGCGTAGACGTCACCTTCGTGGAAGACCCCGACGACCTCGACCTGTGGCGTGCAGCCGTCCGGCTCGAGACCAAAGCCTTCTTCGCGGAGACCATCGGCAACCCGAAGGGCGACGTCCTCGACTTCGAGGGCGTCTCGGCCGTCGCCCACCACCACGGCATCCCCCTCGTGGTCGACAACACCCTGGCCACCCCCTACCTGGCCCAGCCGCTCCGGCACGGAGCCGACATCGTGCTGCACTCGGCCACCAAGTTCATCGGTGGGCACGGCACCTCCATCGGCGGCGTGATCGTCGACGGCGGGACCTTCGACTACGAGTCGAGCGGCCGGTTCCCGAACTTCACCGAGCCGGACCCGAGCTACCACGGCTTGGTCTTCTCGCAGCTGCCGGAGGCGCTCTTTCCGGCCCGCTTCGCCCTCAAGGCTCGCCTCCAGTACATGCGCGACATGGGAGCAGCCGTCGCTCCCTTCAACTCGTTCCTGTTCCTCCAGGGACTCGAGACCCTGAGCCTCCGCATGGAGCGCCACGTCGAGAACGCGACCCGGGTCGCCGAGTGGCTCGAAGCGCGAGAAGAGGTGTCCTGGGTGTCCTACGCGGGCCTTCGCTCGAGCCCGTGGCACGCGCGCCAGAAGCGGTACATGCCTCGCGGCGGCGGCGCCATCGTGGCCTTCGGCATCGGCGGGGGGATGGTGGCGGGGCGCCGCTTCATCGAGGGCCTCGAGCTCTTCAGCCACCTGGCCAACGTCGGAGACGTGCGGAGCCTGGCCATCCACCCGGCCTCGACCACGCACTCCCAGCTCGACGAGGCCGAGCAGGCCAGCGCGGGCGTCACCCCAGACCTCGTCCGGCTCAGCGTCGGCATCGAGACGATCGACGACATTCTCGGCGACCTCGAGACCGGCTTCCGGGCGGCCAAGGGCGCTTGAGCACGCCGACGAGCAGCTATTGGCGACCGGGCGACGACCCCGGGCGACGTCGGTTCATGTCGGTGGCGCCGGGCGGCCTCACCCTCGAGGCCGGCGGCCGCCTTCCGAGCGTCGACATTGCCTACGAGACGTGGGGAACGCTCGACGGCGGGGCCACCAACGCCGTCCTGGTCGAGCACGCCCTCACCGGCGACTCCCATGCAGCCGGGCCCGCCGGCGGTGGTCACCCGACCGCCGGATGGTGGGACGGCCTCATCGGCCCCGGCGCTCCCATCGACACCGATCGGTTCTTCGTCGTGTGCGCCAACGTCCTCGGAGGCTGCCAGGGGACCACGGGCCCGTCGTCCCTCGCCCCTGACGGGCGGCCCTTCGGGTCGAGGTTCCCCAGCATCACGATCCGCGACCAGGTGGAGGTGGAGGCGGCACTCGCGGACGCACTCGGCATCGAGCGGTGGGCCGCGGCGGTGGGCGGCTCCATGGGGGGGATGCGCGTGCTCGAGTGGATCGTGTCCTGGCCGTCGCGAGTCGCACGGGCCGTGGTCCTGTCCGTAGGCGCGGCGGCCACCGCCGACGAGATCGCCCTTTGCTCCCTCCAGTCTCGGGCCATCCGGGCAGACCCCGAGTTCCGAGACGGGGACTACTACGAGCCCGGTCCGGGGCCCGTCCGAGGCATGGCCATCGCCCGCGGGATCGGCCATTTGAGCTACCGGTCGAGCCTGGAGCTCGAGAGCCGGTTCGGCCGTGTCGCCCAGGACGGCGAGGATCCGCTGCACAGGGGCCGCTATGCGGTGGAGTCCTACCTCGAGCACCACGGCGAGAAGCTTGTTGCCCGCTTCGATCCCAACTCCTACGTCGTGCTGAGCGAGGCCATGAACCACCACGACGTCGGGCGGTGCCGCGGCGGCACGGCTGCAGCGCTGTCCCGAGTGACCGCCGACGTCTTCGTCGGCGGGGTGGCGACCGACCGGCTGTACCCGATCGGGCTCCAGCACGAGCTGGCCGAGCTGCTGCCCGGGAGCCGGCCGGCGTTCGTGATCGACTCAGCGGTCGGCCACGACGGGTTCCTCGTCGAGACGGAGGCGGTGGGCACGCTCATCCGGGCCGCTCTGGCCCGCTGACGGCCGAACCGTCAGGCTCCGCTCGCTTCCTCCCCGGCGCCGGCCGCTCCGCCGCCGGGCTCGGCCTGGCCCAGCCCCCGGCGCGCGATGACGTGCACGTCGATGCCCTGTTCAGCCGCCGCACGCAGCACCCTGCGGACGACCGAGCCGCGCGTGAGCTCGTCCCAGCGGCTCCGTTGAGTGGCACCGACGACGATCTGGGTGACCTGCCTGTCCGCGGCGACCCTCACCACCGTGCCCGCGGGGTCGTCTCCCTCGGCTTCGATCCACTTGCCCCCGACGTCCTCGGCGAGCCCCCGCAAGGCGTCGAGCGCCCCCTTCGCCCCCTCCCCTTCGCGTTCGGGATCCCGCACGTGGAGGACGAGCAGCTCCCCTTTTGCACGTTGTGCCATCCGTGCCGCCCGTCGCAGCACCACGTCGGTCCCCGGCGCGCCGGTCACGGCCACGAGGAAGCGCTCGGTCGTGTCCCACACCCCGCGGGGCCGGTGACCCTCCAGGAACCGGAGCAGCTCCTCCTCGGTCTCGTCGGCGACGAACCGCAGCGCGAGCTCTCTCAGCGCGACCAGGTTCTCGGTACGGAAGAAGCCGTTCAGGGCTGCGGGGACCTTGTCCCGCGGATAGATGTTGCCGTGGAGCATCCTGCGGCGGAGCTGGTCCGCGGAGGAGTCGATGAGCTCGAGCTGGTCGGCGTTGCGCACCACCCAGTCGGGCACGCGCTCGCGGATCCGGGCGCCGGTGATGACTTCGACCGCGTCTGCGACGCTCTCCAAGTGCTGGATGTTCACGTTGCTGATCACCGCGATTCCCGCGTGCAAGAGGTCCAGGACGTCTTCCCAGCGCTTCTCGTGCGGGCCAGAGCCGGGCACGTTCGTGTGGGCGAGCTCGTCGACGAGGGCCACCTCGGGGTGGCGGCGGAGGACCGCGTCGAGGTCCATCTCCGGGAAGATCGCCCCCCGGTGCTCGACGAGCTTCCTCGGGACGATCTCGAGGTCGCGGATCTGCTCGACGGTCTTGGGCCTGCCGTGGGTCTCGACGAAGCCGATCACGACGTCGGTGCCTCGTTCGTGGCGGCGCCAACCCTCGTCGAGCATCGCGACGGTCTTGCCAACGCCGGCTGCGGCCCCGATGTAGATCCGGAAGCGGCCGGCAGGACGGACGACCTGTGCCGACTCCTGGTCGACGATGGCCTCGTTCACCACCCCATTGTGCCGGACCTCCCGCGCTTCCGGACCTCCCGCGCTTCCGGACCTCCCGCGCCGCCGGACCTTCCGCGCCGCCGGACCTCCCGCGACGCCGGACCGACCCGTCGCGTGCCGTCGCAGTGCCGGACCCGGCGTGGGGAGAGGGGACGGCGGGAATACCCCCCTTGGTATCTCGGTTCTTCTCTGTCGACGGGAGTTGCGACGGCGGCCCCGTGGAGCGGTCCGAGACTGGAGGTGTCATGACGACGGTCGCGTTGCGCAACGACGACTTCGAGGAGACGGTGAGGTCGAACGAGATGGTGCTCGTCGACTTCTGGGCCAGCTGGTGCGGGCCGTGCCGGATGTTCGCGCCGGTCTTCGAAGCGGCCTCGGTCGCCCATCCGGACGTGGTCTTCGCAAAGGTCGACACCGAGGCGGAGCAGGACCTCGCCGCCCGGTTCGGTATCATGTCGATCCCGACGCTCATGGCCTTTCGTGACAACGTGCTGCTCTACGCGCAGGCTGGCGCCCTTCCCGGCCCGGCACTCGAAGAGCTGATCTCGAAGGTGAAGACCCTCGACATGGAGGAGGTCCGCCGCAAGGTCGAGGAGCGGGCCCGCGCCGCTTCGTGAGACCCGATCTGCCGTCGAGGGGCCCACGCGTCGAGCGCGAACGGATCGATTCGAAAGAGGAGTGACATGGACGCCATGGAGAAGATCGTCGACCGGCCCCTCGCCGAAGCTGAGAGCGCCGTACGTGAAGTGCTCTCCGAGGAGGGTTTCGGGATCCTGACCGAGATCGACGTCGCGGCCACGCTGGAAGCCAAGCTCGGCGTGCACCGATCGCCGCTCAAGATCTTGGGCGCCTGCAACCCGGAGCTCGCGCATCGAGCCCTCGACGTCGACCCCGCGCTTGCGCTGCTCTTGCCCTGCAACGTCGTGCTCGAAGGTCTCGGCGAGGGCCGCACCCGCGTGACGATCGTCGACCCCCGCGCACTCCTCGGCCTCGGCAGGAGCGAGAGGGACGCGGCCCTCGAGGCGCTGGGCGCCCAGGCCGCTTCCTCGCTCGAGCGGGCAATGGGCCGCCTCGCGGGATGAGCGCGGCGCCCGGCGCCGGCTACCACGAGCTGCCGCCCGCCTCGTCGGTGCTGGCGGTCTGCGCCCATCCCGACGACGAGAGCTTCGGCCTGGGCGCCGTCCTCGATGGCTTCGTCCAGCACGGCGCAACCGTGGCCGTGCTCTGCTTCACCCGGGGAGAGGCCTCCACCCTCGGCTCCCCGAGCACCACCTTGGTAGAGCAGCGAGGCTCGGAGCTCACCAGGGCTGCCGCCGAGCTCGGCGTCGGCCGGCTGCGGCTGCTCGAGCACCCCGACGGCTCGCTCTGCTCCGAGCCCCTCGACCAGCTCGCCGCGGAGGTGGCGGAGATGGCCGAGGAGATGGTCTCAGACCTCGTGGTCGTCTTCGACGAGGGCGGGGTCACGGGCCACGCCGACCACCGCCGCGCCACCGAGGCGGCCTTGGTCGCACGCGGCGGCCGGCCCGTGCTGGCATGGGCCATCCCCCGCCACGTCGCGGACGCCCTCGACGAGGAGTTCGGCACCGGCTTCGTCGGACGCACCGACGACGAGATCGACCTCGTCCTGCGGGTGGACCGGACCCGTCAGAGGCGGGCGATCGCGTGCCACCCGAGCCAATCCGAGGACAACCCCGTGTTGGAGCGACGCCTCACGCTGCTCGGCGACACCGAGTCGCTGCGCTGGCTCCGACGCCCGACGCGCGACTCGCGGTCACAGGTGGCGACGGCGGGGACGCCCGGCCAACCCGGTTCCTGACGCGGGGCCGCCGCGACCGCCGCCCCGGGCGAAGCTCACGCGAGCCGCATGAACATGCGCTGGACCTCTTCGAGCGGGTAGCCCTGCTCAGCGGCCTCGGCGGGATGTTCGACGCAGTAGGTGAGGCCTGCGGCGAGGATCTTGAACCCGACCTGCTCGAGAGCCTTGGTGGCCGCCGAGAGCTGCATCACGACGTCCTTGCACTCACACCCTTCGGCGAGCATCCGGTCGACGGCCTCCACCTGGCCTGCCGCCCGGTGCAGACGTCGGCGGGCGTCCTTCACCACCTCGTCGGGCAGTTCCACGGCGTCCTCCTCGGTCGATCCACGCTGCCGTCCCCCTGTAGCTCCCTGCGCGCGCAATGTTCCGCGCTGCCGATCCCGCTCTCCATGATACCCTAGCGGGTATGTGCAGAGCGGTGACCTGCCGGCGTTGCGGCCGGCCCACGTGGCGGGGGTGCGGAGCGCACGTCGAGCAGGTGCTCGCGCGAGTGCCCAAGGCAGACCGGTGCCGGTGCGCGAGCGAACCCCCCGGGCCCCCGCGGGGCTGGTGGCGACGCCTGGCCGGCGACCGCACGCCG
>JAKATJ010000023.1:0-3253 GCA_021828005.1 Actinomycetes bacterium | reverse complement strand
CGCCGACGCCGAGCTCCAGCATGTGACGTTCGACCCTGTGGGCGTGGCGACCGCGTCGACAGCTTCGTCAGGGCACGTGCATTACCGTGTGGGTCAGCCACCCCAGGTGGCCCGGGCGAGGGAGGAACCGGCATGCAATCCGAGCGCGACGCTGCCGACCGGTCCGAGCCGAGCCTCGGGGAGGTCGCCGACGCCCTCGCGCACCACGTCAGGGCGAACGGGGCCGTGCAACCCGGAGTCGCCGCCGAGCTCGCTGCGGAGAGGGGGTGGCACGGGCGCCTGATCGACGTCCTGGGAGTGCTCACCGAGGACACAGCCCGCATGGGGTATCTGGCGGGCGGGCGAAAGCCCGACGAGGTGATGACATGGCTGCCGCTCTGGGCGGACTCACCCTTCTCGCTCGCAGAGATCCGCACCATCGTGGCGAGCGCCGGATGGGACCCCGAGCCCTTCGGCGTCGTCGTGCGGAACGGGCTCCTCGAGCGTCTCGTCTACCGGCCCGACGGCTCGTTGCGCCGCGTCCGGGGCGAGCTCGCGGGAGCCTGGCTGAGCGACCAGTTCGCGATGGCAGACGACGACGAGATCCTCCGCGAGGTTCGCAGGGTCCTCGACGAGGACGGGCCCCGGCCCGAGGGCGCCACCCGGTAAGCCGGCCGGTAAGCCGACCGGCGCGGCCTCGGCGCGGGGGCGACCGTTATCCGACGAGCTGGGCGCCGACGATCCTCCGCCACGCGACGAGGTCGCTCGCGCCCTCGGTCGCCAGAACGAGCACCGACGCGTCCTTGCCAACCTGCTTCGATAGCGGCGTGGCCCTGCCCTGGCGGAGGAGCGCCATGAGCCCCGCCAGCGCCGCCGCGCCGGTCTCGCCGGCTTCGATGCCGCAGGCGGCGTACGTGCGCACCGCCAGGCGCGCCCAGTCGTCGTCGACGGTGACGAACCCCGAGGCCCCTCGCGAGACGACGGGCCAGGCGACCGGCGAGGGCGTCCCGCAGTTGAGGCCCGCCATGATCGAGCAGGGCTCCACCACCGTCACGGGCCTTCCGGCCAGTGCGGACGCCGTCATGCTGGCGGCGCCGGTCGGCTCGACGCCGATCACGTGCACCCGGTGTCGCCCGCGGCGGAAGTGCGAGATGGCCGCGGAGCAGAGCGCGCCCACACCGATCGGCACCAGCGCGACGCCGGGGGCGCCGTGGCCGGCCCGCACCAGCGCCTCGTCGACCTCCACGAACATGGTGCCGTATCCTTCGGCGACCCATCGCGGGACGTCGACGTCGCCGGGCCCGCTCGTGTCGTTGACGACCAGGCATCGCTCGCCCGCTTCCGCCGAGGCGCGCGCGACCGCGTCGTCGTAGCTGCCGGGGACGACGACGACCGTCGCCCCCTCCGACTCGATACCGGCGATGCGTGTCTCCGTCGTGCCGGCAGGGACGAAGACGGTGGCGTCGAAGCCGAGCCAGCGCGCCATGCGGGCGACCGCGCGGCCGTGGTTGCCGTCGGTCGCCGCGGCGAGACGGAGGGGCTGGAGCGGCTCCACGAGGCGGGCGAGCTCGTGGACGTCTGCCCACTCGGCGAGCACGTCGGCCGGGTGCCTGGCGGTCTGCGCGGCGAGCCGGATGCCGAGCGCGCGGTAGGTCGCCCAGGAGGCCCCGAGGAGCTTGAAGGCCGGGAGCCCGAAGCGGCTCGCCTCGACCTTCACGAGCAGCTCGCGGACCCCGAGCTCCGAGGCGAGGTGCGGGAGCGAGAGGAGCGGCGTGGGCTCGTAGGCGGGCAGCCGGCGGTGGAAGGCGAGGACCTCGGCGGCGGCAGAGCCTCCCGCGGCGTCGAGGGGCGTCTGGTCCGCCTGGGCGAGGGGGTTGAGGACCGCCCGGAACCCGAAGCTCACGGCGCCCACCCGCTGAACGCGTCGATCATCTGGCCGACGTCGCCGAGCGGGTAGAGGATCGGGCAGGTGCACCCGTGCGCGACGTAGTCCGCCACGCGGGCGCGGGCCTGGTCCGGCGTGCCCGACGCCGTGAGCATGCGGACCACCTCGTCGGGGACGAGCTTCGAGGCCGCCTCCACTTCGTCATGGGTCGCAGGCCAGGTGAGCACCTCGCCCACCGAGTCGAGGAGCGACTGCGGGACGCCGGAGGCACGCATGATGTGGGGCTGCTGTCCGAGGTACTGGGTCACCATGAGCCTCGCCATGTCGAGCGCGGTCTTCTCGTCATCGTGCACCGAGCAGACGACGAGCTGGGGGCGGTCGAGATCCCCGAGGTCCCGGCCCGCGCGCTCGAGACCGATGGAGAGGTGCTCGAGCGCGCGCTGGTTGTAATCGGGCGAGACGAGGTAGTTCAAGACGACGCCGTCGGCGATCTCCCCGGCGAGCTCGAGCATCCTGTCGCCCGTCGCGCCGACGTAGATCGGCACTTCCTTCGGCCGGCGCTCCTGGTAGACGTAGTCGAGCTCGACGCCTGTCAGGTGGACCCACTCGCCGTGGAAGGTCACCTTCTCGTTGGCGAGCAGCGAGCGCACCACGGTCACCACCTCGCGCATGACGGTGAGGGGATGCGTCCGGGTGATGCCCACCTTGGCGGCGAGCGGGTCCCACCAGGCGCCGATGCCAAGCAGGGCGCGACCAGGGGCGAGGTCGTCGAGGGTGGAGAAGGTCGCCGCAAGGCGCGCGGGGTTGCGCGACCAGCAATCCGAGACGCCGGACCCCACCTTGATGCGCTCGGTCACCGCCGCGTAGGCGGCCAGCGGCACGGTCGCCTCTCGGACGAGCCGGCTCTCCGCCTGCCAGACGGCTTCGAAACCGCGCGACTCCGCGTAGGCGACGTAGCCCATGCCGTCGCGGATGGAGTGCGCGTCCTGCAGGTAGAGCGCGGTTCTCACTCGCCGTCCCCTGCCCCGCCGGCCGCCGGCGCGCCGGTGCGCATCGGCAGCCTCGTGCGCCAGACACCGTCCGCGTCGTGCAGGGCTGCAGCGACCGCCCCGGCGGTCGGGACGAGCCCGATCTCGCCGACGCCCTTGATCCCGTACGGGGAACGCGGCTGGGGCACCTCGACGAGGAGGACCTCCACAGGCGGGACGTCCTTCGCCCTCAGGATCCCGAGCGACCGGAGCGTCGACTTGGTCGGGAAGCCACGCTCGTCCGCGGGGAACTCCTCGGTCAGCGCGTAGCCGAGGCCCATGTGCACCGAGCCCTCGACCTGGCCCTCGCAGAGCATCGGGTTCACCGCACGGCCGACGTCGTGCGCGGCGACCACCCGCT
>JAKATJ010000156.1 GCA_021828005.1 Actinomycetes bacterium | reverse complement strand
TTACGGATAGTCAGCGTGTAGATAGCCAAAGCGGAGAAACCGCCTTGACTCGGAAGCGGGTGGCAACGCCATCGTCGATGTATGCCGCCCACGAGGTGAGGATCCCGAGGTCCTCGTCGAACTCCGCCTCGTAGCGGTCGGATCCGATCGTCATGAGTCCTGGCACAGCGAACATCGCTTCGTCCGTTTCGAGGGTGCTACCAGCAATCTCGAATTGCCGGGCCCATGGCGGATGTACGGCGACCTCAAGGGGCTCAGGCTGGAGCAGTCGACCGAGCGAATTGTCACCGCGGGTGCCGTCGTCAGGACCGAGGAGCTCTGCGATCGGCGGATCTTCCCGGATGATCGTCGTGAGGCCCTCGACCCATGCGACCAGAGCAACGTCGTCCTCACTCGGCATGCCCGGAATGGCGTAGTCGGTTTCGACCTCGATCATGGCAAGTCGCCACGGGACGCGCCGAACGGCAAACGCGACGCGAAACAGCTGGCGCCCCGACAACTTGACGTTGCCCTCGGGGCTGAAGTCCGGAGTACGTCTGGTGTGGAATCGCGTGCGCCCGAGATCTTCCAACTCGAGATCCCTCACAACCTCGAGCGTTCCGCAGAGCACCTCCCACATGTCACCTTCCGTTCGCTCGATGGCATTCGGTACAAGCGCCCGGTTCACCCTATGTGATGGTGGATCGGGAAGCGTGTCGACGACCCGGCGGTTGGTGGCAGGTTGAGCCGTCGGTGCGGCTGAGCGGTATGGGACGTCGCCGGGGCGACCACCGGCTGGGTCGAATTTGACGATCTTGCCCAGCAATTCGGCCCCCCTCGTGACTTGATAGAGGCGATGGAGAACGTGGCGGGGGGGACCGCTGGCCGAGACAGGGAAGTCCTTGGCATCGCATCGGTGTCGCCGATTCGGCCACGGGATGACGTCTCCGCCGACAAGGGCGTCTTCGACTCCTGGTACCGACGAGAGCACCCTCGCCTCGTCGCCGCCCTCTTCGTGGTGACGGGGGACCTCCCGGTCGCGAGCGAGTCCGTCGACGAGGCCTTCGCCCGAGCGCTCGAGCGCTGGGACCGGGTGGGCGCGATGGACCGACCCTCGGGATGGGTGTTCAAGGTGGCGCTCAACGTGAGCAGGCGAACGGCGCGTCGTGCCGGCCTCGAGCGCAGGCTCCTGCAGCGACAGGCTCGGGAGCTGGACGTGCCAGCGCCTGCAGGAGAGGTCTGGGCGATGGTCTCGGCCCTCCCTCGTCGCGAGCGCGAAGTCGTCGTCCTCCGCCACATCGGCGGCTTTGCAGAAGCCGAGATCGCCGCCTGCCTCCGGATCTCGAGGAGCACCGTGTCAACGACCCTGCGCTCGGCACACCGCCGCCTCTTCCAACTACTCGACGAAGGACCCGACGACCATGACTGACCTCGCCACGCTCCTTGATCGCCTCGCAGACGTGCCCCTTGCGCCGCTCCCTTCGATCGAGGACCTACGCCGCCGCAATCGTAAGCGCCACCAAAGGTCCGTCCTACGTGGCGTCGCAGGAGCGCTCGCAGCAACTGTCACCGCGGTTCTCGTGGTCACCCTGGCGATTCCTCCCGCGTCGCCGCCGGGCGGCAATGGACTTGCGAGCTACCTCGTCCCTGCGACGAAGGTGCCGCTCACAGTCCTTCAAGCCGTCGGCATCCCGAGCACAATCCGGCCGCCCCAGACCCTCAGTGGCCAGCCTCAGATCGAGACAGGGAGCAAGCCCGAGATCTTCTACGCCGGCGCCGCGTTCTGCCCCTACTGCGCGGTGTCGAGGTGGGCGCTCGTCATCGCCCTCTCGGAGTTCGGCACGTTCTCGAACCTCGGCTCGGTCGTGTCGTCCGCGTCCAACGATGTCTACCCGGGGCTCCAGAGCTGGAGCTTTGCGAACTCGCACTACTCGAGCCCGTACCTCGCGTTCGACCCGGTCGAGCTCTCCTTCCATCACACAGGGGCCTCGACACCGGGTCCTGGGACAGGGTACGTCCCGCTCGCCACACTCTCGCCCGCCGACCGCCATCTCTACGACGCCTACGACACCGGCGGGACACTCCCCTTCATCGACATCGCCAACACTGCGGTCGTGGTCGGCTCGAGTGCCGACCCGGCGCCGCTCCAGGGTCTGAGCCTCGGTGAGATCTCCTCTACGCTCTCGGACCCCTCGAGTACCGTGGCCAAGGCGCTCGACGGTGCAGCCAACACCCTCATCAAGAGCATTTGCTCGTTGCCGGGGACCTCCGCCGCCCCGGTCTGCGCCTCCCAGCTCCTCCAGAAGGCAGGGATCGGGAGCCCCACTCACGGGACAAGCTCCACAATCCAGGCGGGGCAGTACCTCGGAGCCGCGGCGAAGCTCTTGGCGCACACAGCGACCTGGCACGCCCCGACAGAGCTGACCCGCCTGAGCGTGCCCGGGCCCGACGGAACCACGCTTGTCGTCGGCAGCGCCTCGGCCAACTCGGAAAGCGGCTGCGAGGCGCTCGCAGCTCGTGACCCCGGGTCCTCGCCCCCGCAGCTCGTCGGCGCCGCGTGTAGCTTCGCCGGCACCGCTGGCCAGCTGCCGACCACATCGACGCCGCGATCGACATTCGGCGACACGACGCACGGATGGCTCGACCCGACAGGAACCCTCTATGCGATCTCGTTCGGACAAGGACCCGCGGGCATCTCGAAGGTCGCGTACGTCACCTCCTCGGGGTCGACCGTCGTGATGGGGGCAGTCAGTCAGGGGTGGTACGTGATTGCCGTTCCCTCGACGGACCTCGCCAAGGGCGGGAAGGTGGACTTCTACGCCACCTCAGGGAGGCTTCTCGGGACCGGACCGCTCAGCACCGCTTGATAGTGCTTCCGATTGTGGTTCCCCGCGCGCAGAGCCGGCGATCGGGGCGCCCGTACCCACGGGGATGTCGCGCCAATAGGGGAAACGAAGTAGGGGCGCGGCCATCGAGGTCAAGTCGGGATGTCGAGCATGATTGCGATCATCTCCCGAACCTGCGCGAGCTTCGCTGCGCCGAGGTTGCCGCGAGTCGAGACGATCCGCCCAGTTGATACTGACCGCAGGTGCTGGCACTGTGCGGCTGACCTCACGCCGAGACCGTTGTCGTCGTCCGGATCGATCGTGATCTCCGAGTGGAACCCACGGATCATCGAGGTCAGCGGCACCACATAGATCACGGAGGGTTCGGCGCTGAGGACGCGCTGGGCCGAGACGACTACCGCGGGGTGATGGAAGCCAGCCTCTCGACCCTGAGGCAGCCCGAGGTCGAGATCGACAACGTCACCCGAGTTCAGCATCGAGCCAGGCCGTCTCATCGTCGCGTAAAGGCTGAGCGAGCTGCCCCCCGACACGGTCCTGACGCAGAGCGCGAACGGCAAGGCTGACGGTGTGACCGACGGTGGTCCCGAGCTCGTCTGCCAGGCGCTTCAGCTCGTCGTGGGTCTCACCATCGATTCGGACGCTCGTCGACTGCATGCAATTCAGCATACAGCTGATGCGACTATGTCGCGACGGCCGCCGGGCCGGCGTTACGTGATGGGCAAGGGCGAACCCAGCCTCGGGATTATGGCGCGCGCTCTCCGGAGTCGTGCGTGACGTCCACTGGGCTGCCGTCCATTCCGACCAACACGCGCTCGCTCAAGGGAGCCGAGAGACGCACGGTGACATCTCTCCTCACTCCTACGGCTCGCACGGCGGCATGGGGTGGAAGCTCTGGGTTGGGGATGCCCTTCGCGATGATGCAGACTGCCGTCGGAGTCTCAAGAACGCGGGGCCCGTTGGAGACCACTACCGATGGCGCACTTCCGACGAAGCGGAAGCCGAGCGTGACGCCGTCGGCCGCGAGCATGGCCGAGACGGCGTCGTGCGGGCCTCTCGGTGCGCCTGGCTCAAGGGCCGGAGGGAACCAGCAAGAGGCGAGGGCGGCCTCGTCCATCACCCAGATGGGACCTCGTGCACCCACCGCTTCGAGATGCCACGCTGGAAAGGGCCGTCGGCCTCGATCGGTCCAGAATGTCGCCTCCCCGTGCTCGGCGCTCGTGACGATCAGCGGAGCCGTCACCGGAGCAGGGGCCGGATGACCCAGGCCCCGGAGGATTCGCAGGGGCTCTTCGGGTACTCCAGCTGCGCCGTCGATCACTCCGGCGCCGTATGCCATCTTCGACGGTCCGTCAACGAAACCACCCTCGGGCCGGTCCGGTGGCCCGACCAGCACGGTCGGACGCGGGTGGGCGGTGACCGGGAAATCGCGCCA
>JAKATJ010000155.1 GCA_021828005.1 Actinomycetes bacterium | reverse complement strand
GGAGCTTACCTGACCGATTGAGAGTGCCTCCGCAGAGCGGGCCAACAGCAACCCGTGGCCGCCGCCTGACCTGGCTCCGAGCTCCTCATACTCCGAGGTGACGACCCTCCCACAGCTTGATGCCTCCCAGGATCCCAGCAGAGTTGTCGACGATCGTGACCCTCTCCGCGGCGTCACCGAGCCCGGCGAGGTCCACACGACGGGCGTTGCCACCCCCGATGAAGAGGCGGTCGAAGAAGAAGAGCCCGTCCAAGTTGGCCACGGCCTTGGCGACCCGTCGGTTCCAGCCAAGATCGCCGATCTCCTTCCGGGTCCGTTCGCCGAGCTGGTCGTTGTAGGTGTCCCCCTTCCGGAAAGGCTGGTGCGCGAGCTCGAGGTGGGGCATGAGGGAGCCATCCAGGAACAGCGCGCTGCCGAAGCCGGTTCCGAGCGTGACCACGACCTCCAATCCCTTCCCGGTGACGACCGCCAGTCCCTGCACATCAGCATCGTTTGCGACCCGGGCTACCTTGCCCGTGATCGTGCGCAGACCCTCTGCGAGGTCGAAGCGCGCCCACGCCGCCTCGAGCTCGGGGTCGACGTCCGTACCGGGGCCGTTCTTCGTGACGAAGTGTGGCGCACTGAGCACGACGCCGTTCCGGACCATGCCTGGGAAGCCGGCGGACACGCGATCGGCGCCCGGGAGCTCGGCGACGAGCCTCCCCAGCTTTGTCAGCAAGCTGTGGTTCCCCGCTGGCGGCAGCGGGTACGTCGTGGCGATGCGGACCCGCGAGGTGACCATCCTGCCCGAGGAGTCGAGCACCGATGCCTTGAGCCCAGTGCCCCCGATGTCGATTGCCAGCGTGTGCGGCCGGTCCGGTGCCGGCACGGTTGCAGTCGTCATTCCACCGACTGTAACCGTGCTCCCCCCGCTTTCCGGCGGAGGAAGCCGATTCCCCGACGTCGACCGCCGACGTCGGGAGCAAGCCGTTCGCCCACGTCCGTGCGTCCGCCACGAGCTGCCAGCGGGGGGTCGCAGTACCAGGGGCGAAGCCGGACCCGAGCGGGCGGCAGCGCCCCGTAGAGCAGGACGGCGCATCCTCTCGGTAGTCGCCGCAGGGTATCGGGTGGCAGCAGACGGCGCACCTGCGGCGATGTCGTGACGGTCCTTTCACCTCGGGCGCCGTGGGTGACCGATGGCGTCGCCAGCACCTGGTCGCCGGCGAGGTGGCTTGCGAAGTCCAGCGTGGCGGGGTCGGCGATCCCGGGCAGGAAGAGCTTCGCCCGGTGGTTGTTGACCACGGTGGAGGAGCGCTCCCCGTAGCGTGCTCGCACCTGGGCCAGGTCCTGCCAGACGGTGACGAGCTGGACACCGTGGCCGGCACAGGTGGCCGCAAGCCCGTCGAGCTCCTTCAGGGGTGCGATGTTCGCGGCCTCGTCGAGCACCACGAGCAGAGGCGGATCGAGCGGCCGCCCGGCACGCGCCGACGCTGCGAACGCTGCATGCACCACCTGCCCCACCAACGCGGCGAACACGGCTCGGAGCCGCTGCTGGTCGTGCGCCGGCGCGCAGACGTACAGGGTGTGCTTCCCCTGCAGGATCGCTTCGGGATCGATCTCGCCACCCCCGGCGGCTGCAGTACTCCACGGCACATGGCCCGGCGCGAGGACCCCGTAAGGCGGCGTGTCGTGGGCGCTCGCGGGCGCGGCCGCCATGCCCGGCTCGGCGAACGGCTCGAGCACCGTCTCCGCCGTCGTGTACACCGCCGATCGTTGCCGCTCGTCGCGCAGCCACGTGGCCCGGGCCGCCTGCAGCGCCTCGGGCACGCCGGCCGCGTGGAGGAGGTCCGACACCTCCTCGGTCTCCTGCGTGTCGACCCATCGCACGACGTCCTGCATCGTGCGCCTTGCCGACGCCGCGGCGAAGAGCAGCGGAGCGAGCAGTTTGGCCGCGGTCGCGTACCAGAACTCGCCATCTGCGGTCGTGCCGTCACCGCGGGCCACCTCGGTGAGATCGGCCGCCACCCTCCGGGCACGGGACCAGGTTCTGGAAGCCGACACGGGCGACCAGGCATCACGCGGCAGCCCAGTGCTCCCCGCCGGGTCGAAGCACCAGACCGTCCCGCATCGCGCTCGCCAGTCGAGAGTGTCGCGGACGAGATCGGTCTTGACGCTCGCGGCAATGACAGGCCCGTCCCACGCCAAGATCGCCGGAACTGCGAGCGCGGTCGTCTTTCCGCTCTGCGTCGGGCCGATGACCGCCACCGATTGGGCCGGTTCCGCCGCGAGGACTCGGCGACCGAGCATGCGGCCCATCTCCTCGCCGACCACCAGCCGACCACGCGGGGAGCCAGCGCACGCGAGCGGCCGGAGATCGGCGTGACGAGCCCAGCGTGCTCCTGCATCGGGCGTCACGGCACGCCGCGGACCGACGTGGAGGCCAAGGCCCCTCCCTTTCGGCTCCGCCCACGGCCTCCCGGCGCCGGGACGGCGAACGCTCTGCCCACCCTGGGCTCCCGCGGACTTGGAATGCCGGCCCAGGCTGACCGAGACGAGGACGGCGCCGGCGGCGCACGTCGCGAGGACGAGGACGATGTGCGCTCTCACGCGAGGACCGGCTCGAAAGCTCCGAGTGAGTCGACGGCACCACCGACGGCTCCGCCCGAACGGCGACGCCCACGCTCGAACAGCTCCGGCGCCTCGAGAGCCATCCCCACGTCCGTGTCGACGATCGCTCGCTCGTCGCGGCCGACGACGTGCTGGACGAGGAACGACCGCCTCCCGACCTTCCAAAGCGCGACCCCACGCCGGAGCTGCGGCACCACGTCGGCTTCGGTCTCCGACAGCGACAGCAGCTCTCGTGCCGCGGTCACTTCGCCGGGCGCCTGCCCGTAGACGATACGCGTCTCCGAATCGGCAAGGAGGCCGCTCGCGAGCCCGACCTGCTCGGATCCCGCGGCACCCACCGATTGGAGGTCCGACACACGATGAAGCACTGCGACGTTCGCGACGCCGTAGGCCCTCGAGAGCTTCCAGGACGCCTGGAGCCAGCGGGCAACGCCCAGGTTGGCGAGCACTGCCCAGGCCTCGTCGACCACCACGAACACGTGCCCGGACCCCGCCGCCGAGGCCTGCCTCGCGAGCGTCGCCTGCAGCCACGCCGTCGCACAGGCCATGAGGACGCCGAGCGCGGGCGAGTTGTAGAGGGCCGAGAGGTCGAGCACGACGAGCGTCCCGGTGAGGTCGAGCCCCGGGGACGTCGGCCCGTCGAACATCCCGCGGAGGTCACCGTGCACGAGCCTCCGAAGCTCGAGCGCCACGTCACGGCCGTCCTCCAACAGTGTCGGCCGGCCGGTGCGCACGCTCGCCGCGGACTCGGCGCTCGGGTCCAACAGCGCGTCGACGACCTGCGGCAGGGTCGGCACACCCCGAGCGAGCGAGGCGGCGGCGAGCGCAAGGTCCGTTGCGGCGCGTTCTCGGGGCAGGAGCTGCCGGCCGAGGCACGCTGAAGCCAATGACGCCAGGACCTCCGCCTGCCGGCGGCGGGCACGCACCGGCGTGTCGTCTCGCGCAACCTCGAGGTGGTCAGCCCCGTCGTCGGCACGCTCGAACCCCCCCTCGAGCTCTTCGGCGGCGGGCCCGGGATCCAGCGGGTTCAACCGGACCGAGCCTCCCGGTCGGAGCGCGACCGGCTGCGTGCCCCAGGCGGCGGCGAGCGCACGGTACTCGCCCTTCGGGTCCACGACCCAAGCACGGCGCCCGAAGACGGACTGGCGCCAGAGGTAGGTCTTCAAGAGAGCGCTCTTCCCCCTCCCGATCTGGCCGAAGACGATCATGTTGGGGCTGTTGATCAGGCCGGCTGCGTACAGCTCGAACGGATCGTGGACGAAGGAGCCGCCAAGGATGTCGCGCCCGACAAGTACTCCCCTGTACCCGAGACCGGCCTCCGTGAGGAGCGGGTACGCCGCTCCGAGGTGCCGCGTCGTCACCTGGTGGGCAGGGACACGTGGGCCGGTGCGCGGGGTCAGCATCAACTTCGGGTCCGGCTGGACGCAAGGGGCCGATCGGACGCAAGGGACCGATCGGACGGACACACAGGGTTGGTGCAGGTTCGCCCCACGAAATGGAACGGTCGCCCGATACGTGCCGGATGGCACCAGCCGAAGGTGGTCCCGCGAGGCGAGACCTGTCCCCGGACCGGCCCTTCGGGATGCCCGATCAGCCGACGACAGGGGGGGAGAGAGGCTCGTCGCTCGCCCTCGGCACGACGATCACGTGCGGCTCGTCG
>JAKATJ010000154.1 GCA_021828005.1 Actinomycetes bacterium | reverse complement strand
GCCTAATGTGCTCGACGTGCGGATCGGCGTCCTCATCGACCAGCGCCCTCGTGTGGCGGCGATCTGCGCCCTCGTGGCGGACCTGCACGACCGAGGGTTCGCCTCGGCATGGGCGTCTCAGGTGTTCGGCTACGACGCGTTCACGCTCCTCGCGGTCGTCGGCGAGAAGGTCCAAGGCGTCGAGCTCGGCACGGCCGTCGTCCCCGTCCAGAGCCGCCTCCCGCAGGTGATGGCCCAGCAGGCGCTGACCGTCCAGGCGGTCTCGGGGGGGCGCTTCACCCTGGGGATCGGCTTGTCGCACAGACCCGTCGTCGAAGGCCTGTGGGGGCTCAGCTTCGAGCGGCCCGTCCGCTACCTGCGCGAGTACCTCGAGGCGCTCCTCCCGATGCTGCGGGGCGAGGTGGTCGACTACGAGGGGGAGGTGGTCACCGCTCGTACGCTCGGGCCGCTCGAGGTCCCGGGCGCACCGCCGCCCTCGGTGGTGGTCGCCGCCCTCGGACCCGAGATGCTGCGTCTCGCGGGCAGCCTCGCGGACGGGACCGTGACCTGGATGACGGGTACCAAGACGGTGGCGAGCCACATCGTGCCGACCATCACCATGGCGGCCGCGGCAGCGGGGCATCGGCCTCCGCGTGTGGTCGTCTCGCTCCCGGTCGTGGTCACCTCCGACGCCGAGAGGGCGCGCCGGCGGATCGACGACGCGCTGGCCGTCTACCCGACCCTGCCCTCCTACCGCGCGATGCTCGACCGTGAGGGCGCGTCGAGCCCGTCGGACGTCTCCCTCGTCGGCGACGAAGCGGGGGTCCTGCGCGGGCTCGAGCGGCTCGCGGACGCGGGCGCGACCGAATTCGTCGCCTCGGTCATCGGCGACACCGAAGAGCGGCAGCGGACGGCGGCGGTGCTTTCGGCGTACGTAGACGCGAGCTGAGCCCGGCGGGGGGGAACCGGGCCCAGCGCGCGATCGGGACGAGCTCAGTGAGGGATCTTCGTGCGCTTGAACTCGTTCAGCTCCGGGTGGTCCCGGAGCAGGTCGACTGCCCGTTCGATGACGGCTTGCGCTCTCGCCGTGTCGCCGGCGGGTCGTGTCATGAAGCGGACGAACGCCGCGTCGCCGTCCGCGATGAACGTGGGCACGCCGAAGACCTCGTAGTCCGACACCGCCTTCTCGTGCTCCGACCGGATGGTGTCGAGAGGCCATCCCTCGGCGATCTCGGCGAACACCTCGTCGGCGGGCACGCCCGCCGACGTGAGCGTCTCGCGGACGACGTCCGCGTCGGTGATGTCCTTCCCCTGGTCGTGGCGGACGGCGAACAGCGCCACGTGCGCTGCCCGGAACCGGTCAGGGAACCTGTCCCGCACCACGACCCCTGCTTCGAGCGCGAGGAGGCCTCTGGCTTTCGCCTCGAGATCCCACACCGGCGTGCCCCCGTCTTCGACGTGGGCCTGCATGAGGGAGAACGGAGTGAACGTCACGTCCCACGGTGCGCCGCCGTCCAATGCAGTGACGAGGTGCTCGTGGGCGTTGCGAGCGAAGGGGCAGAGATAGTCCCAGGTGACCGAGAACGCGCGCGAGCTCATGCCGTCGTCAACGCGGAGCCCCCGACGGCTATTCCGCGCGACCTCGACCGCACCCCGGCCGGGGGCAAAGGACGCTGAGAAGGGGCCGCACGAGGGTCCCGAGCGCCGCGCCGATGGCCGCGCCACCGAGCACGTCGCTCAAATGGTGCGCACGAAGATGGACGCGGCTCGCGGCCACCGCCGCCGCGAAGGAGAGGGCCGCCAGCCTGGTGGACGGGTGGTCCGGCAGCACCACGGCGGTGCAGAACGCGGCGAGCGTATGGCCGCTCGGGAAGCTGCTGCTCGAGGGCATCCGGATGGGCAACCCGTTGGTCGGCACCCCCGCATGCTCCGGGCGGGTCCGTCCGACGACCTTCTTCACCGCCCGATTGACGCCGTAGGAGGTCGTCCCCGCGAGCGCGAGGGCGAAGACGGCGCGCCGGCGTGCGGGACCCGGTCGCCGGGCCTTCACTGCCGCGGTCAGCACCCAGATGGCCCCGTGGTCCGAAAGGTTGGAGACGACGGCCGCGCACACGTCCACCCAGCGCCGGCCGCGCAGCGAGGCGGCCCACCGCTCGCCCGTCTCGTCGACCACGCGGCAAACCCTCCCGACGGGCGCGACCTCGCCCAACCGGCCGCAACGAGCGGCTGGCGCCGTCTCGGCGCTCACACGGCGGGAAGCTCGGGTGGGACGCCCCCGAAGGCCGGGCACCACGCGTGGAAGCCGCAGTACCCGCAGAGCGGCGAGGGTCGCGGCCTGAAGTCGCCCTGCTCGCACGCGCGCTCGATCGCCTTCCACACCGCGAGCGTCCGGACCCGCTGGCCCCGCAACGTCTGGGCCGTGGGCGTGGAGGTGATCGAAAGCGGCTCGCGCAGGTGGAGCAGCCGCACCTCGACAGGCACCTTGCCGAGCGTCTGCTCGCACAGCAGCGCGTAGAGATGCACCCCGGTCAGCTTCGCCCTCTCGTAGCGCTCGGTTGGCGCCCGGCCGGTCTTGTAGTCGACCACGACGAGATCGCCTGTGGCGCTCAGGTCGAGCCGGTCGATGATCCCGCGCAGCCGGAGCCCGCCGAGGTCCGCCTCGAGGCAGATCTCGACGCCGGCGGCCTCGACCCGGGTCGGGTCCTCGAGCGCGAAGTAGTTCGTGACGAGCTGGGCGGCGTCCGCGAGGAAGGCTGCGGCCGCACGATCGTCGAGCTCGAGGGCGGCGTACTCCGGGTCCTCTTGAAGCTCTGCCCAGGCTCGCTCGAGCTCTGCGGTCGCCACCTCGGCCGTGCGATCGGCACCGGGATGCTCCCATACGAGCCGCTCGAGCACCCGGTGCACGAGCGTCCCCTTGGCGGTGTACGGCGACGGCGGCTCGGGCAGACGGTCGATCGCACGAAGGCGGAAGGCGAGCGGGCAGTCGGTGAACGACGTCACGCGGGTGGGCGAGAGCGATCTCGGCAGCGTGAGCGACATCGCCGCCAATGCTACGCGTGGGTGCCATCATCGACGTCGATGCCCACCCCCAGCGACGACTCCCCTCCTGCACGCGCCCGCCGCCGCGGCGAGCGCCCCGCTGCGTCGCTGCCTGCGCACCTGGAGCGCTCGACCGAGTGGGCGGGGGTGCGGACCGGCGACCCTGTCGAGGTGGAAGGGGTACGCCCCCGCTCGGCGACGTGGTTCTTCCTCGCGCACGTGAAGAACGTCCGGACCGGCGAAGAGTGGGTCGAGGTCGTCGGGGGTCGTGCGGGGTGCCGCGCGGTGCGCTCGTTCCGGCCCGAGCACATCTTCGCCCCGTCGACCGCGGCGGACCGGCGCGCGCCGCGCCTCCCGCTCTCGGACGCGCCGCGCCTCCCGCTCTGAGCCGAGTCGCGTCGGCCGTCGCCGCGTGCCCACGCGCCCTTACACTGCGACGGTGCCCGGTGAGGTCCCGCTCGTGAGGCAGGCGCGCGACGGTCCCGTCGCCACGCTGACGCTGGACTCCCCGTCGAACCGCAACGCGTTGTCTCGCCGTCTCCTGGCCGAGCTCGCGTCAGGGCTTCGCGACGCGCAGGCCGATCCCGACGTACGGGTCGTCGTTCTGACCGGCGCCGGCGCCGCCTTCTGCTCCGGCATGGACCTGAGGGAGCAGCTCGACGCTCCGCCCGGAGGGCCGACGACGACGCTGGCCGACGTGCTGTCCTCGATCGTGGCGATGCCCCAGCCGGTCGTCGTCCGGGTGAACGGCCACGTGCGCGCAGGAGGGATTGGCCTGGTCTGTGCCGGCGACCTGGCGATCGCACCTCGTGACGCGACGTTCGGGTTCAGCGAGGTGCGGGTGGGCGTCGCGCCCGCGGTCATCGCGGTGCCGGCGCTCCGGCGGATGGGGCGGCGCGCCTTCGACCGCTACGCGCTGACCGGCGACGTGTTCGACGCGGCGGAAGCCGCCGCCGCCGGAGTCCTGACCGCCGCGGTCGATGACGTAGAGGCGCTGGACACCTGGGTCGAGGAAGTGGTGGGCTCGCTGCTGCAGTCCGCCCCGGCCGCGCTCACGGCGACGAAGAGCTTGGCCGAGCTCCTCGCTCGACCATGGAGCGAGGCCCTCGACGCCGCCGCCGGGCTCTCAGAGACCCTGTTCGGCGCGGACGCGGCCGCCGAAGGCATGTCGGCCTTCCTCGAGAGGCGCCGGCCCTCGTGGGTCGTGGAGTGGCCGCCCCGCCCCAGGGTCTGAGCCCGGTCGACCGCTGCGACGGCCACCGGATCGGTCGCCGCT
>JAKATJ010000153.1:1444-4309 GCA_021828005.1 Actinomycetes bacterium | reverse complement strand
CATTTCGCGGCCGTTGAAGGCGTAGACCCAGCGCAGCGTCACGGACGCGACGGCGTGGGCGCACACCTGGGGCGCCGGCGGCGGGCGGAGCTTGAACGCCACGTAGCTCACGGCGAACCGTGCGGTGCCGGCCTCGCCCAGCAGCACGTCGTACCCGTCCGCGCCCGGTGCGAGCGCGGCGTTCTCGGTCAGCAGCCGTCGCCCGTCGAAGAAGAAGATCGGTTTCGCGCTGTCGGAGGTCGGAGCTGCCCAAAGCTGGATCGCGTAGAGCGTCCCGTGACGGCCGTCGGGCGTCTCGGCGCGCGTCGGGAAGTCGCCGCAGGCCGGCTGATCGCCGATCGTGGGGATCGGACGCTTCGGTCCGCACAGGGCGGTGAGGGCGATCTGCTCGTCGGCCGCGACGTCGTTCGAGGCGACGGGCGGGCAGGCGGGCTCGGCGACGTGGACCTTGCTCGCGGCGCTTCCCTGCGGGACGGTGGTCAGGCATGGTCCGAGGCTCACCACGCTCGTCAGGTCACCTGCAGGTGAGAGCCGGTAGAAGGCGCGGGCTCGGTAGGGCGTGGCGCACGCGTTGCATGCGTCGTTGAGTGGGAACTGGACCCAGAGCTCCTCGGTGCCGCCTGGCAGCGTGCGCGCTGCCTCGAGGTCAGGGGGTTGGAGGACGAGCAGCGGGTCGAACCCGGGGCGGTAGCCGCTGGCCAGACGGTAGGCGCGTTGGAGGGGCGCGTAGACCGGCGTCGTGAGCGACGGCGCCTTGGGACGCATGTCGGCGGGTCGGCCGTTGAGGAGGATCCAGTCGACGCAGCCGCAGTCCATCGGGAGCTCCGAGAGCGTGTAGCCGATGTCCACCCTTCCGGTGTCGAGGAATCGGATGAGGTAGGTCTGGGTGGCCTCGAAGAATGCGATGGCGGCCGCGGAGGCGCCGTGGGCGGCCATGTAGCGGGCTATGCAAGCCCGGACCACGCTCGCCGGGGCGGTCGCGGCGAAGCACGTCTGGAAGACGCCCACCTGGCCTCCCTTCGTCGCGTCCCGCCAGACTGCGCCCGGGCCGACGCGCCCTGCAGAAAGCGGCGCGGACGCCGTGCTGACGGGGACCACCGACCAGGTGAGACCGCCATCGCGGGTCATGAGGAGGCGGTCGGGCCATGGCTCGGCCGTAGGGTGCCCGTCGACGACGACGCCGACGGAGGGGCTGACGAAGGAGAGCCCCGACAGCCCGACGCCCCCGTCATCGAGGGTGGTGACCTTCCAGTGCGCTCCGCCGTCGGCGGAGCGGTCGAGGAACCCGGCGCCCGAGCTGGCCGCGAGCACGAGCAACGAGGGGCTCGGGGCCGCCAACCCCGCGACGAGCCCTTCGAGCGGGCCGGCGGCGACGGGGCGGGCGGCGGTCCCGCCGTCGGTCGACTCGAGGAGCTGTTTCATCTCCTGGCCGGCACCGGGGTTGCCGGCGCACAGCTCGAAGAGGGTGGAGCCCCCGGGGGAGGCCAGCGCTGCGAGGTCGATCGCCTCGGACGGCTGGTAGCACGGATCGGGGATCCGGCGCCAGGAAGCGCCGGCATCGGTGGTGCGCCAGATCGTCACCGGAGAGGGGAGCCGCCGCGGCCACATCGCCACCCAACCGTTTCCTCCCCTGAAGAGAAGCTGGGCGTCGTCGAAGCCGAACAGGCCCGGCACCGCTTGCCAGGCGTCGGTGCCCACGCGGGCGCGTGCGAGACGGAGCGACGGCGTCAAGCATCCGGGGTCCTGCGACCAGCAGCTGGCGACGACCGCCCAGACGGTGCCGGCGTCCACGGCGAGATCGAGCACCGGTCCCCCCGGGTGCAACGCCACCCAGCGGCCAGGCGTGGCGGCGACCCACAGCCCCGGCCCGTAGGCGTAGCTGCGGGTCCGGGTGAGCAGGATCGTGCCGACGGCGTCGGACGGAACGGCGGCAGCCCCGGTGGGAGGGCCGGCGAGGGGGGCGGGCGGAGCCGGCACGCTGGCCCAGCGGCGTCCCCCGTGGGAGGTGGTGGCAAGGGCGGTGCACGTCGTCGACCCGCACGGCACCGCGCCGAGCACCGCGCCCTCGGTGGCGGATACGAAGCTCGTCGACATCGGCTCGACGCGCGCCGAGACGTCCCGTTCCGGCCGGACGGACGACGCGGCGCCCGTCGGTACCCAGGCAGTGAGAATGCCGAGGACGAGCAGGGCCGCGGCCACGACCGGTCCCGCCACGCCGGACCGTCGTGTCACGGCCCGGTCCTCATCCGCCGCCCGGTGCCCGGGCACGAGCGGGGAGGGCTCCCGCGTGGATGGGCGGAGGTCCACAAGGCGCCGTCATCCGATGTTGAGGAGGGCCGACACGTACCAGCGGTGGCGGATCATCGACACGAGGTAGGTGTTCGTGGAGGAGTTCGAGGCGGCCTCGACGATGTGGGTGACGACCGCGACCTTCGCGGTCGTCACCGAACGCGACACGACGTGGACCGAGACGACCACCGTCTTCGGTAAGGCTCCCTGGGAGGAGCCGCTGAGCGCGGGCGGCTTGCCGTCGAGGATCGCCTGCTCGACGGCCTTCTTCTTGGCAGCCGGGAGCGCGTCCCAGGCCTTGTGCAGCTGGGCGAACCCGTTCTTGCCGCCCAGCGAGCCGAAGGCGGCGAGGATCGCGACGGACTGGGCGATGAACGAGCTGGTCTCGTACCCGCAGGAAGACGGGGCGAAGCCGAAGTTGGACGCCACGATGCGCACCGCTGCCTGCGGGCTCTTCGCACCCTCACCCGGCGGCAGAGGCACGCCGGGGGGCCGCTCGTGCTCGAAGTAGGTCGCCCCCTTGTTGATGACGTCGAGGAAGATCGTGAGCACCGCCCGACCGCAGGGGGACGGAGT
>JAKATJ010000153.1:0-1344 GCA_021828005.1 Actinomycetes bacterium | reverse complement strand
TCCCAGCTCGCGGGTGAGCTCGACGAGGAGCATCCGGTCGCGCTCGCTCAGCGGGCCCTGTTCGCGGCCGACCCAGAGGACCGACGTCACGCGGGCCAGTGTGGTGAGGCGCGTGGACCCGTATGCGAACACGAAGCCGCCTGCCAGGTAGAAGAAGTCCTCCCAGTCCTCCATGACGTCCTCTGGGCGGAGGAGCCCCTGGAGCAGGGCGACCGCGTAGCGGTAGAGGTGCTCGAGCGACGAGAGGGCGAGGTTGGACGTGTCGTCGAGGTAGCTGAGGAGGCGCGCGTCGATCGGCCCGAGGTAGGCGGACAGGTCGGCGTCCACGCTCACGCTGGTGCGCGTGGCGGCGCGAACAGCCCGATGAGGAGACCGACGACCGCGCACCCGCCGACGATCGCGGCGAAGGGCCACCACGCGCTGAACGCGGCGACCCCTGAGACGGCGAGGAGGATCGTCGCCCCCAACCCGAGGAACAGCCCGCCGAGGAACCCCTGGATCGGATGGCGGCGGAGCCTGCGCGACTGGGCCACGAAGCTCACGACCCGGTCTCTCCGTCGCCCGCCGGCGGCGCAGCGTCGGCTCCGCCCAATGCCGGAGGCGGGCGGGTTGCGGGTCCGTCCAACTGGGCGCGTGTCTCCGCCACCGACCCCGTGGGTACCGTCGTGGCCGGATTGGGCGAAGGTCGTGTCTTCACCACCGACCCGGTGGGCATCGTTGTCGCCGGCTTTCGCGGGGGGCGTGTCGTGATCACCGACCCCGTGGGGACGACCCGGAACCTGGCGAGCCAGCTTGGGCGCGCACCTGCCAGGAGGGCGAGGCCGAAGAGCACGAAGACGATCCCTGCCCACATCGCAAGCCCGGTCGCAGGGTCCCCTGTCAACGAGACGTAGACCGCCCCGGTGCAGGCCCCCCCAGCACCGCTGATCTGGCCGCTCACGTAGTACAGGCCGGTCAACCCGAGCCAGGACGGGAGGTACGAGCCGATGCGCAGGATCCCTGAGGCGCTCGTGGCGTGCGAGCCGTTGGACGAGCTGCCGGAGAGGGCCGGGAAGCCGTCGATGTGCACCCACCAGGTGTGGTCGCTGAAGGCGACCGGCGTCGACCCCGACCAGCTGATCGTCCCGCCCCGCGCGACGTGGAGCGGGTCGGCCGAGGTCGCTCCGGGTGCCTCCGGGCCGCTCGCCGTGTCGAGGACCTTCCCCTTCGGCTGGTGCGAGGTCACCTGTCCTCTGCAACCTCCGGCGAGCGTCACCCCGACGGAAGTCGGCTGGTGCGCCGCGGCAGAGGCGAGCCCGACGGGCGCTGCGAGCGCGACCAGCGCTGCAGCGCCTGCGACGAGGG
>JAKATJ010000152.1 GCA_021828005.1 Actinomycetes bacterium | reverse complement strand
TGAAGCCCCGCTGCCGCCCCTGCCACCACGAAAAGACCGAGCGGGACCGACGAGCAGGGCTTCTTCGCAGGAAAAGGCCCGCCCCGGCGCCCAAGGCCTCTCCGAAAGGACCGGCGCCGTAAAGACGACGACCCCCCGTGGGCGGGGGCGCACGCCCGGGGAGCGCGACAGCCGCAGGCGGGGATCGCTGGCCCGGGATCGTGGCGTGGGCTGCGTGACCCCCTAGCTCGTCGTCAGGCGCTCGAGCCCGAGGTGGTCGAGGAGCGAGGTGAACTGGGCAGAAAGCCACCCGAGATCGCCAGCGAGCAGGATCGCCCCGAACGCGACCAGCACGACCCCGGCGATGACCTGCACCACCCCGAGCGGTTTTCGCGCTCGTGCGTAGAAGCCGGTCAGCCGGTCGAAGGCGATGCCGGTCAACAAGAAGGGCACGCCGAGTCCGAGGGAGTAGGCAAACAGCAGCAAGACCCCCCCGCCGAGCGTCGAGTGCCTGAACGTCAGCGCGAGGACCGCCCCGAGCACCGGTCCGATGCAGGGCGTCCAGGCGAAGGCGAAAGCCATCCCCATCACCGGTGCGGCCCAGGTGCCGAGCGCCTCGGCCCGGACGTGGATCCGGCGCTCGCCCACCAGCCATCCCACCTTCCCCGCCACGCGCGGGCCGAGCAGGGACCACACGCCCCCAGGCAAGGAGCTCACCAGCAGCACCACCCCGAGCACGACGACGAGCGCGCCCGAGGTGAGGTCGAGCGCGTGCTTGTGGTGCTCAAGCAGCGCGTGCACCCCGGACGCGGTCGCCCCCAGCGCGACGAAGACGACCGTGAAGCCCGCGACGAACAGGAGGATGCCTCGCATGAGCGGCGCCAGGGGGCGGTGCCGCGCCGGTGCCGGGGGCGGGGACGGGGTGGCTGCCGGGAGGGACGGAGCCGGGCCCGCCGCGCCGACGAGGGCGAGCCGGCGCGCGGCGACCGAGAGGTCACCCCCGGTCCGAGAGTGCCCCGGGGAGCCGCCGAGCTCTGCCGCCGACAGCCCGGACACGAGCGACAGATAGCCGGGGACGAGCGGCAGCACGCACGGAGAGAGGAACGAGAGGATGCCGGCGCCGAACGCAGCGAGCACGCCGATCGGATCGGCCGTGATCGTCCCCGCGAGCACCTCAGCCCAGCTGCGCCCGGACGACGTCGAAGTCGGCTTCGACCATCATCTCGACCAGGTGGGAGAAGTCCACTTCCCGCCGCCAGCCGAGCGTCTCGTGCGCCTTGGTCGCGTCGCCGACGAGCAGGTCCACCTCGGCGGGGCGCAGGAACCGATCGTCGATGACCACATGCTGCTCCCAGTCGAGACCGGCACCGGCGAACGCGATCTCGCAGAGCTCGCGCACCGAGTGGGTCTCCCCGGTCGCCACGACGTAGTCGGCGGGCTCGTCCTGCTGGAGCATCAGCCACATCGCACGGACGTAGTCTGCGGCGTAGCCCCAGTCGCGCTGGGAGTCGAGGTTGCCGAGAGCGAGCTTGTCGTCGAGGCCGCAAGCGATCCGTGCGACCCCGTGGGTGACCTTGCGCGTGACGAACTCGAGGCCGCGGCGTGGCGACTCGTGGTTGAACAGCATGCCCGAGGACGCGTGGAGGCCATAGGACTCGCGGTAGTTCACCGTGATCCAATGCCCGTAGACCTTCGCCACGCCGTAGGGGCTGCGCGGGTAGAAGGGGGTCGTCTCCTTCTGTGGGACCTCGTGGACCTTCCCGAACATCTCCGACGAGCTCGCTTGGTAGAAGCGGATCTCCGGGTCGACGATGCGGATCGCGTCGAGGAGCCTCGTCACCCCGAGGGCCGTCGTCTCGCCGGTGAGGACAGGCTGGGTCCAGCTCGTCTGGACGAAGGACTGAGCCGCGAGGTTGTAGACCTCGGCGGGGCGGTGGTCGCGCAGCACCGCGATCAGCGACACCTCGTCGAGCAGGTCGGCCGGGACCAGGCTGATGCGGTCCTGGATGTGGGCGATGCGCTCGAAGTTGAGCGTGCTCGATCGCCGTACGACGCCGATCACCTCGTAGCCCTGCTCGAGCAGGAGCTCGGCCAGGTAGGAGCCGTCCTGCCCGGTCACGCCGGTGATCAACGCGCGCCTCGCCCTCGTCGTTGACACCACCGCCAGGGTAGCCGAGCCGGCGCAGGCGCAGCCTGCGGCAAGGGGCGCGTGCAGGGGGAGTGCAGGGGGCGCGTGCAGGGGGCGTGCAGGGGGCGTGCAGGGACCTCGGTACAGTGCGCTGGTGCCGAGGGCCGCGCTCGTCTCCTTCCGCCTGGGCGGAGGCGACGGCGTCTCCATCGAGGCCGGGAAGTGGTCGTGGGCGCTCGAGCGGCTGGGCTTCGGGACCTTCTCGGTCGCGGGCAGGCTCGGTGGCGGGGGGACGGCCGAGGGTGCAGCCCGGGCCACCGCGGACCGGGTGGTGCCGGGCCTTTCATTCGACGCCGCATCGCCGCCGTCCCGAGAGGACGTGGAGTCGGCGCTCGCCGACGCGGACCTGGTGGTCGTGGAGAACCTCTGCTCCCTCCCGCTCAACCCCGCGGCCGCCGAGGTCGTCGCCGCCGTCCTCGCGGGCCGCCCCGCGGTCCTCCACCACCACGACCTCCCCTGGCAGCGGCCGCAGTTCGCGCGCTGGCCACCACCGCCCGACGATCCTGCCTGGCGCCACGTCACCATCAACGAGCGCAGCCGACGCGAGCTCGCCGCGCACGGCATCGAGGCGACCACCGTCTACAACGCCTTCGACCCGGAACCCCCGGCAGGGCGGCGCGCCGAGACTCGTGCCGCGCTCGGCGTCGCACCGGGCGAGCGCCTCGTGCTGCAGCCGACGCGCGCGCTCCCCCGAAAGCGCGTCAGCGCCGCGACGAGGGTGACGGAACAGCTCGGCGCGACGTACTGGCTGCTCGGCCCCGCGGAGGACGGCTACGGCCCCGAGCTCGAGCGCGTGCTCGCCGCTGCGCACTGCCCCGTGCGGCGGGGTGCGCCACTGCTCGCGGACGGGCGTGCGGCCACCGTCGACGACGCGTACGCCGCGTGCGACGTGGTCGCACTGACGTCGGACGTCGAAGGGTTCGGGAACCCCTCGGTCGAGTCCGCGACCCACCGCCGCCCGCTCGTGATCGGGCCCTACCCCGTGGCGACCGAGCTTCGGGCGTTCGGCTTCCGGTGGTTCACCGAGTCGGCCGACGACCTCGCGAAGCTCGAGGCGTGGCTCGGGGCGCCCGACCCTGCGCTCTTGGACCACAACGCAGCCGTTTCGCGCCGCCACTTCGCCCTCGCGGACCTGCCGGCCCGCCTCGAGGAGGTTCTCGCGCGCCTCGGCGCGCTGCGGGGCGACCGCGTGCGTCGATCGGCTCGAGCTTCTCGTGCTCCCAGTGCCCGTGCCGAAGGCGAAGGGCAGGGTTCGCGGAGTCGTGTGACGTCGGCGATGCAGCCCGGTCCCTCCCGCGGGGACGACGCGCACCCGCGACGGGGGGGGCGCCGTCTCAGCGGCGGCGAGCGCCGCCACCAGCTCTTCGGCACGGCCCTCCGGCTCTTCGCCGAACGCGGCTACGAGTCGACGACGATGGACGAGATCGCCGACGCCGCCGGGGTGACGAAACCCCTCCTCTACCAGCATTTCTCCTCGAAGCGCGCCCTCTACCTCGAGCTCTTGGACTCGATCGCAGGGGAGCTCCTCGCAGAGATCGACGCAGCCACCGCCGCGGCACCCGGGCCGCGAGAGCAGGTGGCGGGCGGCTTCGCCGCGTACTTCCGGATGCTCGTCACGCACGAGACAGCCTTCCGCCTCCTCTACGCCAGGAGCAGCGCGGCCGGCCCTGAGCTCGGCAGCGCGCTGCGGAAGGTGGAGGACGCGATCGCAGAGGCGATCGACCCGCTCATCGCCGCGGGGCTCGACCCCGACCATCGCCGTTTCCTCGCGTACGCGGTCGTGGGCATGGCCGAGGGAGCGAGCCGGCACTGGCTCGAGACGCAGCGCCGCGGCCACGGTCCTCGAGGTGACGGTCCTCGAGGTGACGGTCCTCGAGGTGACGGTCCTCGAGGTGACGAACGGGGCGAACCCGAGGGCGACGCGCCGCAGCCTGGCGAGGAGGCGCAGCGCCTCGCGAGCCGCCTGGCGAACTTCGCGTGGGCGGGACTGCGCGCGGTGCACGCGGACTGAAGAGCCGGCGCCTCTTCGGCACACTTCCGCCAGCCGGCCGGTACATGAGCGTGCAGACGTACGTGGCCACCCAGGAGGGTTCCTTCGACGAGTAGCGCGCCTACCGGTGCCTCGCTCGGTTCCCCTCGGTGCTCGGG
>JAKATJ010000151.1 GCA_021828005.1 Actinomycetes bacterium | reverse complement strand
CTAGCCCGACGTCACGCGAGCTGAGCGTCGGGCGAGCGCCCGTCGAGCTTCGTGACCTGGACCGCCTCCATCCGGCCGAGGTGACCGGGCACGACCTCGAAGGCGACCCGCGTCCCGACGTCGACGTCCCGGCTGCCGTCCGCGATCGCCGTGCAATGGAACGTCCACGTACCGCCTGCGTCGCCGGCGACGGCGCCGAGCCCGCGGTCGTGGTCCCACTCCGACACCACGCCTACGTGAAGCACGCCACGCACCGGATCAGTGGACGATCTTCGACAGGGCGAGCTCCAAGATGTCGGTCGCGCCCTCGTCCTTCAGCGCCGGGATGAGCGTGTTGATGTCCGCCTTCGCGACGACCGTCTCCAGTGCGAACCCCCGGCCGCCCGACAGCTCGGACACGGTCGGGGCGCGCATCGACGGGAGCACGTCGAGCACCACGTCGAGCTTCTCTGCGGGCACGTTGAGCTTGACGAGCACCTTCTCGCGCGCCTCGAGCGCGCCGGCGAGGAGCGTGTGGAGCTGCCCCATGGCATGGCGCTTGGCTGGGTCCTGTGCGGCGAGCGGGTTCGCGATGAGCTCGGTGCGCGAGACGAGCAGCGTCTCGAGGACCCGGAGGCCCGCCGCCCTGAGCGCCCTTCCCGTCTCGGTGATCTCCACGACGCAGTCGGCGATGTCGGGGACCTTCGCCTCGGTGGCGCCGTAGGAGAGCGACACCTCGGCGTCGATCCCGTGCGCCGCGAGCGCGCGGGCGGTGATCTGCGGGTACTCGGTGCTCACCCGGAGCCGCCGTCCGGCGCCCCCCGCCGCGCTCGCCAGGTCCGCAAGGCTGTGCCACGGGGAGTCCCCGGCGACGGCGAGCACCACGCGGACCGGGTTGACGCTCGCCTTCGAGTACGCGAGCTCCCCGAGCGTCACGACGTCCGCGGCCCGCTCCTCGATCCAGTCACGCCCGGTGATCCCGAGGTCGAACAGGCCCTCGGCCACGTACACGGGGATCTCCTGGGGGCGCAGGATCCGGACCTCGCTCACGCGGGGGTCGGAGATCGACGCACGGTAGTCGACGTCGGAGGCCCGCGACACGGCGAGGTCGGCCGCCTCGAACAGGGCGAGCGTCGCGTGCTCGAGCGACCCCTTGGGCAGGACGATCCGGAGCACGGTCCGTCGGCCTACGACACGGCCCGCAGGAGCCGGGCCATCTCGACCCCCGTCGCGGCGGCCTCTCGGCCCCTGTCCGAGCGTGCGAGCGCCTGGGCGGCGGTGTCGGTGGTGAGCACGCCGAAGGCGATTGGCACGCCGGTGTCGCACGCCACGCGCTGGATCCCGTGCGCGCACTCGCTCGCGACGAGCTCGTAGTGACCGGTCTCGCCGCGCACGACCGCGCCGAGGCAGATGACTGCGTCGGCACCGGCGCCGACGAGCGCACGCGCGAGCAGCGGCAGCTCGAACGCGCCGGGCGCCCACGCGACCGTCACGTCGTTGCGGTCGACGCCGAGCTCGTCGAGGGTCTCGAGCGCGCCCTCGAGGAGCAAGAGGGTGACCGCGCCGTTGAACCGGGAGCAGGCGATCCCGACCCGCAACCCACCGCCGGGGTTCCGCTCCCCCGCGCCGGCGGCATCGCCGAGCAGGGGGCCGACGGAGACCAGGCGCCCCACCCGGCCGGCGACCGGCTCGAGCGCGCCGTCGGGCATGCCCATCCCGGCCCCGGCGCCCATCAGCCGGCCCCCAGGTCGTCGAGGCCGTCGTCGAGCTGGTCGTCGGCCTCGAGGTCGTCGGGGCCGTCGAGGCCGTCGATCAGGTGCCCCATGCGCTCACGCTTCGTGCGGAGGTAGGCGAGGTTCTCGGGGTTCGGCACGGGCTGGAGGGGCACCCGTCCGACGATCTCGAGCCCGAAGCCGTCGATGCCGCCGTACTTGGACGGGTTGTTCGTCATGAGCCGCATGGTGGTGACGCCGAGGTCGACGAGGATCTGCGCGCCGATGCCGTACTCGCGCGTGTCGACGGGAAGGCCGAGCGCGACGTTCGCGTCGACGGTGTCGTGGCCCTCCTCCTGGAGGCGGTACGCACGGATCTTGTGCGCAAGGCCGATGCCTCGCCCTTCGTGGCCGCGCAGGTACACGACCACCCCCCGGCCCTCCTCGGAGATGAGGTCCATCGCCGCCTGAAGCTGCGTGCCGCAGTCGCAGCGCAACGAGCCGAACACGTCGCCGGTCAGGCACTCCGAGTGCACACGTACGAGGAGGTCCGGTCCGATCTCTCCCTTCACGAGGGCGAGGTGCTGCTCGCCGTCGAGCACCGAGGCGTACACGACCGCCCGCCAGTCCCCGGCCTCGGTGGGGATCCGTGCCTCGGAGACGGCGCGCACGAGCTTCTCCCTCCGCCGGCGCCACCGGATCAAGTCCCTGATCGAGATGAGGGGGAGCCCGTGGCGCTCGACGAACCGCTCGAGGTCGGGGAGCCGCGCCATCCCGGACTTGTCCTCGCTCACGATCTCGCACAGCACGCCCGCCGGCGTGAGCCCGGCCGCCCGGGCGAGGTCGACGGTCGCCTCGGTGTGGCCCCCGCGCTTCAGCACCCCGCCCGGGCGGGAGCGGAGCGGGAAGATGTGGCCCGGACGGTTCAGGTCCTCGGGCCGGGTCGAAGGGTCGATGAGCGCCCTGATCGTGGCGGCGCGGTCGGCGGCGGAGATGCCGGTCGTGGTCGCGCGCCGAGCGTCGACGCTCACCGTGAACGCGGTCCGCTGCGACTCGGTGTTCTCGCTGACCATCAGCGGCAGCTGGAGCTCGTCGGCGCGCTCGGGGGAGACCGGCACGCAGATCACACCGGAGGTGTGCGCGAGGAAGAAGGCGATCGTCTCGGGCGTGGCGGCCTCGGCAGCCATCACGAGGTCGCCCTCGTTCTCGCGGTCCTCGTCGTCGACGACGACGACCATCCCGAGCCGGCCGATGGCCTCGATCGCCGCTTCGACAGCGGAGAAGGGCATCAGGGCGTCCTTCCCTCGCCCGCGGGCGCCAGCTCGACGCGGAGGTCCTCGCCCAGCCGCTCGACCGACTCGATCCGCCCTCGCCACACGTCGGCGATCGTGCCGGCTCCGGGCCCCTGGAAGAGGGGCCGTCCGTCGTCGCCGCCGAAGAGCTTCGGCGCGAGGTAGAGCACGTAGCGGTCGACGAGCCCGGCCGCGTGGAGGTCGTGGGCCACCGTCGCCCCACCCTCGACGAGGAGCTGCACCACGCCGCGTCGCGCCAAGTCCGACAGGACGTCCGCCAGCTCTCCCGAGAGCTCGAGCGCGGGCTGCACCTTGGCGTCCTCGGGAGCGTGCCCGAGCACGACGCGCAGCGGCTGACGGGGAACGACCGGGGCACGCTCGCCGGCCGCGGCCGGGGCCGCGGGAGGGCGCACCGTGAGCTGGGGATCGTCAGCCCGTACCGTTCCGGCACCGACGAGCACGGCATCGGAAGCGGCGCGCAGCTCGTGGGCGTCCCGGCGGGCCGCCTCCCCCGTGATCCAGCGGCTCGACCCGTCCGGCGCGGCGGTCCTGCCGTCCATCGTGGCAGCGAGCTTCAGGACCACCCATGGCCTGCCGGTCCTCCGGTGCTTCAGGTACGGGGCGAGCTGCACCTCGACTGCATCCGACTGCATCCCGACGCACACCTCGACGCCATGGGCACGGAGCGCCTCGATGCCCCGGGACGAAACGGCCGGGTCCGGGTCGACGAGCGCCACGACGACGCGCGCGACCCCCGCGGCGAGGATCGCGTCGACGCACGGCGGCGTACGGCCGAACTGCACGCACGGCTCGAGCGTCGTGTACAGGGTCGACCCGAACGCGGTGTCGCCGGCCTCTGCCGCCAGTGCAAGCACAGCGACCTCTGCATGGGGCCCCCCGGGCGGCGCGGTCGCCGCCTGGTAGGTGGCGGACCCGGTCACGAGGACAGCGCCGACCCAAGGGTTCGGCGACGTGCGCAGACGAGCGGACTGCGCAGCGGCGATCGCACGAGCCATGTGCTCGTGGTCCTCATGCGCCGTGCCGGGGGTCCCGGCGATCGTCGGCTGCACCTCGCCTCCCAGTTGTGTGCCCTCTGCGTGTCCGCGTCCTGGCCACCGCCTGCATGCCCTCGGCCTGCGTGTCCGCGGGCTGCCTGCACGTGCGTGCCCGCCGCGTGCCTGCGTGGCCAGTGGAGTCTACCGGGCCTCGGAACAGCCCCCGCCGTGCGAGAGCACCGCGGCGCGGATCTCCTCGGTCGCCTCCCACGGGCGGTCCGCGCCGAAGATCGCCGACCCCGCAACGAACACGTTCGCCCCGGCAGCGGCCGCCCTCGGCGCGCT
>JAKATJ010000150.1 GCA_021828005.1 Actinomycetes bacterium | reverse complement strand
CCGTCGAAGCCCGCGAGGCGGGGAAGGTCGCGGGCCATCGGCAGGTCCGCATGGGCGACGACCACCCGGCGCACGCCCCTTGCCGCGAGCTGCGCGACACCCGAGTGGACGGCTCCGTTCAATCCCCGTCCCGGCTCCCAAAGGACCAGCGCGTGGTGATCGCGAGCCCACGCGGCCACTTCGGGGTCGTCGCAGACGACGGCGACAGGGAAGGGTGCCGCCGCCCGGAGCACCTGCTCGGCCATCCGGCGAACGAGCGCTCTCCGGTCGTCGTCGCCGAGCGCGACCGTGAGACGCCGCTTGGCGTGCGCGAACGCCTTCACCGGGACGAGCACCGCGTGGTCGCCGAGGGGACGGGTGGCTGAGGGACCGCTCCACCGACCGGGAGCGGAGCGGGCGACGTCGTCGTCGCCGTTCACGCGCTGCACCCTACCGGTGGCGAGGCGCCGCCCGCACACAGATCGAGAAGGAGACAGGGGGAGACGGTCACGGTTCGCACGAGCGGCAGCGGCGTCCGTAGGCTCGACGGGAGTGCCAGGCTCACCCGAAGGCGTCGGCGGCGTCGCGGTCGTGGGCGCCGGCTCGTGGGGCACCACGATCGCGCTCCTGGTCTCCGCCAAGGGGCCGGTGACCTTGTGGGCGCGCTCGCCGGAGCTCGCCCGGGAGCTGGACACGACCCACGTGAACCGTCGGTACCTCCCCGAGGTCGCGCTCCCGCCGTCGGTGCGCGTCACTGCGTCGCTCCCGGACGCCGTGGCCGACGCGGCGGTCGTGCTCGTGGCCGTCCCCTCGCACGGGGTCCGCGCCGTCCTCCAGGACATGGCGCCGCTGCTGCCCGCAGGTGCCGTGGTCGTCAGCCTCGCGAAGGGGATCGAGGCCGGCACGAACCTGCGAATGTCGGAGATCGTCGCCGAGGTGCTCCCCGGTCACCCCGTCGCGGTGCTGACCGGTCCGAACCTCTCCCGCGAGGTCGCCGCAGGTCATCCCGCGGCGACCGTGGTCGCCTGCGAGGACGAGTCGATCGCCCGCTGCGTCCAAGACCTCCTCCACTGCGGCACCTTCCGCGTGTACACGGGCACCGACGTCGTCGGGTGCGAGATCGCCGGCGCGAGCAAGAACGTGATCGCCATCGCCGCCGGGGTGTGCGACGGCCTCGGCTTCGGTGACAACACCCGAGCGGTGCTCGTGACCCGTGGGCTGGCCGAGCAGGTGCGGCTCGGGCTCGCGCTCGGCGGGCACGCGCTCACGTTCGGAGGGCTCGCGGGCGTCGGTGACCTCGTGGCGACGTGCACGAGCCCGCAGAGCCGGAACCGCTCGCTCGGTGCGGCTCTCGGCATCGGCCGCCAGCTCGACGAGGTCCTCGCCGGCATGCACATGGTGGCCGAGGGGGTGCGGACCGCCCGGCCCCTCGTCGGGCTCGCGGAGGCCCATCGTGTGGAGATGCCCATCGCCGCGCAGGTCGCGGCGCTCGTCGCGGGGGAGACCTCGCCCGCAGCGGCGCTCTCGGCGCTCATGGAGCGGCCGCCGCGGCCCGAGTGGGACGACGCGCTCCTCCGGGAGGTCGGGGACTGAGCGGGCGTGCCGGTGCCGGCGCGGGCTGCCGATGCAGGGCGTGCTACCGGTGCGGGTCGGGCCCGGCCAGCCGCACGGTCGCGATGCCGTGGGGGCGGAGCTCGAAGGCGCCGTCGAAACGCGCGAGGGCGGAGCCGCGCAGGTCCACGAGCCACCCGGACCGCTCACCGACGCGAACGGTGGTCGCGGTGTCCGACGGGTTGAACACGCGGACCTCGAGCTGCCCGCCCTCGCGCCGCACCGAGCTCACCTCCGCCCCCTCCAACTCGAGCGCGCTCCCGGTCCCCTCACGCCAACCGCCGCCGAAGGACCCCACCACCTCGAGGGGGAGGAGCACGTCGTCGGCGAGCGCCCAGGGGTCCTGGTCGCCGAGCGCCACGGCGTAGCGGAGCTCCACGGTCCTGCCGACGAGCTGGAGCCCGCCGACGGGGGTGAGCGGCCCCGCGGGGAACGGGCGGTACGCCATGCCGAGGCGCGACAGCATCCCCGTCGACCGCAGCAGCGTGAGCGCGAGGGTGTGCGCCCTCGCGTCCGCGCCGGTGCCGGTCACGTCGACGAGCTCGTACTCGGTCACGCCGTCGTGGACCACGGTGAGGCCGCCGGCACGGACGAACCGGCGTGCGGGGAACGTCGGCAGACCGCGCTCGTCGGGGCGGCCCTCCGCGTCGAGGCCCCGTCGGACCGCGCCGAAGGCGGACTCCGCCTCCGAGCACGAGGCGGGCTCGGGGAGCGGGAGGTGGACGCGCACCCGGTGGTCCCGGGAGGGATTGACGAAGGTCGTCGTCACCCGCAGCACCGCCTCGTCGGCGCGCAGCTCGAGCGTCGTCGCGACGTCTGCGTGCTGGGTCCCCACCCGGCGCTGAGAGGAGGTCTCCGCGTGATCGGGCCACTGGTGGCGGCTGGAGACCACGACCCGCGCCCTCACCGGCCCGCGCTCGGCGATCTCCGCCGTCACGGACTCGGGCACGTCCACGACCAGGTCGCTCGCCGGCGGCGAGTAGTTGTAGGAGTCGCCGAGGTCGCCACCGTCGACGAGGCGGCCGAGCCCCGCGAGGTCGCCGAGCGAGTAGGTGCCCTCGGAGAGGTCGACGCGCACCTCGAGGAGGCCGTTGCCGATCACGATCGCACCTGTCCGCTCCTCCACGGTGACCGGATGAGCGAGCGGCGACGGGGCGTACGACCGCCAGCCGAAGCCGGGCACCGGCCCGACGCGCGCGACGACCCGCCGGATCGGGGGCTGGTCGAGACGGATCCGGACCGGCGCGGTGGGGCGGGCGCCGAGGCGCGCCATCAGGTCCTCCCGAGCCCGGGCGATCGGCAGCTCGGGCCGCTCGTCCGGACCGATCGAGACGGTGACGTCGATCCCGGTGTCGTCGTCTTCGATCACGACGTCTTGGACCCACGCGTCGGTGTCGATCCTCGTGCCGTCGATCATGCCGAGGACCGTGCGGACGGTCTGGGCGTCGAGGGTGAGGGTGCCGGGCAGCCCCGCGCGCTCGGAGACGACCTGGACGGCGCCGCTCACCGACGCGCCCTCGACCGTGCCCGGTTCGTCGGAGGAGACGACGACCTCGACGGTCCCGCTGCGCTCCCGGGCCGAGGGGTTCACGATCACGGGGCCCGGTGCGGCCATCGACGCGCCGAGGGCGCCGAGGGCCCGCGCCGCGAGGCCGTCGGCGATCGCGCGGGCGGCCGCGAAGCGCTGCAGCACCTCGTCGACGACGACGTCCACGGAGCACGCGCAGATCGAGTCGTGCGCCGCGTTCCGCACGACCTCCTTCCACGCAAGGTCGAGCTGCGCCTCCGGCCACGACTCGGAGGGGACGAACAGCGCGGCGTAGGGCTCCGCGCGGCGCTCGAGGGCCCGCTCGGCGCCCGCCGCCGCGCGCTTCACGTCGACTCGGTTGGACGTGACGCCCATGAGCACGTTCGCCCGCGCGCCCGAGCGGAGCTCGCCGCGCCACCTCGGGAGCCCGTCGGCCGGGGCCCGCGCCAGGTGCTCGGGGAGGGACGTGATCTCGAAGCGCAGGTCGTCTTGGAGGGCGTTCGCCTCGGCGACGACACGCCCGAGCCCGGGCTGGGGCGGCAGGTGGTCCGAGCCGTTCATGAGCAAGAGGTCCGAGACGAGGAAGGGCCCGATCTGCTCGAGGTGGTCGCGTACCCTGCGGACCAGCGCCTTGGCGTCGTCGGGCAGGAGCGACCCGTTGCCGTAGCCGAAGGGCAGGTACTCGGCGCGGACGGAGGACCCGTCAGGCGCTTCCCAGATGAACCCGGTGGAGGTGATCGACGCGGGCACACCGCGCCAGACCACCGCGTGCTCGAAGCCGGCGAGGCGGAGGAGCTGGGGCATCTGGGCGACGTGCCCGAACATGTCGGGCAGGTAGCCGACCTCCATCGCCCCGCCGAACGCCGCGCTCGTGCGCACGCCGAGCTGCAGGTCGCGCACGATCGTCTCGCCCGAGACGAGGAACTCGTCCATGAGCGTGTACCACGGCCCGACCGCGAGCCGGCCCGACGCGGCGAGGTTCCGGATCCGCTCCTCTGTCTGGGGGCGGACCTCCAGGTAGTCGTCGAGCGCCGCCGCCTGGCCGTCGAAGAGGAACCGGGCGTAGGAGGGGTCGGACTCGAGGAGGGAGAGCAGCTCACCGACCACCTCGACGAGCCGGAGGCGAAACGACTGGAAGGGCTCGTACCACTCCCGGTCCCAGTGGGTGTGGGGCACGATCGCGACCCTGCGGGGAGCCATGCGGGCAAGGTTAGGGCGCA
>JAKATJ010000149.1 GCA_021828005.1 Actinomycetes bacterium | reverse complement strand
CCTCTCACCGTGCTCGGCGAGTACGTCATGCCCCGCGACGCCACGGTGTGAGGTCCACGCTTCTCGACGCCCTCTCACTGTCCGGCGTCGAGAGCAAGGCCGCCCGGCAAGCGCTGGCCCGTGCGGCGAACGCCGGCTGGCTGGTGAGTGAACGCGTCGGCCGGGAAGCGCGCTGGCACCTCACCGAGCAGGGAAGGGCTCTCGTCGCTGACGGCTCGGTGCGCATCAACGCGTTCGACCCCACCCGCGCCGATTGGGGCGGCAAGCGGCTGGTCCTCGTGATCTCCATCCCCGAAGAGCGCCGGACCGATCGCCACGTGCTGCGCACCCCGCTCGCGTGGGCAGGCTTCGGGTCACTCGGCCAAGCCGTGTGGCTCTCGCCCGACACGGGGGCCAGCCCACCGTCGAGTCGATCTTCGACGGCATGGAGCGTCGAAGCCGTCTCGTCAGCTTCGTCGCCGAGCTGGGCGGCCTCGGCGACACGCGCGCCTTTCAGCAGGACGCATGGGACTTCGTGAAGGTCGCGAGCCACTACCGGACCTTCATCAACGGGCTCGCCGTGGGGGGCAAGGCGGACGGACCGCTCGCGTACGTGGTGAATACCCGGGCTGTCCACGAGTGGAGGAAGTTCCCCCTTCGTCGATCCCAGTCCTCTTGGTGCACGCGCTGGGCTGGGGCCGCCTGCCTACGCGTCGAACAACGCGCGCAGCGTCCGTGCCACGACGCGCCGCGCCGCGGCACCGCTGAGGCCCTGTACGCGGCGGAGCCGGTCCCACGTCTCCCAGGACGCTGCCACCTCCAGGGCGGCGAGCAGCTCTCGCCGTTCGTCGCCGGCTGCCTGCAGCTCGGCTGCGAACGTCTCTTCGAGCCGGTCGCGAAGCAGCTTGTCGGTGAGGTCCAAGCTCTGCGAGATGGCGTGGTGGCGGACCGCGAGAAGGACGGCTTGGCGCCGCACCGGAGCGACCGCGTCGAAGAGCTTCGCCCGCTGGAGGACGGTCCGATCGATGCGCTGGCCGAGGGTGAGGTCGTCGGGGACGGAGCGGAGCCCGCGCCAGTGGCGGTCGAACTGTGCCCGCGCGACCGCGCGGTACAGCGCGTCCATGTCCTCGAAGTGGTGGAACACGAGCCGAACGGACACGCCGGCTCGGTTTGCCACCTCCTTGGCGGTAGGCGGTAGCGCGTTCTCGGTCATGAGGTCGATGAGCGCGTCGGCGATCCTGGCGCGGGTCTGCTCGCCCCGCTGCCGCGGGCTCTCGCCCTTGCGCATCCTCCCGGGGCTTGCTCGTCGGACGTCCTCGCCGGCGGCCTCGCGGGCCAGGTGCCCTTGTTTCCGGGCACCGTGACCCGTGCCGTCGCGGGGTGCGGATCCCGCAGAAGCGGAGCGGGGAGGGGAACTTCGTGGGGTCATGTCTCGTCCTTCGGTGGTGCCAGGCGGTTGGATGTGCTCGGAGGGCGGGTCGCCGCCGGGGCGCACCTGTCACGCGGCCCGCGTGCGCGCCCGCAGGCGTTCACGCGAGTCGGGCGGGAACGTCAGGTGCAACGGACCCGCCCTGCTCGTGTGCCTGGGCGACTTGCCCATTGTCCATGACGACCACGTGGTCGAGGTGCTCGAGATCGCTCGCACGATGCGTGACGACGATGACACTGTTGCCGCGTTTCCTTGCGTCGTCCACGACGCCTGCGACGAGGCGCGCGCCGCCATCCAGGTCCAGCCCGGCCGTCGGCTCGTCGAGCACGAGCACCGGTGCGTCGACGAGCAGGGCTCGCGCCAGCGCGAGCCGGCGTCGCTGGCCGCCAGAGACCTGCGCCCCATCCTCCCCGACCTGAGTGTCCATCCCGTCGGGTAGCGTAGCGACCCAGTCCGCGAGCTGCGCCCTGGCAAGGGCGTCGTTCACCTCTGCGTCGCTCGCCTTCGGGCGCCCGAGTGCCACGTTCTGACGGATGGTTCCGGCGAAGACGTGCGCATCCTGGTCCACGAGCGCGATCGCGCGGCGCACGACTCCTTGGGGGAGCGCGTCGAGCGCGACGCCGCCAAGCGACGCCGAACCTCCTTGCAACGGCCAGAACCGCAACAGCGCGTGCACGAGGCTGCTCTTGCCCGCGCCGCTCGCGCCGACGAGGCCGACGCGTGCACCCGGCATGACCTCGAGGTCCATGCCGTCGAGTGCCCAGGGGAGCTCGGGGCCGTAGCGAAGGCGGGCGTCGTGCACCGCGATCTCCGGGCAGCCCTGCGGCAGCGCGGCAGGTCGGTCGGGGTCGGTGACTGGCACGGGGATGGACGAGAGGTCGAGCAGTCGGCGTCCGGCCGCGACGACGTCGGAGGCGCGGACCGCCGCAGCGGCGACGGCCGGCACGGTCTCGAACGCGCCGACCACCGCGAGGGGGAGCACCCCGAGCATCACCGGTCGGATCTCGTGGGCGTGGACGGCGGCGATCCCGAGGGCGAGGACGCCCGTCACCGCGGCGCCGAGGCACACGGTGACGATCGCGCCCGATGCGCCGGTCGACCAGGCGCGCCGCCGGGCGATCGTGGTCAGCTCACGGTCCGTTGCCTCCACCGTCTCGAGCGCTTCCGTGTCGCGGCCGAACGCGATCAGCTCCTGCGCCGCACGAAGCAGGTCGACGACTTCGGCGGCGAGGCGTCCGCGCAGCTCGGCCTCGCGACCGCGTGACGTGCTGGTCACGACCGCGACGGCGGGCGCAGCGACGACCGCGACGAGCAGCGACGCCGCGAGCACGGCACCGGCGAGCGGGAGCACCGCAGCGACGAGAGCCACAGAGACCGTCGCCGCCGCGACGGTGACTCCCACCGGCAGGAGGCACCTCAGATAGAGGTCCTGGAGGGCGTCGACGTCGTCGGTGACCCGCGCGAGGAGATCGCCGCTGCGCCACCCCCGCAGCCCGGCCGGCGCGAGGGGTTCGAGGCGGTCGTAGAGCCACACCCGCCAGCGAACGAGCGAGTGAAAGGCCGCGTCGTGCGCGACCAGCCGCTCGCCATAGCGGAGTGGTCCGCGCAGGAATGCGAGCACCTCCACCCCGGCGAGGACGCCGGCGATCGCGCCGAGCCCGGGGCGGAAGGCGGCCCGGTCGACGACGTAGCCCGAGCCGGCGAGCAGCCCGACGGTCGCAAGGGCGCCGAGGACGCCGAGCAGCGCCGCGAGCGCGAGCTTGCGCCACGGCGGCGCGCCGATGCGGAGCAGGGTCCGCACCACCGAGGCGGGGGAGAGGGCGGCGCCGCTCACGGGCGGGCTCTGTCGACGTCTGTGCCGCCGTCGTCTGTGCCGCCGTCGGTGCCGCCGTCGGTACTGCCGTCGGTGCCGCCGTCGGTACCGCAGACCCTTCCGCCGTCTCCTCCGAGGTCCGTCGCGACACCGTCCCTGCGCGAATCCGGCTCGGTCGCGCGGAGGTGCACGACTCGGTCGAGGCGCGCCACCAGCTCGGGCCGGTGCGCAGCGACGAGCACCGTCTTCGTCTCGAACCACGGCCCGAGGGTCTCCGCCAAGTTCGCCTCCGCGTGGGCGTCCAGATGGGCGATGGGCTCGTCGAGAAGAACCACCTCGCGATCGCGGATGATCGCCCGTGCCAGCGCGAGCCGCTGCCGCTCGCCGGCGCTGAGGGACACGCCGCCTTCGCCGACCGGCGTCGCGAGGCCGTCCGGCAGTCCGTCCACGACGTGGGAGAGACCGACCAGCTCGATCGCGCGCGCGAGCAGCTCGGCGCTCGCCTCCGGGTCGGCGATGCGCAGGTTGTCCTCGAGCGAGCCATGGAGGAGGTGGGGACGCTGTGGCACCCAGGCGACCCGGTGCCGCCATCCCGCCGGGTCGCTCGCAGACAGGTCGTGGTCGCTCACGACGACCCGCCCCGCCGACGGGCGCACGAAGCCGAGGAAGAGGCCGACGGCCGTGGACTTCCCCGAGCCCGAGGGGCCGACGAGCGCGACGTGCTCGCCCGCCTGCACCGCGAGCGAGAACCCGTCCAGGGCGGGCGCCCCGCGGCCGCGGTACGCGACCGTGACGCTCTCCGCGCGAAGGAGCGCACCGCCGGCACCGTCCGGCACCTTGCCCGGGCGCGCGTCGTCGCGCTGGCCAGGGGGCACGCCCGCCGCGACGTCGAGGACCGAGAGGATGCGGTCCGCCGCGGCCTGCCCTTCGGCGCTCGCGTGGAATTCGGTGGCCGCGCGCCGCAGCGGCAGGAAGACCTCCGGGGAGACCAGCAGCACGGCGAGCGCGGTGGAGAGGCTCACGTGGCCGCCGAGCAGCCGGAGCCCGAGCACCATCGCGACCAGGCCCGTCCCGATCCCCGCCAGGAACTCCAGGGCGAGCGCCGACACGAACGCCACGCGCAGCGTGC
>JAKATJ010000148.1 GCA_021828005.1 Actinomycetes bacterium | reverse complement strand
CCTCCGTCTGGCCCCACACGAGGAACTTCGCGGTGCGAGCCGTGTGCGCGGTGCGCCGCGGTGTCCGCCAGGCAGTGGCGTGCAGGCCCTTCGAGAGTGCGAGCCGCATGAGCTCGTGCCAGTACGGGTGGAGCTCGACCTCGTCGATCCGGTTGCCGAAGCGGTCGTGGGACCTGAGCACGGGCGGGTGCTCGTTCACCACCCTGGCCATCTCCGCGACGTGGGCCGATCCCGCGAGGCGCCCCACGTCGTGGAGCTCAGGCTCCGCCCAGCCGGCGCCGAACGCGTGCAGCCCGGCGAGGAGGGTTGCGTCCTGTGCGACGTCGTACTCGGCGAGGGCCGAGGGCTGGTTCGTCACCTCGTGCGTCCTCACGTCACCTCCCGTCCTGCCAACGACCAGGTTACGCCGGGGGGCCGCCGGCCCTACCGCGCTGCCAGGGCGAGGACCAGCTTCCCTGAGACCTCTCGACGCTCGATCCTGCGGAACGCCTCGTTCACCTCCTCGAGCGGAAGGACCGAGTCGATCCTGACCGACATTCGCCCTGCACGCACCGCCTCGAGCGCGCCTTCGACGCTGCGCTGGAGGGCGTCCTCGGACTGGATGAGCCCTCCGTAGCCGAGCACCGTCAGGTTCTTGCGGTACAGCGTGAGGAGCGGGACGCGCCCTTCGGCATCAGCGCTGGCGCCGTACAGGACCAGCCGCCCACGCGGCTCGAGCGCCTCGACGGCGGCACCCGTGTAGCCGCCGCCCAGCCCGTCGAAGACGACCGTCGGGCGGAAGGCGGCGACGGCCCCGGCGAGCGAGCCCGCGTCGGCGACGACAGACCGATCTGCGCCGGTCTCCTCGACGGCGTGCGCCTTGCCTTCGCTCCCGGTCTGGCCCCACACCTGCGCACCGATCGAGTGGGCCAACGAGACGATCATGCTCCCCACGCCGCCGCTCGCACCCAGCACCAGCACGCGGTCGTCCGGCGCCACCTTGCCGAGGCCGGCGACCGCCTCGTACGCGGTGGCGCCCGCGACGCCGAGCGCGGCGGCCACCGGGGGCTCCACCCCCTCGGGAACCGGGACGCACGCGGCCCGAGCCACCACCGCGGCGTCGGCCCAGAGCCCGTCTCGCGCGGTGCCGAGCCCGTGACCGTGCATCACGACCAGGCGACCCTCTAGGTGGCCGACCCCTTCGACGCCGAGCGTGCGCGGCAGGGGCGCGTCCGGAGCGACGCGCCCCAGCGCGCCATATCGGTCGACCGGGTTCACGCCCGCGAACGCCATCTCCACGACGACGTCGCCTGGTCCCGGAACGCCGAGCGGCACGCGTCGGACTTCGAGCGGTCTGCCGTGCTCGACGAGCCGTGCCGCACGGACCTCACGCACGGATGCGCCGGTCGATGACGCATCGCCCATCTTCTCCTCGGTCATTGACGCATGCTACGGCCGGTGTGGCGCCGCGTGGCACGGTCTGCCCGTGGCACGGTCTGCCCGTGGCACGCAGGTCTCGTCGCTAGGCTCGCGGGGATGGCACCGACCGACGAGGTCCCCGAAGCGGACCGTCTCGAACAGGAGACGCCGGCTCAGGTGGAACGAGCCCCCCGTCACGTCCCGCCGGACGCGCCCGAGGCGGACGTGCTCGAGCAAGAGCTCCCCCTGGTGGACGAGGGCGGGGTCCGGGGCATCGACGCCGAGCGCACCGAGCCCGTCGCAGACGACGAATGGGCGGCCACATCCTCTGAGTGACCGATGGCCGGTCTCGGCGCGCGCCGAGGTCCGAGGGAAAGGGCTCGCCATGTCGAGGCGCCCGCAGGCGTCGTGGCCGCTGCGCCCGGCCGGCGTGCTCAGTGCGCGAACCTCACGGTCGGCAGCACCCGCGCCAGCCATCTCGGCTGGTGCCACGCCGCATGGTGGGTGAGGCGCAGGAGGGCCGGCAGGAGCACCAGGCGGACCACGATCGCGTCCAGCGCGACCGCGACCGCGAGGATGACCCCCATCTCCTTCGGCGCGAGCGGGCCGGAGAGGGCGAACGTCAGGAACACCGCGATCATGACCGCTGCCGCGGACACGACCACCCGCCCCGACGTGCGGACGGAGCCGACCATGGAGTGCTCGGGATCTCGATGCGTCTCGTACCGCTCCTTGGCGGCCGACAGCAGGAAGAGCGTGTAGTCCATCGCGACGCCGAACACCATGGCTCCGAAGAACAGGGGTGCCCAGGCGTCGACGAACCCTTGCGGCGCGAAGTGGAGCAAGCCCGAGAGGTCGCCGTTCTGGAAGATGAGGCGGGCCACGCCGAACGCGCCGGCGACCGACAGGCCGGTCACCACCACCCCGGCGAAGGCGACGAGCGGAGCGCCGAGGGCCACGAGCAGCACGAGGAACCCGAGGCCGGCGAGCATGCCGAAGACGAGCGGCGTCCGGCTGGCCAGTGCCTGCTGCAGGTCGTAATTCTCGGCTGCGGCACCACCGACGAGCGCGCCGTGCGGCAGGTCGCCTCGGAGGCGGCCGATGGTGGCGTCCGTCGACACGGTCGAAGGCCCGCTGGCCGGCACGACCTGGTCGAGCGACCAGCCGTGACTCGCCGGCCCGGGCATCACGTCGGCGACGCCCCTGGTCTGGCGGGCCGCACGCAGCGCCGCGGCCTGGTCCGCGACAGGTACCACCAGCTGCAGCGTCCCCGGGTACCCTGGCCCGAAGGCGCTCGTCACCTGGTCGTAGCCGACGCGCGCGTTGGCGGACGCCGGGACGATGGTGATGGACGGCATCGACGTGCGGAGCCCCAGCACCGGCAACGCGGCGAGGACGAGCACCGCGAGCCCGGCAAGCGCGGCCGGCCAGGGGTGCGCCCACAGGAAGCGGCCCCAGGCGTGCAGACGCTCTTCGAGCTTGTGCCCCGCGGGCCGGTCCGGCTCTCCACGGCTGAGCCGCACCCGCATGGAGTTGACCCGCGTGCCGAGCTTGCCCAGGGCGGCCGGAAGAAGGGTGAGCGTGGCGGCCAGGACGGCGACGACCGAGAGCATGATGCCGAGCGCCATCGACCGGAAGGCCGGGCTCGGCACGATCAGGATGGACGCCAACGACGCGAGGACCGTCAACGCGGAGAAGGCGACGGCCTTGCCCGCGGTGGCGAGCGTCTCGGCCGCCGCGGCCGCTGCAGCCGCACGATCACCGGGCTGAGCCTTCCGGCGCTCGAGCGCGGCGCGGAACCGCACGACGAGGAACAGGGCGTAGTCGATCCCGAGCGCCAGGGAGAACATGAGCGCGAAGTTCAGCGCCCAGATTGACACTGGCGTGAGGTCGTTGACCAGCACGAGCGCCCCTGCGGAGACGAGCAGGCCGGCCATGGTGAGCATCAACGGCAAGCCGGCCGCCACCAAACTCCCGAAGGCGACGACGAGAATGGCCAGCGTGACCGGCCATGACAGCATCTCCGAGCGCATCATGGCCGAGTGGTTGGCCGCGTTGAAGTCGGCCCACAGCGCGCTGTCACCGGTGAGGGTCACCGACACGTCGCGGGTCCCGAGCCGGGCGAGGGGGCCGGCGAGGTGCCCGGCGGCGGTGACCATCTGGTTCGTGCCTGCCGCCGCGCCGGCGGTGACCACGGCGGTACGCCCGTCGGCCGAGATCGACGAGCCTCGACGTGGCGGCACCACCGTCGAGACGTCCTTGCTCGCTCGCAGCATGGCCTCGACACGGGTGATCACCGACCGAGCCACGGGGTCGGCGGAGATCGGCCCCGAGCGGTCGACGACCACGACCTGCAGGGCGCTCGCACCGAGGCCGGCGAAATCCCTCTGGACGACCTGCCGGGCTTGCACCGACTGGCTCGTCGAGTCCTGCCAGCCGGCACCGGCGAGCGCGGACTCGACCCTCGGGGAGAAGATGCCGAACACCACCAGGACGACCAACCAGCCGAGCAGGACCGGGCGGAGGTGTGACCCCGTCCAGCTCCCGAGGCGGGCGAAGGCACCGCGCGGGACGTCGGTCGCCGGCGGCAAGGTCGCGAGGGTCAGCTGCGAGGTCGTCATGGTCTCTCTTCCGTCGGTCGCGGTGGTCGGTGGCCGGTCGGTGGCCGGTCGTCGGTCGGTGACCGGTCGTCGGTGGTCGGTCGGCCGGGGACTATACCCCATGGGGTATAACGCGCTGCGCCACGCGCAGGCGCTCACGACGCCCACGTGCACGCGCACTGGGGTCGTTCGGCCCTGGCGCTGCCGCCAAGGCGTCTCTACCGTCCTCGCGTGCGCCACGTCGACATGACCAGGTACGAGAGCACGGCGCCCGGTCCGGCCCACGCGACCTGGGAGTACGAGACCACCGAGGAGGTCCTCCTCTCAGGCGTGCAGGCGCTCGTGCGTCTCCCGATGGACCAGCGGCGCGCGGACGCCGCCGCCGGG
>JAKATJ010000147.1 GCA_021828005.1 Actinomycetes bacterium | reverse complement strand
GATCGCAAGCTCGACCACGTGCGTCCCTATCTCGACGCCGCGGAGCGCGACGGTCGCCACGGAGTGGTGGCGATCGTGCAGAGCCAGGAGTTCCAGTGGGTCTTCTCCGCCAAGAAGCGCGTCCACAAGTCAGGTGTGGTGAGCTTCGACTTCGACAAGGAGGACCGCCGCGTCGGGATGTACTACTTCTACATAAACGACGCCGAGTTCGGGCCTGGCTTCATCAAGATCTGCACCTACTTCCCCTATCCCGCCAAGGTCTGGCTGAACGGCCACGAGTGGGCCAAACGCCAGGCGCGTCGCGCTGGGATCGCCTTCACCGAGCTCGCCAACGGCTTTGCCACCTGCGCCGATCCGGTGCGGCTCCAGCAGATCTGCGACCGGTTCGGTTCATCTGACGTCGAGGGCTTCTTCGATCGCTGGACCAGCGTGATCCCCACGCCGTTCACCGATGCCGACCGGCGCGCCGGGTACTTCTACGAGCTCTCGATGCGCCAGGTGGAGGTCAGCCGCACGCTCGTCTTTGACGACCCACGCCGCGCCCGCAGCTTCTTTGAGTCCCTCGTCACTGACAACATCGGCATCGGCCGGCCGCACGAGGTGCACGCCGTCTTCGGACGCGATCGCCGCGGGCGCACCACCGCCAAGCCGTTCCAGACAAGGGTCTTCTCGCCCGGCACCGAGGTCCACCTCGACTTCTCCTACAAGCATTCCCGCATAAAGCAATACCTGATTCTCTGCAGCCACGGACCAAAGACCCCATTTCACCAGGGGGCCTTCGTCGGAGACATGTCGTTCACGCAGGCTCATCCATGCCAGTTCGCCGCGCGCCGATCGCCGTGGAGCTTGGCCACCTGTTCGCGTAGCCGGCGGTTCTCGTCCCGAAGGCGCGTCACCTCATCAGCCGCGGCAGCGAGCCGGCACTGCAGGGACTCGTCGGAGGCGCGCTGGGCCGACGGTGGCCGGGCTGAAGTGCCCCGAGCTTGCAGATCACTGCGAAGGCGCTGGATCTCGGTGCGCAGTATCGGCTCTCGATACAGCCACGCGCGTGAAACAGAAGCGGTCTCGGCCACAGTCTGAAAGGTGATCGTCGCGCCGGCCTTGTCGAGTCGCTGGAGCGCGTCCTTCGTCCGCTGCAGGGCTGCCGCACGACGTTTCCGAGCGGCTTGCACGATGAAGGCGCTGTTGTCAGCTCGCATTGCCCCCACCTTCTTCGATGGCTTCGAGGGCGGGGATGATCTTCTCCAGGCTGGCAAGGACCCGGCGGTGGTTGGCAACCAGCCGGAACTGGCCGTTGGCTTCGGCAGTGGCGATGAGGGTGCGGGTATTCTCGGCCTGCTGACGGTGGACGGGCAGGAACGCGGGGGTGGTCTGGAAGTCCGGACAGGTGAGACACGCGTTCGGATGGGGGCAGTCCTGCTGGGGCGGCCGGCCACAGAAGCCGTTTGCAAGGCTCGTCTGGACCCGCCCGAGGCGGTGTTTGACCCACTCGGCGTCGGCGGTGGGGGCAGCCGCGTCGAAGCCCAGGACTTCACCGGCGATGTTGACACGGGCTTGGCAGTAATCGTCGAACGCCTCGCGCATGGTGGTGTCGTGCAAGTGGGCATACCGAGCCGTCATCTCGGCGCTGGCATGCCCGAGGAGACGCTGGATCACGTGCTCCGGCACCCCGAGGTTGATCATCCGGGTTCCCAGGGTGTGCCGAAACTGATGGCAGGTCGCTCGAAACGGTCGGCCCGACTCGTCGCGCACGTCGATCTCGGCCTGCCAGCGGCGCAGGCGCGACTCCAGCGTCGCGTAGGAGAACGGCAGGGCACCGTCGGGATTTGCCCGCTCTCGGGGGAACAGGAACCGAGTGCCAGCCGGCCAGACGCGGCGGACGATCTCGGCCTGGGCACGCAAGGCCACGCTGGCCTTGGGACTCAAGGGCACGAGTTGCTCCATGCGCACCTTGGAGTTGTAGAAGCGCAGACACGGCCAGCCCACGCTGTCGTCGACGACCGCGTCGAGGAGGATGTTGCAGCCGTCGGTCGCCCGCAGCCCGGTCTCGATGAGCACGGTGACGAGGTGGCGGGTGGTGTCATCGTCGAGGCGGGCGAGGTTGGCGTCGGACTCGAGCTGAGTCATCACGAACTCCGGGATGAACCGGGGCAAGTACTCCCCGTGGCTCGGCATGTCCTCTTGATAGAGGCGGGCGTCGGCGGGCAGGTCGGCCAGGAAGCTGTGACGCCGGCAGTGGTCCAAGAAGATCCGCAGGCTCACCAGGTAGCCGAGGCGCGTCTGGTCGGCGAGCCCGGCGGAGGCCAGGTTCGACAGGTAGGACTCGAGCAGCCGGCGAGTGATGACCGACGCGTCGGTCGCCGAGGGTCGGGCGGCCACCACGAACCGGGAGAACCAGCCGAGGCCGTGGGTATCGTTCGCCACCGTGGACACCGCGCGTCCGGTGGCAAGGCGGAACCGGGCCCAGGACTTGGCTGCGTCACGCAGCCAAGGCTGACAGATCGGCCCGAACCGGATGAGGTAATTGGGCGGCCGGGCGGGAATGCCGAGCCGCCGGGAGTCCCACGTGTCTCGTTCGTATTCGTCGGTCGGCGTTCGCTCGTCGGCGAGATCGGCGACTGCCGTGTGGGTGTAGCGGATGAACGCGATGCACGACAGGTCCCGCCACCCCCACGAACGGGCCAGGGATGCCCACGCCTCTGGGGTGCGCTCCAGCACCGAGACCGCGCCGGCCTGTGCCAGGAGCTTGACCGCCCGGGCCACCTGGGGCCGGTCCGGTCCGAAGCCCCGGGCGTCCTTGCGGCATTGCAGCGCGTAGGCGAGCTCCAGGCGCGTCTGTGGACCGAGCGGACGCAGGTCGAAGCACTGGGTCTTGCGCACGCCGCGCCGGGCCGCGAGCGGCGTCGCCGTTGCCACCCACTGTTCGATGTCCGGCTTGCCGGCTTTCCACCATCGGTCGTAGTGGCTGGCACACAGGGCTCGGCCCCACGACAAGCGATCACAGGCGGCGACGGCGCAAGGCGCCTTGCCCAGCACCGGGTCGTCGGGGTCCGGGAAGTAGGTGTCGACGGCGAACTCTGGTCGGACGACGGCCGCCAGCCGCTCGAGCAACGACGGCTCGCCCAGGACGTGGAGGGGTGCGGGTGTAGCGCTCATCGAGCGTCCTCCGGCCGCCACACGCCACGATCGATCAGCTCAGCACGTACGTCTTCGGCGCCGAGATGCACATAGGCGTCGGCGGTGGTGGCAACCGAGCGGTGGGTGAGCAGCTTGGAGGTCACCTCGAGGGGGACCCCCCGGCGGATCATGTCGGTCGCCCGGGAGTGCCGGAGCATGTGCACGGTGAAGAAGATCCCCGTGCGCGCCCGGATGCGAGCAACCAGATCGGCCACCGCCGAATAGCGCAGGGCTCGGCCCCTGGGCTCGGACCACAGGTTCACGAACACGTAGTCCGAGTCCAAGTCGCCGTATTCGGTGTGGAGGTACTCCGAATACAGACGCACGAGCGCGGCGGTCACTGGGATGACGTGAACGGAGCGAGTCTTGGCACGTGCCCCGTTGGCGTTGTCGATCCGGGGGACGATGCGGACCTGCCGGTCCCGACTCACGAAGTCCGAGTGACGAAGTCCAAGTGCCTGTCCGATCCTCATGGCCGTTTCGGCGAGCAAGGCGAACAAGAAGCGGTCGCGCAGCCGGTCGCAGGCAGAGAGGACGGCCAGGATCTGCTCATCGGTCAAGGTGCGGGGCACCTGGCGGGGCACCGCCAGCTTGGCCGGGCGGGTGGCGACCGGGCGCCCCTTGGTCGCATGGTGCAAGAACGGCTTGTATGAGCCGCGCCCGACTCGGCGCCACGCAACCAGGTCCACTGCCACCTTCACCCCCGAGCGCGCTTGGTAGTCATAGAGGCCGAACACGGCCGCCAGGTGACGGTTCACGGTCGCCGCGGAACGCACGGCCGACGCGGAGTCGAGGACGATCACGTTGTCAGCGGGGGCACGGAGCCAGGCCACGAACTGGGCGACCGAGTCGACACCGACCACGTCCCACACCACGCCCCGGAGCGACAGGAACTCGAACCACAACTTCAAGCTGAACGCGTAGGCCCGCACCGTGGCCGGTGAACGCTCGATGGCACTCAGGTAGGCCAGGTACTCCTCGGCGGGTTCCACGGTCTCGAGGTCGTCATCGACCACCGTCCACGACTCGGCCTCGGTCGTGGGCATCAGCACCCTCTGCACCATCATCGCTATCAGCCCCTCCCTACTGTCGAACAGGTGTTCGTGACAGTACGCCCGGGGTGTGTCAGCGACAGCCTGCAGAGAACGGGTCGCCCACGAAGCCCAACGCCTTCGTCGGCTACGTCATTGACAGGGGTTCACCGACAGGAGAGAAACCT
>JAKATJ010000022.1:4493-23112 GCA_021828005.1 Actinomycetes bacterium | reverse complement strand
ATACCCGAAGCTCCCGGGCCTGAAACCGGGGGTGCCGCCCCCACGGGGACGTGAGCGCCCTCGCCCCGAGATAGGAGGAAAATCGGGACCAGACGATCGTTTGTTTTGGCGGGGCCGGCGGGCACGAAGCCACCAGGATGTGGCGGGCACCAGGCTGGAGGGTGCGTCACATACGAGCGTTCGATAGGCGAGACGGACTCCCCGCGCTGGTCTCAAGCTGCGGCTATCGTGCGCTTGACCTGGCTCCGCTCTGCACGTATATCAGTGGAACCTCTCCGACCCGACGCGCGCAACAAGGAGCATGCGGTGGTCTGCACGACAACAGGATCACCGAAATACCGAAGTCTGCCGAGCGCGGAGGCCGTCTACGAGCAGGCCGCGAGCGAGAATTTTCCGGTGGCGTCGCGGCTGCTCCCGGCGCGCGTACGCGCGGACCTCATGGCGGTGTACGGCTTCGCCCGCCTCACCGACGACATCGGCGACGAGTCCGGCGGCGATCGCGTCGCGCACCTCGAATGGCTGGAGCACGAGCTCGAGCGTGCGGCACGCGGCGAGGCATCGCATCCCGTCATGCGGCGGATCGGCGCGACGATCACTGCCCGCGACCTGCCGCTGCAGCCGTTCCGAGATCTGATCGAGGCGAACCGCCGGGACCAGACGGTCCTCCGCTACCAGACGTTCGAGGACCTGGTCGGCTACTGCCGCCTCTCCGCCAACCCGGTCGGCCGCCTCGTCCTGGAGATCTTCGGGGCCGCCACCTCCGACCGGCTCGCGCTGTCCGACGACGTCTGCACCGGGCTCCAGGTGGTCGAGCACCTTCAGGACGTCGCAGAGGACCTCGCGCAAGACCGCGTCTACCTGCCTTCGGCCGACCTCGAGGCGGCGGGGTGCGACGAGTCGGACCTCGCGGCCGCGCACGCGGGCCCCGGCCTGCGGCGCGTCGTCTCGCTCGAGTCGGCCCGAGCGAGGGCGCTGCTCTTTTCCGGCGTGCCGCTCGCGGCGAGCCTCCCCTTCTCGGCACGCGTCGCCGTCGCGTCGTTCGCGGCAGGGGGCCTGGCGGCGCTCGACGCCATCGAGGCGGCCGACTTCGACGTCCTCGCCCACCGGTGCCGCCCGCGTCCCGGGCGGTTCGCTGCCCGCCTCGCGCTCGTGCTGGCGGCTCCGGTCTCGACCCGCACCACCCCTCGCCCCTGGCCGGCCCGCGTGGGGACGGTCTCATGACCTCCTCGCAAGCCCTCGAGCTCGCCTACCGCGAGTGCGAAGCCATCACGAGGCGCGAGGCGAAGAACTTCGCCTACGGGATCCGGCTCCTGCATCGACCCGAGCGCCGCGCGCTCTCTGCGGTGTACGCGCTCGCGCGCCGTATCGACGACATCGGCGACGGCGACGAGCCGCCCGAGCACAGGCTCGAGGGGCTCGCCGGCGTCCGCAAGCAGCTCGGCGAGCTCAGCGCGCTCGGCGAGGCGGGCAACGACCCGGTGCTGCTCGCGATCGCGGACGCGAGATCCCGCTACGACCTGCCGATGGACGCGTTCGAGGACCTCGTCGACGGCTGCGAGATGGACGTGGGGGGGACGACGTACGCCACGATCGACGCCCTCGTCGTGTACTGCCGCCGTGTCGCGGGATCGGTCGGCCGGCTCTCCCTCGCGGTCTTCGGCTCGGCGGGCAAGCCGGGCGCGTGCGGGCTCGCGGACGACCTCGGCGTCGCGCTCCAGCTCACGAACATCCTTCGGGACGTGAAGGAGGACAAGAGACGGGGCCGCGTCTACCTGCCCGCCTCGGACGCGGCCGCGCAGGGCAGCCCGCCCGACCTCTCCGACGACGAGTCGCTCGGCCGGCTCGTCGCCTTCGAGTGCACGCGAGCAGAGGAGTGGTTCGAGCGGGGGCTGAAGCTTCTCCCGTTGCTCGATCGCCGCAGCCAAGCCTGCGTGGGCGCGATGGCCGGCATCTACCACCGTCTGCTGAGGCGGATCGCCCGCGACCCGATGGCCGTCACCCGCAGCAGGGTTTCCGTCCCGGCGTCCGAGAAGCTCTGGGTGGCGATGTCGTGCCTCGTCTCGCCACGTGGTGCCGTCGCTCCGGCTCGCGTGCAGGGCGCGTCGTGAGCGCCCCCGCGCCCAGTCGCGCGCATGTCGCCCCCACCGGGACGGGTGCGCATGTGGCGGTGGTGGGGGGCGGGCTGGCCGGGATGGCCGCCGCGCTCGCCGCAAGGGACGCCGGGGCGGAGGTCACGCTCTTCGAGAAGCGCCGGCACCTGGGCGGCCTCACGTGGTCGTTCGAGCGCAGGGGCCTCGTGTTCGACAACGGGCAGCACGTGTTCCTGCGATGCTGCACCGCGTACCGCGCGTTTCTCGAGCGCATCGGCGCGGCGGACAAGGTCTGCGTGCAGCGCGCGCTCGACATACCGGTCATCGCGCCGGGTGGACGGCGGGCCCGCATCGCGCGGACGGCCGCCCCGCTCCCCTCCCCGCTCCACCTTGCCGCCTCGCTCGCCGGCTACCGCCATCTGCCGTTCGCAGAGCGGGCGCGCCTGCTCCGGCCTGTCCTTGCGTTGCGCGCGCTGGCACTCGACGACCCTGCCCTCGACGAGGAGACCTTCGGGGCCTGGCTGGCACGTCACGGGCAGTCACGCCGCGCGATCGACCTCCTCTGGGACCTCGTGGTGCTGCCCACCGTGAACGTCGGATCGGCCGAGGCGTCGCTCGCCCTGGCGGCGAAGGTCTTCCGCACCGGGCTCCTCGACACGGTCGACGGCGCCGACGTCGGTTGGTCGGCCGTACCGCTCGGGGAGCTCCACGGGGAGCACGGAAGGCGGGCGCTCGAGTCGGCGGGCGTCGAGCTCGCGCTCGGCGCCGCGGCGGAGGCGGTGCAGTGTAACGGCGCCGGCCCCCGCCCGCTGGCGGTCGCGGCCCCGCACCGGCGCGTCGAAGCGGACGCCGTCATCGTCGCGCTCCCCCACGACGCTGCGCCGGCCGTCCTGCCCCCGGGAGCTCTCGGAGACGTGTCCGGCCTCGGACGCGCCCCGATCGTGAACGTCCACCTCGTCTACGACCGCAGGGTGACCGACCTGGAGATGGCCGCGGCGGTCTCCTCGCCGGTGCAGTACGTCTTCGACCACACTTCGGCCTCGGGCATCCCCCGGGCGAGCGGCCACCAGTGCCTCGTCGTCTCCCTATCGGACGCGACCGCCTGGGCGGGCGCACGCCCCGACGACCTGGTCCGGACGTTCCACCAGGCGCTCGGCGAGCTCTTCGCCGGGGCGCGGGACGCGGAGCTCGTCGACGCCGTGGTGACCCGCGAGCACGCGGCGACCTTCCGAGGCGTGCCCGGCACCGCGGCGCTGCGACCCGAGCCGGCGACCGGGCTACCCGGCGTGTTCGTCGCCGGCGCGTGGTGCGCGACCGGCTGGCCCGCGACGATGGAAGGCGCCGTCCGCTCGGGCACGGCCGCGGCCGCCGCAGCGATCGGCTCGCTGGGCTCAGCCGCCCCGGTACCGCGCCTTGAAGGGGCGTCCACGTGACCACTTCCCTCGCGCAGCCCGGCACCGGCCGAACCCCTCCGACGCAGGTGCCCGACGCGCTGGCCAGGGCGTCGTCTCTCGTCGTGCCAGCGCTCGACGCCGCGGTGGAGCGCCTCGACCCTTCGCTGCACGAGCCGGTGCGCCACCACCTCGCGGGGGGTGGCAAGCACGTGCGCGCGGGGCTCGCCCTCATCGCCGCAGCGGCGGTCGGAGGCACCGAGGGCGCGGCGGTTCCCGGCGCTGTTGCCGTCGAGCTCGTGCACAACTACTCGCTCCTGCACGACGACATCATCGACGGCGACCGGGAGCGCCGGCACCGGCCGACCGTCTGGGCGCAGTTCGGCGAGGGAGTCGCCATCGTCGCGGGGGACGCGCTGGCGGCTCTCGCGATCCAGGTGCTCCTCGACGCGCCGACGCCGGCACGCATGGAGGCGGCTCGGCGGCTCGCGGACGCCAATCAGGCGATGATCTCGGGCCAGTCGGCCGACATGGCCTTCGAGGCCCGAGACCGGGTGACCGTCGAGGAGTGCCTGGCGATGGAGCGCGGCAAGACGGGCGCGCTCCTTTCGGCGGCGTGCGCGATCGGCGCGGTGCTCGGCGGCGCCGACGGCGCCGCGGCCGAGGCGCTGGGGGAGTACGGAGAGCACCTCGGGATCGCCTTCCAGGCGGTCGACGACCTTCTCGGGGTGTGGGGCGATCCCACCTCGACCGGCAAGCCGGTCGGGGCCGACCTGCTCGCCCGCAAGAAGACCCTCCCGGTCGCGCTCGCGCTCGGCCGGGGCGGCGCTCTGGCGGACGAGCTCGTCTCGATCTTCTCCCGGGCCCCCGACCAAACGGAGATCGAGCGGACGACGCGGCTCTTGGAGCGCGCGGGCGTGCGTGACGCAGTGGCCGCGATCGCCGACGAGCACCTCCTCCAAGGTCTCGGAGCGCTCGATCGCGTGGTGCTCGCGGACAAGCCCAAGGAGGAGCTGCTGGAGGTGGCCCGGTACGTGACGGCGAGGGACCGATGACGGCGATCGACCACCGGAGGCTCGAGGGGGAGCACGTTGCAGGTGCCGCCGCGCTGACCTCGGTGGCCGTGGACGCGGCGGTCACCTTGACGAGGGCCACGAAGGCGCTGCTCGGGTTGCAGCACGAGGAAGGCTGGTGGAAGGGCGAGCTCGAGACGAACGTCTCGATGGACGCAGAGGACCTCCTCCTGCGGCAATTCCTCTCGATCCGCACGGAGGAGGACACTGCGGACTCCGCGCGCTGGATCCGGGCGAACCAACGCGAGGACGGGACGTGGGCCAACTACTACGGCGGTCCCGGGGACCTGTCCACGACCATCGAGGCGTACGTGGCGCTCCGGCTCGCCGGTGACCAGCCCGATGCTCCTCACATGGAGGCCGCGTCCGCCTTCGTCCGAGACCGCGGCGGGATCGAGCGGGCGCGCGTCTTCACGAAGATGTGGCTGGCGCTCTTCGGCAAGTGGCCGTGGGACGACCTCCCGGTCCTCCCCCCCGAGCTCGTCTTCCTCCCGCCGTGGGTGCCGCTCAATATCTACGACTTCGGATGCTGGGCACGCCAGACCGTCGTCGCGCTCACGATCGTGGGCACGTACCGGCCCGAGCGCGACCTCGGCGTGGAGGTCGACGAGCTGCGCAGCGGGCTTCCCCCGCGACCGTTGCGCCCGCGTCTCACCTGGGAGGGCGCGCTGGAACGCGCGGACAAGATCGCACGGCGCTACGCGCGCCGCCCGGTCCGCGTGCTGCGCGAGGCGGCGCTGCGCGAGGCGGAGCGTTGGATCGTCGAACGCCAGGAGGCTGACGGCGGCTGGGGCGGCATCCAGCCGCCATGGGTTTACTCGATCATCGCGCTGCATCTGCGTGGCTACGCGCTCACACATCCGGTCCTGCGCGTCGCGCTGGAAGGCCTCGAGGGGTTCACGATCCGGGACGAGAAGGGCCGGCGGCTCGAGGCGTGCCAGTCTCCGGTATGGGACACCGCGCTGGCGGTGGTCGCCCTCGCGGATGCGGACCTCGAGCCCGGCGACCCGTCCTTGCGCCTCGCCGCGCGCTGGCTCGTCGGCGAGGAGGTGACCGTCGAGGGGGACTGGAGGGTGCGCCGCCCGGATCTCGCTCCGGGTGGCTGGGCGTTCGAGTTCGCCAACGACAACTACCCCGACATCGACGACACGGCCGAGGTGGTGCTCTCGCTCCTGCGCTGCGACGAGGACGACCGGGGCTCGGTCGAGCGCGCGACGAGATGGGTGCTCGGCATGCAGTGCCGCGACGGCGGCTGGGCAGCCTTCGACGCCGACAACACCCGTACGCTCTGCCGCAAGCTCCCGTTCTGCGACTTCGGGGAGATCATCGACCCTCCGAGCGCCGACGTGACCGCGCACGTCGTCGAGATGCTCGCCGCCCTCGAGGCGGCCGGACGGCCGGTGGATGCCGCCGCGATGGGCCGGGGGGTCGCATGGCTCCTCGCGAACCAGGAACCAGACGGTTCGTGGTTCGGGCGCTGGGGAGCCAACTACCTGTACGGCACCGGCGCGGTCGTCCCGGCGCTCGTCGCCGCCGGCGTGCCGACGACGCACCCGGCCGTGCGGCGGGCCGTCGAGTGGCTCGACGCCTGCCAGCAGGACGACGGCGGGTGGGGCGAGGACCTTCGTTCCTACGACGACCCCGCCTGGTCGGGGAAGGGCGCGTCCACCGCGTCGCAGACGGCGTGGGCGCTCCTCACGATGCTCGCAGCGGGCGAGCGCGACCGCCCCTCGACGCGCCGCGGCGTGGAGTTCCTCTGCGCCACCCAGCGCGGCGACGGCACGTGGGACGAGCCGTGGTTCACCGGGACCGGGTTCCCTGGCGACTTCTACATCAACTACCACCTCTACCGGCTCGTGTTCCCCGTCACCGCGCTCGGGCGCTTCGTGCACGGAGGCGGCCCCCATGGGTGACGACGTGATCGTGCTCGCGCGGACCCCGGCAGACGCCCACGTCATGGGCGGAGGAACCGTCCTCGCCGGCACGCAGGACGCACCGTTCGCGGACCGGGTCGCGAAGGCCCTGCCCACCCTGGCGCCGTGCTCCGCGGTCGCCGTCACCAGCACCGCGCAGCGGCTCCGCTCCGACCTCGTGCCCGGACAGCTCGTGGTCGCGAGCGAGCTGTGGGCCGCGGGCGAGGGTGCGCCGCGGCTCGTGCGCAGCCTCCCGTCCGCACCGCTGCTCGCGACCGAGCTTCGCCACGACGGCCACGTCGTCTCCGTCGGCCCGGTCGTCTCCGTCGGCCCGGTCGTCTCCGCAAGAGAGATGGAGGCGCGGGCGGCGGGAGCGTACGGGGAGGAGGTCGGCGCCCTCGTGCTGGACCACGCTTCGGCATGGGTGGCGGCGCTGGTGGACGACGACCGGCCGCTCGCCGTGGTGCACACGGTCTGCGAGCCACCCGGACCGGGCGCGATGGCGGCGGTGGACGCGCCCCGCGCAGCGGTGTCGCTCGAAGACGTGCGCGACCCGATCGAGCGCTGGGTCCGCGCGTGCCGGTCGCGCCGCGTGGTGCTCGCGTCGCCGCGGTCGTTCTGCGCGGGCGTCGATCGTGCGATCGAGATCGTCGAACGCTCCCTCGAGCGCTACGGAGCGCCCGTCTACGTGCGGCGGCAGATCGTCCACAACGCCCACGTGGTCGGGAGGCTCGCCGCGATGGGAGCCGTGTTCGTGGAGGAGCTCGACGAGGTGCCCGACGGGGCGACGGTGGTGCTCGCCGCCCACGGAGTGGCACCCGACGTCCGCAAGGAGGCTCGGGCACGCGACGGCTTCACCGTGATCGACGCGACCTGCCCGCTCGTCGCCAAGGTCCACCACGAAGCCCGCCGCTTCGCCGAGCGCGGCTTCGAGATCGTGCTCGTCGGCCACGAGGACCACGAGGAGGTGGTCGGCACCTACGGGGAAGCCCCCGAAAGGACGCACGTCGTGGCCAGCGTCGAGGAGGTCGACGCGCTCGACCTCGCGCCGGACGCGCCGGTCGCCTACCTGACGCAGACGACGCTCGCAACCGACGAGACCGCTGAGATCCTCGGCGCTCTCGGGCGCAGGTTCCCCGGCGTCGTCGGACCGAGCGCAGACGACATCTGCTACGCGACGCAGAACCGCCAGGACGCGGTGCGGGCGATCGCCCGCGAGTGCGACCTCCTGCTGGTGGTGGGCTCTGCCAACTCGTCCAACACGGCGAGACTGGTCGAGGTGGCCCTGCGCGAGGGCTGCCGTGCGGAGCTCGTGGAGGACGTCGGCCAGCTCCGTCTCTCCTGGCTCGACGGTGTGGCGACCGTCGGGATCACCGCCGGTGCGTCCGCCCCCGAGTCCCTCGTCGCCGAAGTGGTCGGGGCCCTTTCGGCCCTCGGCCCCACGGAGGTCGTCGAACGCAACGTCGCCACTGAAACGGTCCGGTTCTCTCTTCCCTCACAGGTGCGCTGATGCCCATTCCCATGAAGCAGAACATGAAGATCGGAGCTCATCTTCTCCGGCAGCGGCTGAAGGGTCGCAAGTACTACCCGCTCATCGTCGAGATCGAGCCGCTGTTCGCGTGCAACCTCGCCTGCCCGGGCTGCGGGAAGATCCAGTACCCGACGGACATCCTCCGAAAGCGCCTCTCCGTCGAAGACGTCGTGAGCGCCGTGGAGGAGAGCGGCACCCCCATGGTGTCCATCGCCGGCGGCGAGCCCCTCCTCCACCCGCAGATCGTCGAGATGGTGGAGGCTCTCGTGAAGCGCAAGGTCTACGTGTACCTCTGCACGAACGCGATCCTCCTCCGGCGGCGGCTCGAGAAGTTCACGCCGAGCCAGTACTTCTCCTTCGTCGTCCACATGGACGGGCTGCGGGAGCGCCACGACGAGGCGGTCGACCGCAAAGGCGTCTTCGACACGGCGGTCGAGGCGATCGTCGAGGCCAAGCGCCGCGGCTTTCGCGTGACGACGAACTCGACCTTCTTCAACACCGACTCGCCCAAGACGGTGCGCGACCTCCTCGACTTCCTGAACGACGAGCTCAGCGTGGACGCCATGATGATCTCCCCCGCGTACGCGTACACGAAAGCTCCGGACCAGGAGCACTTCCTCGGTGTCGAGCAGACGCGCAAGCTCTTCCACGAGGCGTTCTCCGGCGGCAAGCGCAAGAAGTGGCGCCTCAATCACTCGCCGCTCTTCCTCGATTTCCTCGAGGGCAAGCGTGACTTCCAATGCACTGCGTGGGGCATCCCCAGCTACTCGGTGCTCGGATGGCAGCGTCCGTGCTACCTGATGTCCGACGGCTACGTCTCGACCTACAAGGAGCTCGTCGAGACGACCGACTGGTCCAAGTACGGGAGAGGGAGGGACCCGCGCTGCGAGAACTGCATGGCGCACTGCGGCTACGAGCCCTCAGCCGTGATCGCCTCCATGGGGTCGCTGCGCGAGTCGTTGCGCGCGCTCGTGAACACGCACTGAGCCGTGACGACGGTCCGCGATATCGGCTTGCGCACAGGCGCCGAACCCGGCTGGGACGCACACGTCCAGAGAACGCCCGACGAGGAGCTCACCTCGGGGTCGCTGCGCGATCTCACGCCGACGCGGCTCCGAGCCATGGACTATGCGGCGCTGGGACGGCTGGCGGCCGACATCCGGCGCTTCCTCGTGTCCTCGGTGTCGGAGACGGGCGGACACCTCGGCTCGAACCTCGGCGCGGTGGAGCTCTCGATCGCGCTCCATCGGGTCTTCGACTCTCCGACCGACTCGATCGTGTGGGACACCGGCCACCAGGCGTACGTGCACAAGCTGGTCACCGGCAGGGCCGAGGGCTTCCCGAGGCTGCGCAAGGCGGGAGGGCTCTCGGGCTACCCGAGCCGTGCGGAGTCGGCGCACGACCTGGTCGAGAACAGCCATGCGTCGACGGGGGTCAGCTACGCAGACGGCCTCGCTCGTGCCCGTGACGCACGCGGCCAGCGCCACCACGTCGTCGCGGTGGTGGGAGACGGCGCGCTCACCGGAGGCCTCACCTACGAAGCGTTGAGCAACATCGGGTTCGCACATCGCCGCGTCGTCGTCGTGCTGAACGACAACGGTCGGTCGTACGCACCGACGATCTCCCCGCTCACGACGGCATGCTCGCCTGCCGGGTACGGGGCCGGCGCCTCTTCGGCTCCGACCGCCTTCTTCGGCGCGCTGGGCTTCTCGTACGTCGGCCCCGTCGACGGCCACGACCTCGCCGCCCTCGAGGCAGCCCTCCGCGATGCGGCGGCGTCCGCCGGCCCCGTCGTGGTGCACGTTCACACCGTGAAGGGGCGCGACTACGCGCCCGCCGAGCTCGACATGGAGAAGCGCCTCCACGACGTCTCCCCCTTCGACGTGGCGACCGGGCGGCCGAGAGTCCCCAAGGGGAGCGTCCCGACGTACACGGAGGCGTTCGGGGAGGCCATGGTGCGCGAAGCCGCGTCGCGCCCCGAGCTCGTCGCGGTCACCGCGGCGATGACCGGGCCCACGGGACTCCTCCCGTTCGCCGAGCGCTACGGCGACCGGCTCGTCGACGTCGGGATCGCGGAGCAGCACGCAGTGACCGTCGCTGCCGGGATGGCCATGGGCGGGCTGCGGCCGGTGGTCGCCGTCTACTCCACGTTCCTCAACCGCGCGTGGGACCAGGTGGTCCACGACGTGGGCCTCCACCGCCTGCCCGTCGTCTTCTGCCTGGACAGGGCGGGGGTGACCGGTGACGACGGCGCCAGCCACCACGGGACCCTCGACCTCGCGCTCTTGACCAAGGTGCCCGGGATGACGGTGCTCGCGCCATCCTCCTACGAGGAGCTCGCGGTGATGCTCCACGACGCGTTGGACCACGACGGCGGCCCGGTGGCCATCCGCTGGCCCAAGACGCCTGCCCGCCGCTGCTCCGAGACGGGTGCAGGGCTGCGCGCACGTCGCGTCGTCGCCGGCGGCGGGTCCGTCTGCCTCCTCGGCGTGGGCAAGCTCCTCGAGGCGTGCGAGCAGGCGGCGGGGCAGCTCGACGCAGAGGGGATCTCGGCGACCGTCTGGGACGTCCGGGTCGCGTGCCCGCTCGACCCCGAGATGCTGGCCGACGCCGGTTCCCATAAGGTCGTCGTCACGGCCGAGGACGGGATCGCAGCGGGAGGAGTGGGCGCTGCGGTGGCCGCAGCGCTCGCCGGGGACGACCAGGTGCGGGCGCCTGCGACCGTGGCGACCTGCGGCCTCCCGACCGCCTACCTGCCGCACGGGAGGCCGGACGACATCCTGGCCGCGCACGGACTCGACGGCCCGGGCATCGCGCGCGCCGCGCGCCGCGCCCTGAGAGCATCTGCACCCCGCACGCGCTGAGGGCCTTCGCCTCGCACGCGCTGAGGGCCTCTCTTGGGTCTCTCGGGGAGCGGCCCGCCGCGCCGTCAACCCGACGACGTGCGCGCCGCGCCGTCAGACGCCCGCCCGAGCATCCGGGCGACGACCACCATGCACTCGTCGAAGATGCCGCTCGGGATCGCGTCCCGATGGTCCCAGACGATCCACCGCATCCCGACCAGCTGGCCCACTGCGATGAGCGCCCACGCGAGCACCGTGGGATCGCACGGCGCGACGTCGTCGGCCGCCATCGCTGCCTCGAGCCCCCTCACGTACCCTTCGACGATCTTCTCGTAGTGGCGGTGCATGGCCAGGGGTGCGACGAACTCCGCCTCTCGGATGACGCGGTACAGCGCGGGGTGCTCCGCGGCGAATTCGAAGAAGGCGGCGAAGCCGCGTCGCTCGGCGTCGAGCCGATCCCCGCTGCCGGCGGCCGCGCCCTTGGACATGGCTTCGCGCAACCGGCTGTTGAGGTCGCCGACGAGCTGTTCGAAGATCTCCTGCTTCGAGCGGAAGTGGACGTAGAAGGTCCCCTGCGCGACGCCCGCACGTTCGACGATGCGGGTGATCGACGCGTCGTGGAACCCGCTCTCCGAGAAGACCTCCTCGGCTGCGTCGAGCAGTCGCCGACGGGTCCGCATCCCTCGCTCCGTGGTCGCTCGCGAAATCGCCACACCCCCGGCGCGTCATGTTCGACGGGTGAACCGCTCGTCATTCAATCGACGCGGACGTCGGCTGTCAAGGATGAAGGACCTGGTCGACACGGCGCCCGGGGCACTCGACCGCTTTCGCAACACCTTGACAATCGTGTTTCCATCGTGTACTTCGTGAGTTGAGTCACCTGTCATGTCGGCAAAACGCGCGCCGGCGTGGCCCCGGGGGGAGGTCGAGAGGCGACGTGCCGGTTGGGCTCCACACAGAGGGCGGCGCACCTGCGGCGTCCTTTGGCGCGGGTCTCGAGGTCGAACGGCTCACCGTCCGGTTCGGAGGGTTGCTGGCGCTCGACGGCGTGTCGCTCGCGGTGGCCCCCCACGAGGTCGTCGGGCTGATCGGCCCGAACGGAGCCGGCAAGACCACGCTCTTCAACGCCATCAGCGGCTTCGTGCGCGCGACACGCGGGTGGATCCGCTGGAACGGGCGCCTCTTGCAGAACCACCACGCCCACGACCTCGGTCGGCTCGGGATCGCCCGGACCCTCCAAGGCGTCGGGCTCTGCCAGGGCCTGACTGCGATCGAGAACGTCGCCTGCGGCGCACAGCCGTCGCTCCACGCCGACCTCGGCTCGGCTCTGGGCGGGCTGTGGCGCTCGAGCAGGGAGGAGCGCCGTGTCGCCGGCGAGGCGGCGGCCCTGCTCGGCCAGCTGGGCGTCGGGGACTGGGCCCACCGGCTCCCGGGCTCCCTCCCCTATGGGGTCCAGAAGCGGGTCGCCCTCGCGCGGGCGTTGATCAGCCACCCGCGGCTCCTGCTCCTCGACGAGCCGGCGAGCGGCCTGTCGGCGGACGACATGGACGACCTTTCCTCGCGGATCCAGGACCTGCGCGAGCACATGTCGGTGCTCCTCGTGGAGCACCGCATGGACTTCGTGATGGCCGCCTGCGACCGGATCGTCGTCTTCAACTTCGGCGAGGTGGTCGCCACCGGCACGCCGGAGGAGATCCAGGCGAGCCCCGAAGTGACCGAGGCGTACCTGGGCGACGCGGTGGGCGCGACGCCGACGGGCGTTGGCAAAGGTCGCGTCGATGCTGCACGTTGAGGGGCTGTCGGTTCGCTACGGGCCGGTGCGCGCCCTCGAGAGCGTCTCGTTCGAGGCGCGCTCCGGCAGCATCACGACGGTGCTGGGGGCGAACGGTGCGGGCAAGACGACGCTGCTGCGGACGCTGAGCGGCCTGGTCCCGAGCCACCAGGGGACGGCCAGCTTCGACGGCCAGCGGATCACCGGCCGCGCGCCCGAGGCCATCGCCCGGCTGGGCGTGTCGCACGTGCCGGAGGGCCGGGGAGTCATCGCAGAGCTGACGGTCGACGAGAACCTGCGGCTCGGCACGTTCGTCCGGGTGAGGCGGGGCGATCGGCGCGCAGTCGTCGACGAGATCTACGAGAGGTTCCCCCAACTGCGCGACAAGCGCCACCGGTCCGCCTCCACCCTGTCCGGCGGGGAGCGCCAGATGCTGGTCATCGGGCGCGCGCTCGCCTGCCGGCCCCGTCTCCTGCTGCTGGACGAGCCCTCGCTCGGTCTGTCGCCGATCGTCACCGCGCAGCTCATGGCCACGCTCAGGGAGCTCACCGCCGGCGACGGCCTGGGGGCCGTCCTGGTCGAGCAGAACGCGAGGAGCGCGCTCTCCGTCGCCGACTGGGCGATCGTCCTCAACCTCGGGCGGGTGGTCGTCGCGGACAGACCAGCTCGGCTCGCGGCCGACGCTGACCTCCGCCGTCACTATCTGGGGTTCTGACCGCCATGGGGCTCTTCGTCGACATCCTGCTCTCCGGGGTCGCCCAAGGCATGGTCTTCGCCGCCATCGCGCTCGCGCTCGGGCTCGTCTCCCGGGCGACGGGTATCGTCAATTTCGCCCAGGGCGCGATGGGGATGTTCACGACGTTCATCGCCTTCAGCCTGCTCAGCGACGGCGTCGGATACTGGCCGGCCTTTGTCGCGGCCCTGGCCCTCGGCGCAGTCCTCGGCGCCGCGGTCGAGCGCACCCTCATCCGGCCCTTGCAGGGCAAGCCCGCACTGAACCCGGTGATCGTCACCATCGGGCTGCTCATCGTGCTCGAGGGGGCCGCAGGGAGCATCTGGGGCAACGTGGCGCGGGGGTTCCCGGCGGCCTTCTCCCAGCGGGGCCTGGTCATCGGGAGGACGCGCGTCGCCTTCTCGCATTTCGACGTGTTCCTCGTCTGCGCCGTGGTCGTGCTCGTGGTGGCGATCGTCGCGCTCTTCCGATGGACGAACCTCGGGCTGCGCATGCGGGCGGCGGCCTTCTCGCCCGAGGTGAGCCGGCTGCTCGGCGTGCGCGTCGGGCGTCTGTTCACCCTGGCGTGGGCGCTCGCCTGCGCGGCGGGTTCACTCGCCGGCCTCCTGGTGGCGCCACTCAGCTCGTTCAGCCCGTACTTCATGGACCTCAATCTCGTGTACGGCTTCACCGCCGCGGTGCTGGGGGGCCTGCTGAGCCCGGTGGGCGCCCTCGTGGGCGGGCTGGTCACCGGGCTCGCCATCGCGCTCGTGGGCGGCTATGTCGGTCCGGACCTCCAGCCCATCGCCGCCTTGGCCCTGCTGCTCCTCGTGCTCATGGTCCGGCCGCAGGGGCTCTTCGGCACCACGAAAGTCAGGCGGGTGTGACCGCGTCCCACACGCGACCCGATGCCGAGGCTCGCCCGTCGGGCGCACGGGCGCGCGCCGCGCTCCGTCGGGTCGCCCGGAGGCAGTGGCTCCCGAACCAGCCTCTCGTGCGGCACCTGATCCTCTTCGTGGTCGGCGCAGGCCTCTTCTACGTCCTCACCGTCAGCGTGGGCGCCTACAACGACTACCAGATCGGCGAGATCGCCGTGTACGCCATCGTGCTGGGCGGGCTCAGCGTCCTCACCGGGCTGAACGGGCAATTCTCGCTCGGCCACGGTGCCTTCATGATCATCGGCGCGTACACGCTCGCGCTCCTCCAGCTGCACGCGGACGTGGGCTTGGTGGGGGAGCTCGTGATCGCAGCAGTGATCGCGGCCGCCGCGGGGGCCGTCGTGGGTGTCCCCGCGGCACGACTCAGCCCTCCGTACCTGGCGGGCGTCACCCTCATGCTCGCGCTCGGCCTCCCCCAGCTCTCCGCCCAGTACGGATCGGTGTTCGGCGGCGAGCAAGGGCTCACCACGACACCTCCGGCCGCCCCGGGGACGCTCAGCCCGGAGCGTTGGCTCGCCTGGATCCAGCTCTTCTGCGCCCTCGTGGTGCTCGTCCTCCTGGCCAACCTGGTCCGCAGCCGGTTCGGCCGGGCGTTCCGCGCGGTGCGCGACGACGACGTCGCCGCCGCGGTGAGCGGCATCCACGTGGCCCGGACCAAAGTCCTCGCCTTCACCGTCAGCGCCGGATGCGCCGGTCTGGGAGGAGCACTCCTCGTCCTCTCGACGGGAGTCGTGAACGTCGGCGAGTTTCCGCTCTCCCTTTCGATCGCGCTCCTCGCCGCCATGGTCTTCGGGGGAGCGGGCTCGTTGGTCGGCGTCTGGTGGGGAGCGGTCGCGCTCGTGTACATGCCGACATGGAGCACCTCCCTTTCGCAGCACCTGTCGCTCGGCACGTCGGCCGCCGCCTACCTGTCCGACGCGTTCTTCGGCGTCGTGCTCATCATCGCGATGCTCGTGTCGCCGGCCGGCGTCCAGGGTGGGGTCCGGCGGATCGGCCAACTCCTGTGGAGGACCGTCGCAGGACCGGCGCTCGAGTCGGCCCCGAACGGTCTCGCAGCCCGCGACGGCACACCGTCCGGGGTCGCCGGCGGCGGGGTCGCGACAGATCGCATGAACCAGGAAACCAAAGAGAGGAGCAGATCATGAGGTTGCGAAGACACCGACGGGCGTCGCACCGACCGGTGATGGCGGCAGGGGCGGCGTTCGCGATGGCGATCGCGGCGAGCGTCCTCGTCGTCGGCAACTCCGCCGACAACGCCGTCGCAGCGAGCACGACAGGGGTGACCAGTCGGCAGATCACGCTCGGCGCGACCGTGCCACTGACCGGCCCGGCCGCGCCGGGCTACAGCGAGATCGCCCCCGCCATGAACGCGGTGTTCAAGTGGGTCAACGCCCACGGCGGCATCTACGGGCGCAAGATCAAGTACATCTACCTCGACGACAAGTACGACCCGACGACAACGGCCACCCTCACCCGCAAGCTGGTGCTGACAGACCACATCTTCGCGGACGTGGGATCGCTCGGGACGCCGACCAACCTGGCCGTCTTGAAGTACCTGAACACCGAGAAGGTGCCGCACCTCTTCATCGAGTCGGGATGCAACTGCTGGAGCACACCCAAATTCCCCGAGACGACCGGGTGGGAGCCGCCGTACACGGTCACAGGCAAGATCCTCGGCTACTACATAAAGGAACACTTCAGGGGCAAGAAGATCGGCGAGCTCTACCAGGACACAGAGTTCGGGCAGGACGTCATGAAGGGCATCAACATGGAGGTGCCGGCGTCGGCCGTCGTGAGCAAGCAGAGCTACGACGTGACAACCCTCTCGGGAGCCATGACGACCCAGATGTCGGCCCTCAAGGCCGCGGGGGCCCAGGTGGTGGTGATGGCGACCATACCGGTGGGGACGGCCCTCGCCATGCTGCCGGCGGCTTCGATCGGCTTCACGCCTCAGTACGTCGTCGACAACGTGGGCGCCGACCCGCCGACGGTGGGCCCGCTGCTGTCGTCGTTCACCACAGCGGCGACGCACACAAAGAAGGCGGCCGCGTCGACGGCCGCGCTCATGAACGGCATGATCACCAACCTCTACCAGCCGCCGGAGTCCACATCGTCGAACCAATGGATCCGCGTGGAGAAGAAGATCCTCCAGAGGTACACACGAAAGCTCTGGGCGCAGCACGGGCTCGACGGGAACACGGAGTACGGAATCGCGCTCGCCCTTACGTTCGTCCAAGCCTTGAAGGCGGCCGGCAAGGACCTCACCCGCGCAAGCCTCATGAAGGCGATCGACACGAAGGCGAAGACCTTCAAGACCCCGGGCTTCTCGCCGCTCAACTACACCGACACGGTGCACTACGGCTACGAAGGCGACGAAGTGGTCAGGTTCACCTCGTCGGTCGGGACCTACAAGACCCCCACCGGCACGTGGCCGGGCACCAAGGTGCTGAGCCCCGTGTACGTCACCACAACGGGCAGCGGCCCGGTGAAGGTGTACCAGGGCAAGGAGCCCGCGGTTCCGGGCACACTGAAGGCCACCGCCTGAACGGCCCGCCCAGACCCCCCGCCCACACCCGCCCCCGCTCGACGTGAGCGGGGGCGGGCCCTCATGTCCGATTCCCGCCAGACCGAGCGGGCGGGGGGCGCGACGATGACAGGGTGGTGGAGGACTTCGAGCACTGCTACCGGGCCGTGCAGTCGCGCGACCCGCGGTTCGACGGGTGGTTCTTCACGGCCGTCTCCACGACGGGGATCTACTGCCGTCCGAGCTGCCCGGCGCGAACCCCCGCGCGCGAGCACGTCCGCTTCTATCAGAGCGCGGCGGCCGCCCAACTGGCCGGGTTCCGGGCCTGCCTGCGATGCCGCCCCGACGCCGTCCCGGGCTCACCGGAGTGGAACGTCCGCGCCGACGTGGTGGCAAGAGCCATGCGGTACATCGCCGACGGCGTGGTCGACCGGGAAGGGGTCGCCGGGCTCGCTGCGAAGCTGGGGTACGCCGCCCGTCACGTCAACCGCATGCTGGTCGCCGAGGTGGGCGCGGGACCGCTCGCGCTGGCACGAGCGCAACGTGCCCAGACCGCACGCCTTCTCGTCGAGACGACCGGGCTCGGGATGGCGGAGATCGCGTTCGCATCCGGCTTTGCGAGCGTCCGGCAGTTCGACGACACGGTCCGGCAGCTGCTCGGCCGCACGCCGACCGAGCTGCGAGCGCGCACGGTCCGCTCCCGACGCCGCCTCCCTTCATCGGAGCGTCGCACGGGAACGGGAGCCGCGACGACGATCGCCCTCCGCCTCCCGTACCGCCGTCCGATGGCGGTGGCAGAGGTGCTCGCCTTCCTCGGCGCGCGGGCCGTGCACGGCCTCGAGACCTTCGAGAACGGGACGTACACGCGTACCCTCCGGCTCCCCCACGGAGACGCCCTCGTGGCCCTGGCGCCAGCTGTCGGCCATGTCGCCGCGACGTTGACGCTCGCCGAGCTGTCCGACCTCTCGGCGGCGGTCGCGCGGTGCCGGCGGCTCATCGACCTTGACGCGGACCCGGGAGCGGTGGACGCCGCCCTCGGATCCGACCCGTTGCTAGGTCCCCTCGTCCGCGCGACCCCCGGCCTGCGGGTCGCCGGCGCGGCCGAGGAGTTCGAGGCCGCGGTTCGCGCCGTCGCAGGGCAGCAGGTGTCCGTCGCCGCCGCTCGCCGGGTGGTCGCTCGCCTTGTCGACGCGGCTGGGCCACGGGCGGCGGCGGCCAGCAGGGATCTGGACGTCCCCGCCGAGGTGCTCGCCGCGCCACCACCCGACCGGGTCTTCCCCACCCCCGCCGAGGTGCTCGCCGCGCCACTCGAGGCGTTCGCGATGCCGGGAGCGAGGCGGGAGGCGCTGCTGGCGCTCGCACGGGCAGCGGACGACGGGTCGCTCGCCCTCGACGCCGGCGCAGACCCCGACGAGGTCGTCGCCCGGCTCGTCACGCTGCCCGGAGTCGGCGCGTGGACGGCGTCGCACGTCGCGTTGCGCGCGCTCGGCGACCCGGACGTGTTCCTGCCCAGCGACCTCGGGGTCCGGCGCGCGCTCGCGCGCCTCGGAGCGCCGTCCGCGCCGTCGGCCGCGCTCTCACTGGCGGAGCGGTGGCGCCCGTGGCGCTCCTACGCGTTGACGCACCTGTGGTCGATCGCCACACCGCTGCGAAAGGAGGCGCCATGACGGAGGAGGCACCATGACGGAGGCCGGCGACGACCAGATCGGCCACGATGCGGCGCGGCTGTCGCTCGACACCCCCATCGGCGTGCTCGTCCTCGTGGGCGACGACGCGGCGCTTACCCACGTGCGGCTGCCCCGGACCACCGGGCTGTGCGGGACCACCGGGCTG